>CAKZHN010000592.1 GCA_936924235.1 uncultured Rhodoplanes sp. | reverse complement strand
GGGTCAGCGCCGTATCGGAGATCGCGGCGAGCGCATCGAGCTTGACAACATGGTCCTCGCCCAGCCGCTCCGCCCATTGCGGCTTGAGCGCCGCGATCCGCTCGCGGATGCGCGGCCGCACCGCGAGCTCGATCGCGTGGCGCTGGCCGTAATCGAAACCTAAGGTCTCGACACGGGCAAAGCGCTCCAGCGCCCAGGCGAGACAGACAGTGGAATCCTGGCCGCCGGAAAACAGCACCAGCGCAGTGTTGGGGTTCGCATCCATGGCCGAGGATTTACATTATCATTTCAGACGCAGCGACCCGAAGATGCGCTAGGATTTGCCGATATACCGGGAGCAATACGTCATGGCGAAGGCGCGCGGGCTGATCGCGGTCGACAAGATGGGCGGCAAGGTCCTGTTTCTGGACCCGCAGACCTACGAAACACAGATCACGATCGACGGATTTCCGCGCACCGTGCACGAGCTGCTGGTGGTGCCGGAAACGAGCCTCGCCTACGTGCCGATCTTCGGCGACGGGATTCACGGCCGAAATCCCAACCCGCAGCATTTCCTGTGCATCTTCGACCTGCACCAGCGCGCCCATGTCGGCACCATCGATCTTCGCCCCTACATCGCGCCGCACACACTGAAGCTCGGCCCGGACCGGCTGATCTACATCACCTGCGAGAACAGCGCGAAGGTGGTGGTGATCGACCCCGGCACCAACAAGGTGATCGAGGCGCTGGATTCCGGCTCGACCAACGGCCACCGCCTGATCATCGCGCCGGACGGCTCGCGGCTCTACACCGAGAACGAGGAGGACGCGACTGTCTCGGTGATCGACCTGAAGACACGCAAGCTCACCGGTAAGATCAAGACCCCTCGCCCGCTCGCCGGCATCGCGATCTCACCAGACGGCAAAACCGTGGTCGCGGTCGACGACGCCGAGCCGGCGCTGTTCCTGATCGATACCGCAAGCGAGCGCGTCAGAGACGAGGTGCGGCTGAAGGACGTACCGAAAGCGGCCCAGATCGCGCGCTACGCGCCGGACTGGAGCCTCCTGGGCGTCACGAGCCTGAACAGCGACACCGTCAGCCTGATCGATCCGTCGTTCAAGGAGCAGACCGCGATCAAGGTCGGCAATCAGCCGATGGACATGGCGTTCCACGGCGACGAGCTGTTCGTGCCCTGCCAGGGCGACGGCTCGGTGCATGTGATCGACATTCCGAACCGCAAGCACAAGACAAGCTTCAAGTGCGGCACCGGCTGCGAGTCGATCGGATTCTTCTGACGCCAAGGTCATTGAAACCATGGCGAAGGACCTCACCAGCATCGCCGACCGGCTGATCGCGGCCTACGACACGGCGACGAGCTTGCCGCCGATTACGGCGGAGGCGCCGGATTTCAGCGTCGCCGACGGCTATGCGGTGCTGGCCGACATCGAGGCGCGGCGCCGCGCGCAAGGCTGGCGCGCGGTCGGCCGCAAGATCGGCTTCACCAACCGCACCATCTGGCCGCGGTATGGCGTGCATCAGCCAATGTGGGCGCATGTCTGGTCGCACACGGTGCATTTCGCCAAGGATGGCCGCGCGACGTTTGATCTCAAGTCATTCGTCCTGCCGCGGATCGAGCCGGAGGTGGTGTTCAAGCTGAAAGGTCCTATATCGGCCTCCGACGATCCGCTCGCGGTGCTGGCCGCGACCGAATGGATCGCGCCGGGCTTCGAGATCGTGCAGAGCCATTTTCCGGACTGGAAATTCAAAGCAGCCGATTGCACCGCGGCGTTTGGACTGCACGGCGCGCTGGCAGTTGGCGCGCCGCTGATGGTGACGGAACAGAACCGTGCGGCCCTCGCGAAGGCGCTACCGATTTGCGCCGTGACGCTGTCGCGCGGCGGCACGGTGATCGATCGCGGCGTCGGCGCCAACGTGCTGGACAGTCCGGCATCAGCGATGATTCATCTCGCGCGGCTGATCGCGGATCAACCGCAGGCGCCGAAGCTTGCTGCAGGCGAGATCGTCACCACCGGCACGATCACCGACGCGTGGCCGGTCGCGCCGGGAGAAACTTGGTCATCGGATTATGGTGTGCTCGGACTTCACGGGCTCACACTGCAGTTCGCATGACACCACGCCAGCAAAAGCGCGCGGCTATTCGATCACCCGGTCGGCGCGGGCGAGCAACGTCGGGGGCACTTCGATCCCGAGCGCCTTGGCGGTTTTCAGATTGATACCCAGATCGAACTGAACCGGCCGCATCACCGGCATCTCGGCGGGCTTCTCGCCCTTGAGCACCCGTCCGACATAGACGCCGACCTGGCGATAGCCCTCTTCAATGCTGGTGCCGTAGCTCATCAGGCCGCCCGCTTCGATATAGTCGTACCATTCCCACATCGCCGGCAGACGGTGCTTCGCGGCCAACGCGACAAGCCGATCGCGCCGGCTCGCCAGAAACGGATCGGCGGCGGCCACCAGCGCATCGACGCCGTCCCGGACAAGGCTTTCGAAGGCCGGCTCGAGATCGCCGTCGCTGCCCGCATTGCGGATCACAAGCCGCAACCCGAGTTGCCGCGCGGAATCCTGCATTGTCTTTGCTTGATCCGCGGCGGTGCTGTTGTTCGGATTGATCAACGAACCGATCATCGCGGCCTTGGGCACCATTTCGTGCAGCAAACCAAGCCGCTTCGCCTGAAGATCGGAGGTGAACATGTTCACTCCGGTCACGTTGCCGCCGGGCTGGTTCAAGCTCGCCACCAGACCGAATTTGACCGGATCGCCTCCGACGTTGAACACGACAGAAATGGTCTTTGTGCCGGCCTTGGCCGCAAGCGCCGCGTCCTGGGTCGTAGCAGCGATCACCGCCACCCGCCGGCGCACCAAGTCCTGCACCAGTGCCGGCAGACGCTCGTAGCGGCCTTCGGCCCACCGGTACTCGATGGCGACATTGCGGCCCTCGACGAAGTCCTGCTCGGCCAGGCCTTTCAGGAATGCCGCAACACGGCCCGCGGACGGCCCTGCGGATTGTGAGGCGAGGAATCCGACCACCGGCATGGCCTGCGGCTGCGCGTGCGCCAGACGCGGCAACGCCATCGCACCGGCAAGACCGGCCACAAAACTCCGGCGTCTCATGTATCCCCCCATTCAGGGCGGCATGGTATCGGCCCGGCCTGCACCTCCGAAAGGGGCTTTGCGGGCTTGGGCTACAGACGGACACCCGTCTTCAATCATCCCACTCCGGCGCGCCACCCCACTCGACGACGCGGCCGCCGGGATAGGTGCGCCGGATCGTCACCGGGCGGTTGAGCGAGCGATCGTAGAGCGCGCCGGGCGAGAGCAG
>CAKZHN010000591.1 GCA_936924235.1 uncultured Rhodoplanes sp. | reverse complement strand
TGGAGTTCAGACGTGTGCTCTTCAGATCTCGGCCTTCATCCACGGCGGTCCGTTCGCCAACATCGCCCATGGCTGCAACTCGGTGTCGGCGACCACAGCCGCGCTCAAGCTTGCCGACTACGTGGTGACGGAAGCCGGCTTCGGCGCCGACCTGGGCGCGGAGAAGTTCCTCGATATCAAGTGCCGCAAGGCCGGTCTCAAGCCGGATTGCGTCGTCGTCGTCGCGACCATCCGGGCGCTGAAGATGCACGGCGGGGTCAAGAAGGACGATCTGAAGAAGGAGGACCTCAAGGCTCTCGACGCCGGCATGTCGAACCTCCAGCAGCACATCGAGAACATCAAGAAGTTCGGCATGCCTGCGGTGGTCTCGATCAACCGCTTTTCCGCCGACACGGACGCCGAGATCGCGCTGGTCAAGGAGAAGTGCAAGGCACTCGGCGTCGAGGCGCTGATGGCCGACCACTGGGCGATGGGCGGCGAGGGCGCGGCCGATGTCGCCAAGGCCGTCGTCAAGATCTGCGACGAGGGCAAGGCGAACCTGAAGTTTCTCTACGGCGACGACATGCCGCTGTTCGAGAAGATCCGTACCATCTGCAAGGAGATCTACCGCGCCGATGACGCCACCGCCGACAAGTCGGTGAAGGACCAGCTCAAGGCGTGGGAAGAGATGGGCTTCGGCAAGCTGCCGATCTGCATCGCCAAGACGCAGTATTCGTTCTCGACCAATCCGGACGCCAAGGGCGCGCCCAAAGGGTTCTCGATTCCGGTGCGCGAGGTGCGGCTCTCGGCCGGCGCCGAGTTCGTCGTGGCGATCTGCGGTGAGATCATGACCATGCCGGGCCTGCCCAAGGTGCCGTCGGCGGACAACATCAACGTCAACGAGCAGGGCAAGATCGTCGGACTGTTCTGACGCGGATCGTTGCGCCTCCCTGGCACGATCACGGCCCCGCGCAAGCGGGGCCGTTTTGCTGTGGAGCATGGCGGTTGGTCATTCGGAGGCCGTTTCGCAAGGGCCGTTTGATGCATAACGGCGCGAAGTGGCGCGCATTCTGCCGGAGTGCCGGTTCTAGGCGCGGCCCATGCCGCGCACTATGATGCGCGCCGCGCGCGTTCGCGCGCCTTTCGCACCGTCAGTCAACCCTCCATCGGACCGAGAGACACCATGCTCAAATTCTATTATTCCGGCGCGCCGAACCCGACCAAGGTCGCGCTCTTCCTCGAAGAATCCGGCCTGCCTTACGAGGCGATCCCGGTCGACACCCGCAAGGGCGACCAGCACAAGCCGGATTTCCTCGCCATCAATCCGAACGCCAAGGTGCCGGCGATCGTCGACGGCGACGCGGTGGTGTTCGATTCCAGCGCCATCCTGATCTATCTCGCCGAGAAGACCGGCAAGTTCCTGCCGGCCAAGACCGACAAGGCGCGCGGCGAACTGCTGTCGTGGATGTTCTTCGTGTCGTCCGGCGTCGGACCCTATTCGGGCCAGTCGGTGCACTTCCGCATGTACGCGCCGGAGAAGATCTCCTACGCCATCAACCGCTACGCCTTCGAGGCGCAGCGCCATTTCGGCATTCTCGAGGCGCGGCTCGCCAAGCAGAAGTACATGCTGGGCGACACCTACACCATCGTCGACATGAACGTGTGGGGCTGGGCGCGGCTCATCCCGAACGTGCTGGGCGAGGGCGGCTGGGCCAAGTTCCCGAACCTCAAGCGCATGGTCGACGAGATCAGCGCGCGGCCCGCGGCGCAGAAGGCCGTGACGCTGAAGGACCGGCACCAGTTCAAGGCCGAGATGGACGACGTCGCCAAGAAGGCGATGTTCGGACACATGTCGCAGCAGGTCGCCTGACGCCGGATTGCCCGGCGCTCGCCGCAATCGTCGTTATCATCTGGAGAAGCCCCGCTGCGGCGGGGCTTCGTTTTTTGGGGGAGACATGATTCCGGAGAACCATTCATTCCATGACGCGACCGTCGCGACCATTGAGCGCGAAGGCACAAGCTATGCCCTGGGTATCGAGGATGTCGCGGTTGATGACGGTGAAGAGGTCGTCGACGGTACGCTGTTCCTGGATGGCGTGAGCCGGATTCTCGTCGATGACAGCGAAGCCCGCGAGCTTGCCATGGCCGGCGACGACGGCGAGATTCTCGAGCTCCAGGAGCTGCCGGGCCCGACCCTCCGCGTGTTCGTCATCTGGCGGAAATACCCGTCGCAAGACGAGACCAACCACCTCTATCTGATCGAGTGCAAGGACGTGCGGTGGGAGGCCGACGAATAGCTGGCGGCCTCGCGAGGCCGCCAGCGCGCCGCGCATTACGCGGCCATGTCGAACACGAGCACTTCGGTGTCGTCGGACGTGCCGGTCAGCTTGATCTCGTCGCCGGCATCGAGCGCCACACCGTCGCCCGGGCGAAGTTCCTCGCCGTTGAGCGTCGCGGTGCCCTGCGCCACCTGCACCCAGCCGATGCGGCCGGCCGCCAGCTTATGGGTCACGCTGCCGCCGTCGCCGGGCAGCGTCGCATAGAGATCGACGTCGCTGTGGATCGTCACCGAGCCGTCGCGGCCATCGCGCGAGCCGACGAGCTTGAGCTTGCCGCGCTTGCTCGCGGCATCGAACGTCTTCTGCTCGTAGCCCGGCGCGAGGCCGTCCTTTTCCGGAATGATCCAGATCTGCAGGAAGTGCACCGGCTCGCTGTCCGAGGCATTGAACTCGCTGTGCCGGATGCCGGTGCCGGCCGACATGCGCTGCACGTCGCCCGGCCGGATCACCGAGCCGGTGCCGATGCTGTCGCGATGCGCGAGCCCGCCTTCCAGCACGTAGGAGATGATCTCCATGTCGCTGTGCGGATGCGTCGGAAAGCCTCCACCCGCCGCGACGCGGTCGTCGTTGATCACGCGCAGAGGCCCATGGCCCATGTGCTCGGGATCGAAGTAATGGCCGAACGAGAAGGTGTGGCGGCTGTCGAGCCAGCCGAGATTGGCGCGCCCGCGCTCTTCGGCTTTGCGGTGGTTGAGCATGGTCTGTCTCCTGATTTTCGGGGCCTTGGACTGCCCTGGTGTTGCCAACAGACCTAAGCCGTTGATAAAATAACAACAATATTGCATATTTGGAACAATCTGGTTCCGAAATGGATACAATTGAGCATCCATGGACAAGCTCGACGCCATGAACGCCTTCGCCCGCGTGGTCGCGGCCGGCAGCTACGCCGAGGCCGCTCGCCGCATGGGGCTGACGCGTTCGGCGGTCAGCAAGGCCGTCACCGAACTGGAGCAGCTTCTTGGCGTGCGGCTGCTCGACCGCACCCCAGATCGGAAG
>CAKZHN010000590.1 GCA_936924235.1 uncultured Rhodoplanes sp. | reverse complement strand
GCCTAGTCTTCGAAATCGTCCGAAGCGGCGCCGACCGGCGTACGCTGTGCCGGACCGCGTTCCGGGCCACGCTGCAGGAACTGCGGCGTGTGCTGCTGCGGACCGCCCCGCGGCTCGCGGGGTTCCCGCGCCGGCCGTTCGGACGGATCGCGCCCGACCTTGGACTGCAGCTCGGCGATGTCGAGGAACACGTCGGCTTGGCGGCGCAGTTCGTCGGCGACCATCGGCGGCTGCGTCGAAATCGTCGACACAACCGTAACGCGAACGCCGCGGCGCTGGACCGACTCGACCAGCGAGCGGAAATCGCCGTCGCCGGAGAACAGGACCATGTGATCGATGTGCGGCGCGAGCTCCATGGCGTCGACCGCAAGCTCGATGTCCATGCTGCCCTTCACCTTGCGGCGGCCGGTGCTCTGGTCGACGAACTCTTTGGTTGCTTTCGTGACTACCGTATAGCCGTTGTAATCGAGCCAATCGATCAGCGGACGGATCGATGAATACTCCTGATCCTCGATCACAGCGGTGTAATAGAAGGCGCGTAGAAGATTGCCACGCGACTGGAACTCCCGAAGCAGCCGCTTGTAATCAACGTCGAAACCTAGTGATTTTGCGGTTGCGTAGAGGTTTGCGCCGTCGATGAACAGCGCGATTTTCTCGACCTGTGCAGACATCATTCCTCGCGAATTACTCCTCGCCATAGCGGCGGTTCCCGGCGGTGGTTGGCCGGGTGGTTGATTTTTGACCGTGGTTATTGGGAATCGACCAGCAAAATGCCGCGCAAATGCGGTCGTTGTCGTCCCAATGTCACAATCTGCCCTAAAATTAAGGTGGGTATGCCAGTTATAGTGCTGCGTGTCGACTGACAAAACTACTGATACGGGGTTCGGCAATACCTCTGGCCTTGCGCTTTTAGTCGCATGACGTTACGTACAGCCAACAATTCACGACAACGCCACGTTGTAAGGAGCAGAGCCGCATGGCCCGTGTGACCGTCGAAGACTGCATCGACAAGGTGCCCAACCGCTTCGATCTCGTGCTGCTGGCGAGCCATCGCGCGCGCATGATCTCATCCGGTTCGCAGATCACGGTCGACCGCGACAACGACAAGAACCCGGTCGTGTCGCTGCGCGAGATCGCCGAAACCACGATCTCGCCGGAAGACCTCAAGGAAGACCTGATCCACTCGCTGCAGAAGTACGTCGAGGTGGACGAGCCGGAGTCCGACAGCGTGCCGCTGATCGCCGGCTCGGGCGGCTCGGTCGATGCCGACGACACCGAGGTCGCGGTCGATCACATGAGCGAGGAAGAGCTGCTGAAGGGCCTGGAAGGGCTCACTCCGCCGGAGGAGCAGCCGGAACCCGACGACGGCGAGTAATTTGGCCGAAATTTCTGCCGTTCCGGCAGATCGCGATGGCCCGGCCGCACGCCGGGCCATTTGCTTTTTGTGAACCCGTTTCGGTCCTTGACCTTGCGGCTGCGGCGATTCCTCGTGATATTTTGATCAACGAGAGAACGCCGCCGGGCCGGATTGCAGCAACGAACGTTGGAATGCCGCCGGCGGCCACGGTCGCTGGACTATGGCGCAATCGAAGACCGATCTGCCACGCATGCAAAGCCCGGCGAGGGCCCGGCCCTCGCTCGACCGGGGCTCGAATATCGTTGCCCAAGCCGTTGTTGAAAAAGAGAAAAAGAAGAAGCCTGCCGCGATCATGCGGCAGTATGACCTGATCGAACGGGTGCGCCGCTACAATCCGAACACCGACGAGGCACTGCTCAACCGCGCCTACGTCTACGCCATGAAGGCCCATGGCGAGCAGAAGCGCGCTTCGGGCGATCCGTACTTCACCCATCCGCTCGAGGTCGCGGCGATCCTGACCGATCTCAAGCTCGACGACGCCACCATCGCGGCGGCGCTGCTGCACGACACCATCGAGGACACGCCGACCACCCGGGCCGAGATCGACCAGGTGTTCGGCCCCGACATCGGCCATCTGGTCGAGGGCCTGACCAAGCTGAAGAAGCTCGACCTCGTCTCCCGCGAGGCCAAGCAGGCCGAGAACCTGCGCAAGCTCTTGCTGGCCATCGCCGACGACGTCCGCGTGCTGCTGGTGAAGCTCGCCGACCGGCTGCACAACATGCGCACCCTCGAATACATGCCGCCCGAGGGCCGCGCGCGCATCGGCCAGGAAACGCTCGACATCTACGCGCCACTCGCCGGCCGCATGGGCATGCATCACCTGCGCGAGGAGCTGGAGGACCTGTCGTTCCGCCAGCTCTATCCGGAGGCCAACGATCTGGTGCGCGAGCGGCTCGACGCGCTCGCCGCCCGCCACAGCCATCTGATCGCCGAGATCGAGCAGCAGCTCACCCGCAAGCTCGCCGAGTCCGGCACCGAGGCGATCGTCACCGGCCGGCGCAAGCGGCCGTATTCGATCTGGCGCAAGATGGAGCGCAAGTCGGTCGGCTTCGAGCAGCTCTCCGACATCTTCGGCTTCCGCGTCATCGTCAAGACGCAGCGCGAGTGCTACCGCGCGCTCGGCATCGTCCACACCACCTGGCCGATGGTGCCCGGCCGCTTCAAGGACTACATCTCGACGCCCAAGCAGAACGACTACCGTTCGCTGCACACCACGGTGATCGGGCCCGGCAAGCAGCGCGTCGAGCTGCAGATCCGCACCGAGGATATGCACGAGATCGCCGAATACGGCATCGCGGCGCACGCGCTCTACAAGGAAGGCTCCGACTCGCCGTCGGACATGCTGTCGCGCGAATCCAACGCCTACGCCTGGCTGCGCCGCACCATCGAATTGCTGGCGGAGGGCTCGAACCCTGAGGAATTCCTCGAGCACACCAAGCTCGAACTGTTCCACGATCAGGTGTTCTGCTTCACGCCGAAGGGCAAGCTGATCGCGCTGCCGCGCAAGGCCACGCCGATCGATTTTGCCTATGCGGTGCACACCGACGTCGGCAACCATGCGGTCGGCTGCAAGATCAACGGCAAGATCGCGCCGCTCATCTCCGAGCTCAACAACGGCGACGAGGTCCAGATCATCACCTCGCCGGCGCAGGAGGCGCCGCCGTCGGCCTGGGAATCCATCGTGGTCACCGGCAAGGCGCGGCTGGCGATCCGCCGGGCCACGCGCAACGCAGTGCGCGTGCAGTATGCCGAGCTCGGCCGCCGCATCGTCGAGCGGCTGTGCCAGCGCGCCAAGCGCGAATACTCCGACGAAAAGCTCACCGGCGCACTGCCGCGGCTCGCGCGCACCACCATCGACGACGTCTTCGTCGCGGTCGGCCGCGGCGAGATGCGGCCGTCGGACGTCGCCCGCGCCATGTACCCCGACTACAAGGAGGAGCGCATCTCGCCGGTGCCGCCGCCGAAGACCGAGGCCGGCTGGTTCGGCCTGAAGAAGGGCAAGGCGGTGCAGTTCAAGGTGCCCGAGGCCGACCAGGCCTCGTCGATCCCGATCCGTGGCATCAACTCCGATCTGCCGGTGCGCTTTGCGCCGGATGGCGGCGCGGTGCCGGGCGATCGCATCGTCGGCATTCTCACGCCGGGCGAGGGCATCACGATCTACCCGATCCAGTCACCGACGCTGAAGGACTTCGAGGACACGCCCGAGCGCTGGCTCGACGTGCGCTGGGACATCGACGAACGCACGCCGCAGCGCTTCCCGGCGCGGATCGCCATCCAATCGCTCAACGAGCCCGGCACGCTGGCGCAGATCGCCACCGTTATCGCCGAGAATGACGGCAACATCGACAACATCAGCATGAAGCGGCGCTCGCCGGACTTCACCGACTGCACCATCGATCTCGAGGTCTACGACCTCAAGCACCTCAACGCCATCATCTCGCAGCTCCGCGCCAAGAAGGTGGTCGCGGCGGCCGAGCGGGTGACCGGCTGATGCGCGATTTCAAATAACAGGACACCAACGTGCCCGCGGCTTTGCCCCTCCGCCTCGGCGTCAACATCGATCACGTCGCCACCATCCGCAACGCGCGTGGCGGGCGGCATCCGGATCCGGTGCGCGCCGCGATGCTGGCGATCGAGGCCGGCGCCGACGGCATCACGGCGCATCTGCGCGAAGACCGCCGCCACATCAGCGACGATGACATCGCGCGCCTGAAAGCCAGTATCGCCAAGCCGCTCAATCTCGAGATGGCCGCGACCGACGAGATGGTCGAGATCGCAGTCCGCACGCGGCCGCACGCGGCGTGCCTCGTCCCGGAGCGGCGCGCGGAGCGCACCACCGAGGGCGGCCTCGATGCCGCGGGTCAGCGCGCCGAGCTTGGGCCAAAGATCGCCAAGCTCCTTGCGGCAGGAATCCGGGTGTCGCTGTTCATCGCGGCTGACTCCAGGCAGATCGAGACAGCTGCAGCGCTGAAGGCTCCGGTCATCGAGATCCACACCGGCGCGTGGTGCCACGCGCTCACCGACGGCGACCAGGCCGCGGCCGAGCGCGAATGGCAGCGCATCCGCGCCGGCGCCGCGCTCGCCAGAAACCTCGGCCTCGAAGTGCATGCCGGCCACGGCCTCGACCACGCCAGCGCCGAGACCATCTCGGCGCTGCCGGAGATCTTCGAACTGAACATCGGCCATTTCCTGATCGGCGAGGCGGTGTTCACCGGGCTCGCGCAGACCGTGAAGGCCATGCGCGCCGCGATGGACCGCGGCCGCGCCAGGGCGGGCTGAGGGCAACGGGGAGGGGCGAATGCGTGGGGCGCTGATGGCTCTCGGCATTCTCGCGCAATTGGCGACGACAATGTTTGACGCGTCGGCGCAGGTCGTGAACCGCGGTCCGACAACGCACGATCCGGTCACTGCGCAGGAGATCGAGCGCCGTCTCGAGACCCGTGCGGCCGAAGTCAAAAAGGTCGCGCCCCAAGGCGCCGCCCGCATGGCGCTGTTCGACGTCGCCTGGCCGAGCACGCCCGACGAGGCCCGCGCCTTGGGCTTCAACGCGGTCGTGTTCCTGGCCGCCTTGAGCAAGGAAGCCAGCGAGCTGCCGCTGGCGCGCGTCTATGCGATCATCCTCAAGAAGCCGGTCGAGCTTCGGCGGATTTCCAGCCGGCGCCGGAGCGTGCCGGCGGATGGCGTCGTGGCCAGGATGTTCGGACCACACCGTGATGATGCGTTTTATATTCTGCCTGCGGCATCCAGGCATGACGGGTTGATCGCCGCCGACTTTGCCAGGAACCGGAAGGATTTTAGCATCAACAAGACACCCCTCGATCCGCCCGACTTCATCCGCAACGGAAACGAAGCGTCGGGCGTTCCGTCTAAGGAGGCCCTCAATGCGCTCATTCAACGCGAATTTCCCGGTCTGTGAGCCGGGGCGGATAACCGCATGATTCTCGGTCTCGGTTCCGACATTTCGGACGTTCGCCGCGTCGCCAAGGTGATCGAGCGGCACGGCGACCGCTTCCTCGCCCGGGTGTACACCGACACCGAGCGCGCCCGCGCCGAGCGCAAGAAGAACCGCGTCGAGACCTACGCCAAGCGCTTTGCCGCCAAGGAGGCCTGCGCCAAGGCGCTCGGCACCGGCATCCGCGACGGCGTCTGGTGGCGCGACATGGGAGTGGTCAACATGCCGTCGGGGCGGCCGACCATGAAGCTCACCGGCGGGGCGCTGAAGCGGCTGCAGGAGATCACCCCCAGCGGCTACGAGGCTCAGATCGACCTGACCATCAGCGACGAAGGGCCGATGGCGGTGGCCTTCGTCATCATCTCGGCGGTCCCTGCGACGCCGAAAGCCTAGTTCCCGGATCACTCTGGCGGGTCGAGATTCGCGGTATAAATATCCCGTGATGGAGTGTGGTTTCCGCGGGCGTCACGACCCACAAGGCAGATCGTCCAGGGCAGCATAAATTCCTGAAACAATGGATGAAATTTAATCCGCCGGGGGCCCGCGCGGCACTGGTCCGGTTCATTGCGCATGACTGGGGCAGCCGCTACAAGGCTTCGGGGCTCAAGCCAGGGACGCGAGGCCGATGAGTGAGACCAGCATGACAAAGCGCAAAGAGGGCGGTCTCGGCGAATTCGTCCGGCTGCTGATTCATGCCGGCATCATTGCGCTGGTGATCCGGACCTTTTTCTTCCAGCCGTTCAACATTCCGTCCGGCTCGATGAAGGCGACGCTCCTGGTCGGCGACTATCTGTTCGTCTCGAAGTACTCCTACGGCTACAGCCACTACTCGCTGCCGCTGTCGCCGAACCTGTTCACCGGCCGGATCGCCGCCTTCAGCAAGCCCGAGCGCGGCGACGTCGTCGTGTTCCGCCTGCCCAAGGACGACACCACCGACTACATCAAGCGCGTCATCGGCCTGCCCGGCGACAAGATCCAGATGGTCGACGGCGTGTTGCACATCAACGGCCAGCCGGTGCCGCGCGAGCGCATCGACGACTTCATCGACGAGGAAGAGGGCCGCCGCCCGGTGCGCGTGCGCCGCTGGAAGGAGACGCTGCCGAACGGCGTCAGCTACACGACGCTCGATCTGCCGTACAACCTGCAGTCGGACAACACAGAGGTCTACGAGGTGCCGCCCGACAACTACTTCATGATGGGCGACAACCGCCACAACTCAACCGACAGCCGTTTCCCGCAGGTCGGCTACGTGCCGTTCGAGAACATCGTCGGCCGCGCCCAGTTGATCTTCTTCTCGGTCTATGAGGGCGAGCGCGCCTGGGAATTCTGGCGCTGGCCGTTCTCTGTTCGCTGGAGCCGGTTGTTCACGTTGGTTCGATGAGCAGACGAGGGGCGAAGTTAGATAGCGCATCCAAGGCGGCGTCACGCGAGAGCGATCTCGCCGCCTCCACGGCGTCGGAAACCAAGCCCGCCGAAACGAAGGCCGCAGAGCCCAAGTCTACAGAGCCCAAGTCTACAGAGCCTAAGTCCACAGAAGCCAAATCTGCCGATTCCAAATCAGCAGTATCCAAATCGGCAGAGCAGGGATCTGCACCGCTAAAACGCGCCAGGTCCAAGCGAGCGGAAAATGCCGCGGCCGCCAAACTCGCCGCACAGGCTGCCAAGCTCGCTGCGCAGACTGGCACACCCGCAGCACCGGCTGCCAAGTCCGCTGCAGCGCCTGCCAAGCCCGCCGAGCCTGCAGCCAAGCCAGAGTCTCCAGCCAAGCGCCGCGCGGCCAGAAAATACCTCGCTGCGTCGAGCGAGCTGGAAACGACCATCGGCTATCGCTTCAAGGATCGCGACCTTCTCGACCGGTCGCTGACGCACATCTCGGCGGTGTCGGGCGGCGGCCGCGCCAATTCCTACCAGCGGCTGGAGTTCCTCGGCGATCACGTGCTGGGTCTGATCATCTCGGACATGCTGTATCAGTCGTTCCCTAAGGCCGACGAAGGCGAGTTGTCGCGGCGGCTCGCCGACCTGGTGCGCCGCGAGGCCTGCGCCGACGTCGCCAAGGCGATGCAGATCGGCGAGGCGATCAGGCTTGGCTCTTCCGAATCCAATGCCGGCGGACGCAGCCGCACCGCGATCCTCGCCGACGTCTGCGAGGCGCTGATCGGTGCGGTCTATTGCGACGGCGGCTTCAAAGCGGCGGTCGATCTGGTCGAGAAATTCTGGGGCGAACGGATGCGCGTGCCGGCGCGGCCGCTGCGCGATCCCAAGACCATGCTGCAGGAATGGGCGCAGGCGCGTGGTTTGCCCACGCCGGCCTACAAGGAGGTCGAGCGCACCGGGCCGCATCACAGCCCGGAGTTTCGCATCTCGGTGACGCTGCCGAACCGCGAGCCTGCCGAAGGCATCGGCCGTTCCAAACGCTCGGCCGAGCAGGCCGCCGCCGCCGCGCTGCTCAAGCGCGAAGGCGTGCTGACGGATCGCCCCGATGCCTGAACCAGACCAAGGCGCCAATACACGTTGCGGCTTCATCGCGCTGATCGGCGCGCCCAATGCCGGCAAGTCCACGCTGACCAACGCGCTGGTCGGCAGCAAGGTCGCGATCGTCTCGCCCAAGGTGCAGACCACGCGCACGCTGGTGCGCGGCATCGCGATGGAAGGCCCGGCGCAGCTCATCTTCATCGACACGCCGGGCATCTTCTCGCCGAAGCGGCGGCTCGACCGCGCCATGGTCACCACGGCCTGGACCGGCGCGCATGACGCGGACGTGGTCGCGGTGCTGATCGATGCCAAGAAGGGCCTCGACGACGAGGCTGAGACGATCGTGGCCAAGCTCGAAGAAGTCCGGCAACCGAAGATTCTGATCCTCAACAAGGTCGACATCGTCGACAAGGAGAAGCTGCTCGGGCTCGCGCAGGCGCTCAACACCAAGGCCAAGTTCGACTCGATCTTCATGATCTCGGCGCTGAGCGGCGACGGCGTCGCCGATGTGCGCAAATGGCTCGCCGAGCATGTCCCCGAAGGGCCCTGGCACTATCCGGAGGACGAGGTCTCGGATGCGCCGGTGCGCCAGCTCGCCGCCGAGATCACCCGCGAGAAGCTTTATCTGAAGCTGCACCAGGAGTTGCCGTACCAGTCGACGGTCGAGACCGAGACCTGGACCGAGCGCAAGGACGGCTCGGTGAAGGTCGAGCAGACGATCTATGTGGAGCGCGAGAGCCAGCGCAAGATCGTGCTCGGCAAGGGCGGCCAGACCATCAAGGCGATCGGCGAGGCGTCGCGCCGCGAGCTCTCGGAGATCATCGAGCAGAAGGTTCATCTGTTCCTGTTCGTCAAGGTGCGCGAGGACTGGGGCGACGATCCGGAGCGCTACCGGCAGATGGGGCTGGAATTTCCCAAGGAGTGAGCATGGCGGCGCGTGCCATCGCGATCACGTTGGCGCTGCTGTTCTGTGCGGGCGCGGCCCGCGCGCAGGACAGCGCACGGCCGGTGCTGCACACCAACGAAACCGACATCGGCGAGCTCAAGCCGGGCGGCACGCTCGCGATCACGGACACCTTCGCGGTGTTCTCCTACGTGCTCAACGCGCTGCCTGAGCGCGTGACCGTGTTGCCGACCGAGAACTACTACTACGTCCGCTTCGCCCGCGACGGCGTGCGCTATGTCGGCAACTTTCGCTTGGCCGCGGCCGACCGCGACCAAGGCAAGGTGAACTTCTCGTTCAGCGAGGAGCCGACCGACTGGAACAACGAACCCGAGGAGCGCCATGAGGCGTTCGGCACCGACAAAGGCGTGTCGGTCGAGAAGCTTGCGCCGCTTCAATATCGAGTCACTCTCGCCGGCAAGAGCGTGACCTTCGCGCTCAACGATCTGTCGAAGGTCAAGCCGCCGGCAAGCCTGCTCTTGGCCGACGAGAAATTCCTCGGACCGGTGTTCGACGAGTCCGGCCTCCGCTTCTTCCTGGTGTTCAACACACGGCTGAAGATTTTTCATTTCCTGCTCGATGACTCCGAGCCGGTCCCCGACGCCTTCCTCCCGAGCAAGGTCTCAAGCCGGATCGTGATCGGCAAGCGCACCGGCTTTGCGTTCTATGTCTGGGGGACCCGGAAGATCATGATCGGTGCGAGCGAACGGCAGTCACGGCTCAACACCTATCTCGACGGGCCGTTCGACCAGCTCCCCGAGAATTTCATCGCGGGCGACGAGCTGCGCGACGCCGAGATCGCGGTCGAGCCCGCCATCAAGGGCCGCATCGACCGGCTCGGCAATTTCGATGACGACTCGGGGCGCTTCCTGATCCATCCCTATATGCTGTACCGCGAGCTCAACGACCTCGCGGTGTTTCAGCGTTGCGTCACGTCCCCGAAGGTCAAGTTGTCCGATCAGCCGCTCTGCTTCGTGATCGACGACCAGGAGGCGCAGCGCAAAAATCCGCGGCCGCGGGCCTTGATCAGGCGTTGATGAGAACGAGGGCAGGGGGCTAGAAAAGCCCATGGAATGGACCGACGACGGCATCGTGCTGGGGACGAGGCGCCACGGCGAGGCCAATGCCATTCTCGAGGTCATGACGCAGGACCACGGCCGCTATCTCGGCCTGGTCCGCGGCGGCAGCGGCTCGCGGCTGCGGCCGATGCTGCAGCCCGGCAATGCAGTGCGGGTGACCTGGCGGGCGCGGCTCGATGAGCATCTCGGCCACTACCAGGTCGAGCCGCTGCAGCTGCACGGTGCCTCCCAGCTTGCCGCCTCGCATGTGCTCTACGGCATCACGCACCTTGCGGCGCTGTGCCGCCTCTTGGCCGAGCGCGATCCGCATCCCGAGCTCTATGAGCAGCTTCTCGAACTGCTGGAGCTGTTCGACGAGCCGTTCGTCGCGGCGGCCGCGATCGTGCGCTTCGAATTACAGATCCTCGCTGAACTCGGCTTCGGCCTCGATCTCGAAAGCTGCGCCGCGACCGGCACCATGAACGACCTGGGCTTCGTGTCGCCGAAGTCGGGGCGCGCGGTGTCGCGGCTTGCCGCCGAGCCCTGGCAGCATCGGCTGTTCCGGCTGCCGGCGTTTCTGTCGGCGGAGGTCATGCCGTCGTCCGAGGACATCGCCGACGGCTTCGCGTTGACCGGATTTTTCATCTCGCGCCGCGTGCTGGAGCCGCGCGGGCTCACCTTCGCGGATGCGCGCGAAGGCTTTCTGACAGCAGTGCTCGGCCGGCGGCCTGGGCCGCCGGCGCGAGTGGCGCAGTAGCAGAGAGCAGCAGATCAGCCTTAGCGGCTGCTCATGCTGTTGGTGTTCCAGCAGAACAGCCGGCCGCAAGCCTCGCGGATGCAATTCCCTGGGATCTGATCCGCCGATGCCGCCCGCGAGACGGGCGCAGGCGTGCTGACGCGATACGACGCGTTGACCGGCACACGGTCACCCGCCGAAGCGCTGGTGATGGACGAAAAGGCAAGGGCGGCCAGGCAAGCCGCCGACAACAGATACCGCACGTTACGCACTCCACAGCCCGGGGGGCCTCACCCAGGGCTCACTCGAAGCGCCGCATTAACCATAATCTGCCCGATCCCGGGCCCTGCGGCAAGTCGTCCCCAGCGCTTTCCTGGAGGGAAAATTCCAAGTCCATCCAGGCCCTTGGCGGCGGCTCTTAATAGCGGCGGCGCCAGAACTTCCAGGAGTAGCCGCCGGGCCGCCACCAGCACAGCCGGCGGCTGGTGAAATAGCGGTGGCGGCAGATGTAGACGACCTCATCGACGGCGCTGGTCTCGGCCAGGCCCGCCCGGATGCCTGCGGCGGTGCCGACCGTCATGGCGCTGGCAGGCGCAAGCGACGCGGCGGTCAGAACGATCGAAGCAGCGGTGAGCGATAGCAGAACACGGCGCATCAAGAATCCCTCCCTCGTCGCCCTTGCGTTGGCGTGCCCCACATCGTGGCGGCTTGCAAGGGCCCGCGCGCAACACAAAGCCGGCCGCTTGCGCGGCCGGCCCGGTAACAGTTTCGAGCGGAAATGGCTCAGTAGCAGTAGTAACGACGGCTGTTCCAGGGACGGTGGCACCAATGGCCATAGCCTCGACCCCAGCCTCCGCGGTAGCCGCCGCGATATCCACGATAGCCACCACGATAGTAGCCCCGGCCGCGGCCGCGGTAATACGCATTGGCCGCCGTCGTCGCCGAGGCGAGGAATACGCCCGACGTCGTCACGGTGGCCACAGCGTAGATCGCCAAAAGTGCACCTGCAGCAAGCACGCGCGTCAGGGCCTTCCGAACAACGCCCCCAGTTTTCTCGATCGCCATCTAGGTTTCTCCCAATTTCAGTTTCGCGGAAGCGAAACCATTCCAGCGGAGTTTATGGCGCCGAAAGTCCGGACGCCCGCGGTCGCGCTTACGCGTACTCGAAATTCAAGTCGCGTGCCTCGCCGGAGCCTTAACGGTATCGCTGCGTGAATGTTCCCAGCCGCGGGACCGAAAGCCCCGGATAACCCAGAAAAGATATGGCAAATCGGCAAAAACGGTCAAGCAAATCAAGCGTTTCGCAGCGGCCAATCGTGCCGCAGCGCAGTATGCCGGTACTCAATTTGACACACCGCGCCGGCGACGCGCGCCACAACTTCGACATGCGGGCAGGGATTGCTACGCTTGATCGCTTCGCCCGCCCATGATGCTCTCCGTGATAACTCTCCGTTACCTCCGCGAAATTTCGCCGCTTGCCGCGCAGCTTTGTCGCGACCGGGCGCGAGCCTAAAGTGACCTCATGCCCAACAACAACAGCTACATCGTCGGCATCAACGCCTACGATCACGACACCAGCGTCTGTCTTCTTCGCAACGGCGAGATCGCTTTTGCGATCGCAAAGGAGCGTATCAACCGGCTGAAGAACGCGTCGGGCTTCTACCAGGAGGCGGTCGACTACTGCCTGAAGGCTGAAGGCATCACGCTCGATGACGTCGATCTGGTGGTGCGCAACTGCTACGTGCTCCCGGTCGACGAGCTGGAGAAGCGGCTCGCCTACATGGAGATGCCGCTCTACATGCCGGCGCCGGAGCGCGATCTCGCCAGTCACCATCCCTGGTTTCGCTCCAACAGCAGCAAGGTGGTGTCGGTCTCGCACCATCTCGCCCATGCCTACAGCGCGTTTGCGGCGTGCCCGTTCGAGGAGGGCGCCGTGATGGTGGTGGACGGCGTCGGCTCCTATCGCGCCGACGTCATGGAGCCGTATCCGCCGTCCAACGACGTCTCGCCGCTCGCCCGCGAGTCCGAGAGCTATTACCGCTTCAGCGGCTCGAAGCTCGAGGCGCTGAAGAAGGTCTGGCTCGAGCCGTGCAAGGGATTCCTCTCCGACGAATTCTACAACATGCCCGGCCTCGGCGCGGTCTACAGCCGGGTCTCGACCTACGTGTTCGGCGACTGGAACAAGTGCGGCGAGCTGATGGGGCTCGCGCCCTACGGCCGGCCGCACGCCGTGAAGCCGTTTCTCGAAATGCAGAACGGCGATCTCAAGGTTGCGCCGTGGCCCGAGGGCTATGAGCAGCCGTGGCTGATGGAGAACCCCGACGGGAGGAAGTGGGAGGCGAGCCCGGCGATGAAGCACTGGGAGGATCTCGCCTGGCAGATCCAGGAAGATACCGAGCAGGTGCTGCTCGCGCGCGCGCGGTGGCTGCGCGAGACCACCGGGGCGAAGAACCTCTGCATCGCCGGCGGCGTCGGATTGAACTGCGTCGCCAACGGCAAGCTCGCCCGCGAGGCGGGTTTCGAGAACATCTGGATCCAGCCGGCCGCGGGCGATGACGGCATCGCGCTGGGCTGTGCGCTCTACGGCCATCTCGCGATCCAGAAGAAGCCGCGCAGCTTCACCATCAATCACGCCTTTTTCGGCCGGCCCTACAGCGACCAGGAGGTCCAGGACGCGATCAACAAGCGCGTCGTCAAGCTGGTGAGCCGCGCCACGCCGAGCGCCGACGTGTGCATGGAGACCGCGAGGCTTCTCGCCGACGGCAACATCATCGGCTGGTTCCAGGGGCGCTCGGAATTCGGCCCGCGCGCGCTCGGCAACCGCAGCATCATTGCCGATCCGCGCGCGCCGGAGATGAAGGACATCCTCAACAGCCGCGTGAAGCATCGCCAGCCGTTCCGGCCGTTCGCGCCGATCGTGCTCGAAGAACGCGCCGATGAGATTTTCCTGGGGCCGGGTGACTCGCCCTACATGCTGATGGCCAAGCAGGTGCATCCGGACTGGAAGGACAGGATCCCGGCGGTGGTCCACGTCGACGGCACCGCGCGGGTGCAGACCGTCAACGAGGCGAGCAACCCACGGCTCTATCGGCTGCTCAAGGAGTTCGAAGCGCTCACCGGCGTGCCGGTGCTGGTCAACACCTCGTTCAACATCAAGGGCGAGCCGATCGTCGAGAGCCCGAAGGATGCGCTGGACTGTTTTCTGGGCACCGGGATCGACCACCTGGTCCTGCACGACACCATCATGTCGAAGACCGCGCTCCACCGGGTGCTGATGCCGGTGATCGGCATCTATTCCGACGTGAAATTCATCGTCCAGAGCGGCACGCAGGCGGCGTAACGCCTGCGTAATCAGCAGGTTCCCACGGGCCTGTTCGCAGGCTGATTCTAGGCTTGTCCGGCCGGTTGCGGCGCAGTACCGATCCCGCCATGGGTAAGACTCTGATTCCCCCCGAACCGTCCGACATCCAGGAAATCCAGCTCCGCGAGGCGCTGGAAGAGCGCTATCTCGCTTACGCGCTGTCCACCATCACGGGCCGGGCGTTGCCCGACGCCCGCGACGGCCTGAAGCCCGTGCACCGGCGCATTCTCTACGGGATGCGGCTCCTGCGGCTCGAGCCCGGCTCGACGTTCAAGAAATCCGCCAAGATCGTCGGCGACGTGATGGGCACGTTCCATCCGCACGGCGACCAGGCGATCTACGACGCGCTGGTGCGTCTCGCGCAGGATTTCGCTTCGCGCTATCCGCTGGTCGACGGGCAGGGCAACTTCGGCAACATCGACGGCGATAACCCGGCCGCCTACCGCTACACCGAAGCGCGCATGACCGAGGTCGCGCGGCTGCTTCTCGATGGCATCGACGAGGACGCGGTCGACTTCCGGCCCAATTACGACGGCCAGTCCACCGAGCCGGTGGTGCTGCCCGGCGCGTTCCCCAATCTGCTCGCCAACGGCGCGCAAGGCATCGCGGTCGGCATGGCGACCGCGATCCCGCCGCACAACGCGCACGAGATTTGCGACGCGGCGCTGTTCCTGATCGACAATCCGAACGCGCGGCCGAAGACGCTGCTCAAGTACATCAAGGGCCCGGATTTTCCGACCGGCGGCGTCATTATCGACACGCCGGAGATGATCGCCGAGGCCTATGCCACCGGCCGCGGCTCGTTCCGCGTCCGCGCCAAGTGGGAGAAGGAAGAGGGCAGCCGCGGCACCTGGCAGATCGTCGTCACCCAGATTCCTTGGCTGGTGCAAAAGCAGCGCCTGATCGAGCGGATGGCGGAGCTCTACAACGAGAAGAAGCTGCCGCTGATCGACACCTTCCGCGACGAGTCCACGGAGGACGTCCGCATCGTCATCGAGCCGAAGTCGCGCACGGTCGATCCCGGCATCCTGATGGAGTCGCTGTTCAAGCTGACCGAGCTGGAAAGCCGCATTCCGCTCAACATGAACGTGCTGTCCAAGGGCAAGGTGCCCAAGGTGATGGACCTCGCCGAGGTCCTGAAAGAATGGCTCGACCACCGCCGCGAGGTGCTGATCCGCCGCTCCAAGCACCGGCTCGGCGAGATCGAGCACCGCTTGGAAGTCCTCGGTGGCCTGCTCGTCGCGTATCTCAACCTCGACGAGGTCATCCGCATCATCCGCACCGAGGACGAGCCCAAGCCTGTCCTGATGAAGCGGTTCAGGATCAGCGAAGTGCAGGCCGAAGCCATCCTCAACATGCGGCTGCGCAATCTGCGCAAGCTCGAGGAGATGGAGATCAAGCGCGAGGACAAGGAGCTTCGCGTCGAGAAGTCCGGCATCGAGAAGCTGCTGAAATCCGAGAGCCAGCAATGGGAGCGGGTCGGCGGCGAGATCAAGGAGGTCCGCGAGAAGTTCTCCAAGAAGACGCCGCTCGGCAAGCGCCGCACTGAGTTCGCCGAGGCCCCTGAGCACGATGAGGCCGCGATCGAAGAGGCCATGGTGGTGCGCGAGCCGATCACCGTGGTGGTCTCCGAGAAGGGCTGGATCCGCGCGCTACGCGGCCATCAGACCGACCTTTCGGGCGTCGCCTTCAAGACCGACGACGCGCTGAAATTCGCGTTCCCGGCCGAGAGCACATCGAAGATACTGGCCTTCGCCACCAACGGCCGCTTCTACACGCTGGATGCCGCTAAACTCCCCGGCGGCCGCGGCCACGGCCAGCCGGTGCGGCTGTTCATCGACATGGAGCAGAACGACGACGTGATCTCGGTGTTCCCGTATCACTCGGGCCGCAAGTTCATCATAGCCAGCACCACCGGCCGCGGCTTCATCGTGCCGGAAGCCGATTGCCTCGCCAACACGAGGAAGGGCAAGCAGGTGCTCAACCTCAAGGACGGCGAGAAGGCCGCCGCCATCAACACCGTCGAGGGCGAGCTCGTCGCCGCCATCGGCGAGAATCGCAAGATGGTGGTGTTTGCGATCGACCAGGTGCCGGAGATGTCGCGCGGCGCGGGCGTGCGCCTGCAGCGCTACAAGGACGGCGTGCTGTCCGACGTCACCACGTTCACGGCCGGGAATGGCCTCACCTGGATCGACAGCGCCGGCCGCACCTTCACGATGTCGCTGAAGGAATTGGCCGACTGGCGCGGCAACCGCTCCGACGCCGGCCGGCTCGCACCCAAGGGCTTCCCGAAGAACAATCACTTCGGCCGTCTGCCGGAAGGCAAGAACGGAGGCGGGGAGGCGAAATGATCGCATCGCGCGGTTGGCGCGCGGTGCGGCGGGTTCGCCGGTTGGGGCTCGCAACTGCTCGCGATTTTGAACCGCGCGACGTTTCCCGCGACTAACCCTTCGATATTCCATCGAAGGCGGCCGGCATCATGAAGACCAATGCATCTCGCGTTTCATCCGGCGTCGTGAGGCCGCGAACTGCAGCGGCCTTGCTCGGCGCTGTGGCAACGCTGTTCATGGCCGCCGCAGCGCAGGCGGAGTGCCTGAAAGCTCAGGCGGACAATCAGGTCGCCGAAGGCAAGCTGACCTCGGTGCAGTTCAGCACGGAAGCCTACAAAAGCAAGGAGCAGGCCTTCATCCTTCAGCTCAAGGCGGATGCCTGTCTCGAGGGCACCGACGAGTTCGACAAGGTCGACCACACCAACCGCATCCATGTGTTCTCGATGGACGACGCCATGCGGAAGAAGCTTCGTGCGGCGGTCGGCAAGATGGTCCGCGTCAGCGGCAGCCCGTTCGGCGAGGAGAACATCCATCATCACGCGCCGATCGTGATGGGCGTCAGCAGCATCGAGACGCTGCCGGGCAAATAGCCGCGGTCAACTCACCACGAACACGATCGAGCGGTCGGATTTCTCCAGCACCGCGGTCGCGGTCTCGCCCAGGAACAGCTCCTTGCCCGGCCGCCGCTCGACCCCGATGACGATCAGGTTGTGGCGACGCTTGGCGGCCTCCTTCAGGATCGCGTCGTCGGCGTCCTTTTCGGCGCGCAGCGCAGCCGCGGCTTCGACGTCGTAGGTCTCGCCGAGCTTGACGATGTCTTTGAGCACTGCATCGGCCATCTGCTTGGTGCGGGTCGTCCTGGTGCCGTCCTTGGCGCCGTTCTGCTTCGGCGGCGCGACGTAGAGGGCGGTCACCGGCGCCCGGGTGGCGCGTGCCATCGAGATCGCGACCTCGGCGGCTCGACGCGACGGCCCGGTGCCGTTGACCGGCACGAGGATGCTCAAGCCGGCCTGCGCCGGGTTCTTGATGTGGCCGTCGCGCGCCTCGACGATGGTCAGCGGCCCCTCGAAGCCTTCTGCAAGCTGCGTGACATGGGTGTTGAACTTGTGGCCGCGGAGCGTCGTGTTCTGCAGCCCGACCACCATCATGTCGTAGCCCTTCTCGGCCTCTTCGGCGATCACCTCCTTGTCGGTCGTCTTGTTGGCCAGCACGGTGACGTCGAGCTTCTCGGCCTCCTTCTTCTTTCCGTCTTCGGTCTTCTCGTTGGCGATCTGCTTGGCGGCGTCGCGCAGCAGCTGCGCCGCGGCGTCCGCTGCGTGCTGGGCCGCTTCCTTTTCGTCGGGGGTCGGCGCCTTGCCGTTCGCCTTCTTGGCATGGCTCTTCTTGCCGGGAATGACGTGCATCACCGTGGTCGGCATCGCGGTTGTTCCCGCCACCATGCCGGCGACGCGCGCGGCGAACTTGCCGTTGGCGCTGTCGTCGACCGCCACCAGGAGCCGCTCCATGTTGGGCACGAAGCCCTTGGCTTCCTGCTCTTCGCGGTCGAGACGCTCCTTTTCCTCCTTGCGCATCGGCACGCGTCCCAGCGTCCACCGAAGCGTTGGCGGCATGGCCAGCGTGGTGAGGATCGCCATGGTGACGATCATCGTGAACAGGTCCTGGCTCAGCGCGCCCATCGACAGGCCGATGGTGGCGACGATCACCTCGGTCGAGCCGCGGGCGTTCATGCCGGTTGCGAGCGCAAGCGCCTCGCGGCGGCTCAAGCCGCCGAGCTCGGCGCCGAGGAAGGCGCCGCCGAACTTGCCGACGGTGGCGATCAGAATGAGTCCGCCGGTCAGCATCAGCAGGTGCGGATCCTTGAGCACCGTGAGGTCGGCGCCAAGCCCCGCGCTGCCGAAGAACACCGGCATGAAGAACGCCACAATCAGCCCGCGCAGCTGCTCGTCGATGTGCTTCGTCAGGATCGGCGACTCGCCGATGAGAATGCCGGCCACGAAGGCGCCGAGCACGGTGTGGACGCCGATCAGGGAGGTGGTCAGCGCCATCGCGCCCATGATCAGCAGGATGGCGGTGATCACCGCAAGCTCGCTGGCGAACGTGTCGTTCACCCAGCGGATGATGAAGGACACGATGCGACGGCCGATCGTGAGGCTGAACGCCATGAAGGCCAGCGTGCCGATCACGCTCTGCGCGATGCTGAACGGGTCGACCTGGCCATGCAGCGCCAGCCCGAAGATCACCGCGATGATGATCCAGCCAATGGTGTCGTCGACGATCGCCGAGCCGATGATGACCTGGCCCACGGTGCGGCGCATGAAGTTCATCTCGCGCACCACGGTCGCCACGATCTTCACCGAGGCGATCGACAGCGCCGTGCCGAGAAACAGCGACGTGATCAGCCGTTTCGACGGATCGGGGATCATTGCATCCGGCAGGAACTCGCCGAGCGCAAAGCCGAGGCCGAATGGAATGATCACGCCGGTGACCGAGGCCGCGATCGAGGCGCGGCTTGATCGCTTCACCAGCCCGAGGTCGGTCTCCATGCCGGTGAGCAGCAGGATCAGCAGCACGCCGAACTGCGCCACTGCGTCGAGCATCGCCTTCTGCTCTTTCGCGGGCGGGAAGATCGCGTGCTGCAGGTCCGGAAACAGCGCGCCGAGCAGCGAGGGGCCGAGGATGAGGCCCGCCATGAGCTGCCCCATGATGGCCGGTTGGCGGATCCGGAGCATGGCCTCGCCCAGGAGCCGGGCGACCAGCATCAACAGCACGAGCTGGACGACGAACACGGCTTCCGACGGGCCGGCACTGCCCTCGGCCGCCCGGGCAGTGGTCGCGGATACCACCAGCAGCCCGATCGCCGCGGCGGGTGCAGGCAGGCATTCGGCGGCGCTTCTCAAGGTGCGAGCCCTGCGAGTCAAACAAATCCCCCGGAATGTCGGCTGGCGGCACGCGTGAAAACGGGAAGGCTGGAGATAACGGGCGGGCGGGGGCCAAGTTCCCTCGCAAAATGCAATTGCAAACTATTCGCAACAAGACTAGCTTGGTTACACAGGAAACCGGAATCGCGTGCGGGTCATGTTGATGTCGACGTCGAAATCGGAGCCCGTTGCTTCGAAGGCTGGAGGCTGGCGCCGCGAGCGCGAGCGTCCGTCGCTTGCCGAGGTATTCGGCTCCGTCGCCACCCGGCCGACCGGCTCGTTCTGGCGGAAGCTGCTGTCGTTCCTCGGCCCGGGGTACCTGGTCGCCGTGGGCTACATGGACCCGGGCAACTGGGCCACGTCATTGGCCGGCGGCTCAAAGTTCGGCTACGCGCTGCTCACCGTCGCGCTGCTCTCCAACCTGATGGCGATCCTGCTGCAGGCGCTGTGCGCGCGGCTCGGCATCGGCGCCGGCCGCGACTTGGCACAGGCCTGCCGCGATGCGTTTCCGGCGTTCGTGTCGCGGCCGCTGTGGCTCCTTGCCGAGATCGCGATCTGCGCCACGGATCTCGCCGAGGTGATCGGCACCGCGATCGGGCTCAATCTCCTGTTCGGCATTCCGCTCGAGCTCGGCGTCCTGATCACTGCGCTCGACGTCTTCATCGTGCTGTGGCTGCAGAACCTGGGCTTCCGCTTCGTAGAGGCCTTCATCGTGACGTTGCTCGGCGTCATCGCGATCTGCTTCGGCGTGCAGATCGCCATGGCCAATCCGGACTGGGCCGCGGTGATCAAGGGCTTCGCGCCGACCACGCAGGTCGTCACCAACCCGGATATGCTCTATCTTGCGCTCGGCATCCTCGGCGCCACCGTGATGCCGCACAATCTCTACCTGCATTCCGGCGTGGTGCAGACCCGGAAGTTCGGCACCAGCGTCGAGGACCGCCGCGAGGCGATCGGGCTTGCCACCATCGACTCAACCATCGCGCTGATGTTCGCGCTGCTGATCAACGCCTCGATCCTGATCCTCGCCGCCGCGACCTTCAACAAAGCCGGCAAGACCGACGTCGCCGAGCTCGATCAGGTGCACGCCTTCCTGGCGCCACTGCTGGGCTCCTCGATTGCGCCGACGCTGTTCGGCATCGCGCTCTTGTGCTGCGGCCTGAACTCGACCGTGACCGCCACGCTGTCGGGCCAGATCGTGATGGAGGGCTTCCTCGACATCCGCCTGCCGCCCTGGGCGCGGAGGCTGATCACGCGCTCGATCGCCATCGTGCCCGCGGCCGTGGTCACCATCTGGTACGGCCAGAAGGGCACCGCGCAGCTTCTGATCCTGAGCCAAGTGATCTTGAGCCTGCAACTGCCATTCGCGATCATACCGCTGGTGATGTTCACCGCCGACCGGCGCAAGCTCGGCGAGCTGGTTGCGCCGCGCTGGGTCACGGCGCTGGCGGCGCTGACCGCGCTGCTGATCATCGTGCTGAATATCAAGCTGCTGTGGGACCTGACCTGAATGGGAAGAAATTGACGTCAGGCTGAGTCAGTAGGGGGCGATGGTGTTGTTGAGTGGTGTGTGGTGCGCGAGGCTCTCGCGCAAACGAGAAGTTGTGGCCGGTTGGCTGGTGGCGATCGCAGTGTCGGCTCCTGGGCTGACGTTCGCGGCCGATCTGCCGCCGTTGGTCACCAAGGCGCCGCCCGTCCGTGCGCTGCCGTTCGAATGGAACGGCGCCTATGTCGGCGGCCATGTCGGCATCACCCGCGGCCGGGTCGACAACACGCTGACGGAAGGCCGTCCGATCGACTCGAGCGAGAGCTTCGGCCCGGCGTTCGGCGGCGTGCAGGCCGGCTATAACCTGCTGCTCAATTCAGGCCTGCTGCTCGGCATCGAAACCGACATGACCTTCACCAACCATCTGCTCCCCAACCAGGTGATCGCGACGCGCGAAAGCTCGTCCACGACCATCACCGAGACGCTCGACTATGTCGGCACGGTGCGCGGCCGCATCGGCTATGCCTTCGACCGCTTCATGGTCTACGGCACCGGCGGCTTCGCCTATTCGCAGGCGCGGATCGTCGAAAGCCCGGGCAGCCTCGGGCCTGAGGACGACAAGCGCCTGATGCTGCGCGCCGGCTGGGCTGCGGGCGGCGGCGCGGCGCTCGCGCTCAATCAGTACTGGAGCGCGCGGGTCGAGTATCTCTACCACCAGTTCGGGCCGATCTCGCTGACCATGCCGTCGGGTCGCAACTACGAGTCGGCCTTCGACATGCACATGCTGCGGGTCGGCCTCGATAGGAAGCTCGGCGGTCCGGAGGTGTTCGGCCCGCAGGTCAGCGACGACAAAGGTTCGGGCTTCGGCGACTGGAACGTGCACGGCCAGGTCACCGTGATCGGGCAGGGCCACGGCACATTCCGCGCGCCCTACACCGGCCCGAACAGCCTGTCGTCGAACCCGCAGGCGCGCAACACCTCGACCATGACGGCGTTTCTAGGCTTCCGTCCCTGGGAGGGCGGCGAGGTCTATCTCAGTCCAGAACTGATGCAGGGCTTCGGCCTCGACGGCGTGCATGGTGTTGCGGCGTTTCCGAACGGCGAGGCGCAGAAGTCGAACTTCCCGACGCCGCGCTTCAACATGGCGCGGATGTATCTGCGCCAGACCTGGGGTCTCGGCGGCGCGCAGGAGGTCATTCCCGACGGTCCCCTTCAACTCGCCGGCAAGCAGGACATCGACCGCGTCAGCGTGACGGTCGGCAAGTTCTCGGTGCTCGATTTCTTCAACCTCAACGCCTATTCGGGTGAGCCGCGCACCGGCTTCATCAACTGGAACATGTATGGCGGCGGCTCCTACGACTGGACCATGGACCGGCTGAGCTGGACCTGGGGCGCCATGGCGGAGATCAACCGGAAGGACTGGGCGTTCCGCGCCGGCTACTTCCTGCTGCCGGCGGTGTCCAACGTCGACAACTTCGATATGCAGATCCCGAAGCACGGCGAGATCGCCGCCGAGCTCGAGTTGCGCTATGCGCTGCTGAGGCAGCCCGGCAAGCTCCGTCTGTTCGGCTGGGTCAATCACGGCGTCATGGGCGGCTATGCGGATGCCGTGGCGTTGCCGGTCACGAGTCCCGACTATCCCGACATCACGCAGACGCGAAAGACCCGCACCAACTACGGTCTGGTCGCCAATCTGGAGCAGGCGCTGACCAGCGACCTCGGCATGTTCTCGCGCGTCACCTGGAGCCCTGGCCAGACCGAGCTCATAGGCTGGACCGACGTGCATCGCAGCGCGTCGCTCGGCGGCCAGCTCAAGGGCACGGCCTGGGGCAGGCCCAACGACAAGGTCGGCGTCGCCGGCATCGTCGAGGAGCTGTCGAGCGTCGCGCAGGCCTATTTCGCAGCCGGCGGTCTCGGCATCGTCATCGGCGACGGCCAGCTCAACTACCGGCCCGAGAAGGTGCTGGAGGCCTACTACGCCCTGGCCATCAACAGCTGGAGCACGTTCACCTTCGACTATCAGTTCGTCGCCAACCCGGCCTACAACGCGGACCGCGGGCCGGTGTCGTTCTACTCGCTGCGCTATCACGCCGAGTGGTGAGCTGAAAGAATCCAGGTGCTGGCGCGCGCGGCCAAGGACCGCGCTAGTCGATTTTGTAATTCACACCCACGCGCACCACGTTGGCCGTCAGGTTGGCTGTATGGTTGAAGACGTGTCCGGAAGATCCCTGGGCCGTGGAACTGATCGCGGTCCCGGCCGTGCTGATGCTTCCGAAACCCAAATAAAGATACTCGGCCTTGACGCTCCAGTTGCGGCTCCATGTGTGCTCGAATCCGCCGCCGGCCGCGTAGCCGGTCTTGACCGCGGATGCGCTTGAGGTTTCCACACCGCCGCTGCCGCCGGCCGTTCCCTCGATATAGGCATGCGCATAGGAGAGCCGCGTGACGGCCAGGCCGCCCGTGCCGTAGACGAGCCAGTTGGCCGCCGCAAACCCCAACCTGGCGCGGGCCGTGAACAGCCAGTCGGTCGATACCGAATTCGTGTAGGTGTTGGCGGTTCCCGGCGGCGGACAGCAGGGGAAATACGACGTGACGGTGTTGGTCTGGTGCAGGCGGAACGCGTTGAAATCCGCTTCGCCGCCGAAGACCATGTTGCCGTATTGAAAATTGTAGCCGGCCTGCGCGCCGCCGGTGAAGCCGGACGGCTTGAGCGTTTGTGGGCTCTGATTGTTGATGTCGGCTGTGACGGCGCCGACGTAACACCAGAGCAGGCCGCTGGCACAGCCTGAACTGTCCAAGGGTGAATTGGTCTGCGATCTGCCCCAGGCGGCACCGGCGTTGGCGCCGACATAAAAGCCGCTCCAGTGGGCGGCTACCGTACCGGCGGCGTTTTCAGCCTGCGCGACGCGCAGGCCCATCGGGACAACGCAGACGGCCGCCAGCACCATTCGAAACAATATGAGAGTTACAAGCGCAGCCGATGGCTGCGTCACAGTCGATTCCCGCCGCCCCATATTCGCCCCCCAGGCCAGGAACCGGCAGCCTAACAATGAGCGGGAGGCGTGTCTGCGGCGTTTCCTCAGTATTTCAGCGTCGACGTGATGCCGAAAATCGCCGCGTCGCCGATGCGGTTGAGGCCGGTCGGATCGAGCGGGTTGGGCACGCCGCCGGACGGCCGCCAGACATACTGGAAGTAGGGCGCCAGCAGCCAGCCGGGCTTGATGTGCGCCTCGTAGATCATCTCCAGCAGCGTCTCGTTGCTGCGCACCGGCGTCGGCAGTCCGCTGAAGGCCTGGGTGTCGAGATCGAGCTCCCGCGCCGCAGGCGAGATCCGCATGAACGCCATGGCGATGCCGAACCGGTCGATCGGACGACCCGGGATCATGCCGCTGAAGCCTATGCCGCCGTCGATGTAGAGATCGATCAGGTTGCGGTCGCCCGGGCTGTAGGCCACCCGCGCAAACGCCGTGATGCCTTGCACCGACGCGTTGACACCCTTCTCGGTGACTGACGCGGGCCGGTAGAGCGTTTGCTCGATCACCGCGAAATAGCCGTCGTTGCCGCGGAGCTTCGCCGGGATGCCGCTGCCGTTGGGATCAGCGATCGACTGGCCTTCGGCGGTGAAGCGCTGGCTGTCGAACGAGTCGAAGTGGTGCCACGCGCCGGGCGTGAAGTTGCCCGGCAGGTTCATGCCGGCGAATTGCAGCGAGTAGTCCCAGCGCACCTGGCCGATCACCCAGGGCGGATCGCGCAAGCGGAACGCCAGCCCGTGATTGTCGCGTAGTTGCGCATCGCCCTCACCGGGGTTCGCCGGATTGCCGTTGAAGATCGCGACGAACGCCGTGAAGCCTTCCACCGGCTGCGCCTTGAGGCGGATGCCTGGCACCGCGATCGGCGGCGCCGGTCCGCCGGCCGGCAGGTTGGTGGCCTTGATCGCCGGCCAGCCGAAGGTGCCGTTGATGAACAGGTCGTCGGTCTGGCTGTCGAAGAACTCGACGTCGGCAGCCTGCTGGCCGGCCTTGATGGCGAACTTGCCGCTCCAGAACGTCTTCTCGAAATAGGCCTCGTAGAGGCGGGTGTCCGGCAGCGCCTCGATCTCGCTGGTGGTGGCGAGGTTGCCGATGTAGTCGCGGGTCAGCCCGCGGCCCCAGATCTCGAACATGTTGGCGTGGAATTTCAGGCCGTCCACACCGGCCAGCTTTTCCAGGTCCGCATCGACGCCGAGATCGAGCCGGCCGAAATTGATGAAGCCGCGCTTCATGCCGCCCGAGACGTTGCCGATGTTGTCCATGATGAAGGTGGCGCCGAACGACAGGCCTTTCTTGTCGAGGTCACTGCGCCAGTCGTTGAACCATTTCGGGATCGGCAGCCATTCGGCCGCGGTCTCGTCCTTGGCGCCGGCAAAGGAGGTGGCGGGCAAAATAATGAGCAGAAGGAGTTGCGACAGCGCCGCGAGAGCCACAGTACGAAGAGAGAAGAACGCTCTTACCATCGCGCTTCGTCACTGGGCCGAGCGCAAAGGCCGACGCTGCTTGCGTCATCGCCTGTTTTTGAAGGATCGCTTTGCCCCTGACCGGTAGTGGTAGGGGCGCCTTGTAACGGTTGGATGACGGGCCGGATGCGAGCGAGAGGCGAGGGACCGGATCCGCCACGGCGGATCCGGTCCTTGCGCCGAGGGCCAAGCCTTCAGACCACGAGGGTGCTGTGCTGCACCAGGAGATGCCCGCTGGTATCGCTGCCCAGAACGAAATCGCTTTCGTCGTAGTGGCCGATCATCGTCAGGCTCGCCGCGTGGCCCAGGAAGTCGGTGACGGTCAGCGTCCCGCCGGTCCCGGTTCCGTTGTCGGCATAGCTGACCTGGGTCGCGCGCGATCCCGAGGCCACACCACGGATGTTGGCGAAATCCAGGCTGTCGCCGGCCGCGAAGCCCGACACGTCGCCGGTGAAAACGGCCGCATGATCGAGAACCAGCGAGCCGCCGGTGCCGCCTGAGAAGGCGACATGAGCGTCGGATTTGGCGCCGAACTCGATCGTGCCCGTCCCGCTGATGACCGCGCTGCCGCCTCCGGTCAGCCGCTGGACGAACATGAAGGCGTCGTCGGCGAGAAGCGTGCCGCCGCCGTTGATCGAACCGGTGACATCGAGATGACCGCCATCATGCGCCGACATGGTCCCGGTGTTCCGGACCGTGCCGGAGAGGTCCACCGTACTGCCTTGGCCATCGCTATCGACCACTCCTGAATTGATCACCGCGCCCAACGCGGTGATCCTTCCACCGGCGTCGCTCACGATGGACGCTGAGTTGTACACGGCGCCGTGCAGAGTGATCGTGCCGCCGTGAGTTGCCTCCAACCCGAGGACGCCGGGGTCGATCGCAGCGACGTTCTTGAGCGTGCCAAAGATGTCCATGACGCCGCCGGAATCGGCGAGCATCAGGCCGGTGTTGGTTGCGGCGCCGCCGCCGCCATTTTGAGCTCCTAGCCATAGGCTA
>CAKZHN010000589.1 GCA_936924235.1 uncultured Rhodoplanes sp. | reverse complement strand
GTTCAGACGTGTGCTCTTCCCGATCTCATGAGCGGCATCGCCGAGGTGCTGATGAACCTCGGCTACACCGTGCAGGGCTCCGACGCGAGCGACAACGCCAACGTCAAGCGGCTGCGCGACAAGGGCGCGAAGGTGTTCGTCGGCCACAAGGCCGAGAATGTCGACGGCGCCGAGGTCATGGTGGTGTCGTCGGCGATCAAGCCCGACAATCCAGAGCTGGTGATCGCGCGCGCGAAGCGCCTGCCGGTGGTGCGGCGCGCCGAGATGCTGGCCGAGCTGATGCGGCTGAAAAGCTGCGTCGCCATCGCCGGCACCCACGGCAAGACCACGACGACGTCGCTGGTCGCGGCGTTGCTCGATGCCGGCAACTTCGATCCGACCGTGATCAATGGCGGCATCATCAATGCCTACGGCACCAATGCGCGGCTCGGCGCCGGCGACTGGATGGTGGTCGAGGCCGACGAGTCCGACGGCACGTTCCTGAAGCTCCCCGCCGACATCGCCATCGTCACCAACATCGACGCCGAGCATCTCGACCACTTCAAGACATTCGCGGCCGTGCAGGATGCGTTTCGCGCCTTCATCGAGAACGTGCCGTTCTATGGTTTCGCCGTGATGTGCACCGACCATCCGATCGTGCAGCGCGTGGTCGGACGGATCCAGGACCGCCGCATCATCACCTACGGCGAGAACCCGCAGGCCGACGTGCGGCTCATCGATCTGGACAACACCGGCGGGCGCTCGCAATTCGCCGTGCAGTTCCGCGACCGCACCGGTGCCGTGGTGCACACCATCGCCGATCTGATGATGCCGATGCCCGGCCGCCACAACGCGCTCAACGCCACCTCGGCCATTGCGGTGGCGCACCAGCTCAACGTCGACGACGACACGATCCGCAAGGCGCTGGCGGGCTTCGGCGGCGTGAAGCGGCGCTTCACCCGTGCCGGCGAATGGAACGGCGTCACCATCATCGACGACTACGGCCACCATCCTGTGGAGATCGCGGCCGTGCTCAAGGCTGCGCGCGAGTCGACCAAGGGCCAGGTGATCGCCGTGATGCAGCCGCATCGCTATACGCGCTTGCAGTCGCTGTTCGAGCCGTTCTCGACCTGCTTCAACGACGCCGATGCGGTGATCGTCGCCGAGGTCTATCCGGCCGGCGAAGCGCCGATCGACGGCGTCGACCGCGATCATCTGGTCGCGGCGGTGCGTGCCCGCGGCCACCGCCAAGTGATCGCGCTGCCGGAGCAGGCGCAGCTTGCCGGCATCGTGAAGGGCCTCGCCAGGCCCGGCGATTACGTGGTCTGCCTGGGCGCCGGCAACATCACGCAGTGGGCCTATTCGCTGGCCGGCGAATTGAAGGCGCTGGGCTGATGAGCTTCCCGGATATCGTCCCGGACCTGAAATCCCGCGCGCCGAAGCTGCGTGGGCGGCTCATGCCGAACCAGTCGCTTGCCGAGCTGACCTGGTTCCGCGTCGGCGGGCCGGCGCAGGTGCTGTTCATGCCGGAGGACGAGGCCGACCTCGCGTATTTCCTCGGCGTGCTACCGGCCGAGATTCCCGTCACCGTGATCGGGCTCGGCTCCAACCTGATCGTGCGCGACAGCGGCATTCCCGGCGTCGTCATCCGGCTCGGCCGGGGCTTCAACGATGTCACGGTCGAGGGCCACAAGATCATCGCGGGTCCTGCGGTGCCCGACGTGAAGGTCGCGCGCGCTGCGCAGGAGGCCGGCATTGCCGGTCTCTCGTTCATGCGCGGCATCCCGGGCGCGATCGGCGGCGCGCTGCGCATGAACGGCGGCGCCTATGGCGGCGAGACCAAGGACGTGCTGGTCGAGGCCCGCGCGGTCGACCGGCAGGGCCGCATCCATGTGCTCGGCAACGCCGACATGCACTACACCTACCGGCACTGCGGCGCGCCGGAGGATTACGTCTTTACCTCGGCAACGTTCCAAGGCCGGCCCGGCGATCCGGCCGTGATCGCGGCCGAGATGGACAAGATCACCGAGTCGCGCGAGGCGACGCAGCCGATCAAGAGCCGCACCGGCGGCTCGACCTTCAAGAATCCGCCCGGCCACAAGGCCTGGCAGCTGATCGACGCGGCCGGTTGCCGTGGATTGATCGTCGGCGGTGCCCAGGTGTCGGAGTTGCACTGCAACTTCCTGATCAATCTCGGCAGCGCCACCGCAGCCGACATCGAGAACCTCGGCGAAACCGTGCGAAAGCGCGTGAAGGACAACTCCGGCGTCGAACTCGACTGGGAGATCAAGCGGCTCGGCGTCACAGCCTGAGCCGCGGCAAGTCTCCTCCGCTCAGTCTCCTCCATTCAGTCGACCGCCATCTGTCAGCCGCCCGGCATTGCGCCGCAATCTGAGTCTTTTTTGTCACGCCCGCCAATCTTCGCTGAGCGCTCTGCGCCGCGCAGGATTCACCTTTGACTCACAGCGGGTTAGCTTGCTTTGTGATTCGCGGAGCGGCAGTGACGCGCGATTTGGAGCCATTTCTGGTGGTTGGCGGCGGCCTCGGCGGGGCCGCCGTGTCGCTTGCGCTGGCGCGCAAGGGCTTCCGCGTGCGCCTGATCGAGCAGGCGCCGGAGTTCGGCGTCATCGGCTATGGCATCCAGCTCGGGCCCAACGTGTTCCCGATGTTCAACCGGCTCAGCATCACCGACGCAGTGATGAAGGCCGCGCTGCGGCCCCGCGGCGTCCGCATGCTCGACTCGGTCGATGGCGAAACGATCGGGCACTTTCCGACCGGCGCGTCCTTCGTCGAGCGCTTCAAGCACCCCTACATCGTGATCCATCGCGAGGACCTGCATCGCATCCTGCTCGACGCCTGCGGCGCGGAGCAGAATGTCGAGATGATCCCGAACGCCGCGGTGGCCTCCTACGAAGATCTGGGTGGCCGCGTGCGTCTCGCGATCAGCGATGGCCGCACCATCGAAGGCGCGGCGCTGATCGGCGCCGACGGCCTTCGCTCCACCGTCCGCCAGCAGATGCGCAACGAAGGTGAGCCGCGCATCATCGGCTACGTCGCCCATCGCACCATCGTGCCGATGGAGAGCGTGACCTTCGACGTCAACCGCGACGACGTCGTGCTGTGGTCGGGCGACGGCTTCCACATCGTGCACTATCCGCTGCGCAACAAGACGCTGTTCAACGTCGTCACCGTGTTCAAGACCTTGAACGCGCAACCGACCGACACCGAAAGTCCGCATCCGGACCTGGCGCACGTCTATCGCGACTCGCATCCGACCATGCGGAAGCTCTGGGCCATGATGGACCTCAGCCGCCGCGGCTGGGTGTCGTCGGACCGCGATCCAGTCCGGCATTGGAGTGAGGGCCGCGTCACGCTGCTGGGCGATGGTGCGCATCCGACGCTGCAGACGCTGGCGCAGGGCGCCTGCATGGCCATCGAGGATGCGGTCTGCCTTGCCGAGCTGATCGGCCTGGCGGACGGCGATATCGCGGATGCTTTCAAGCAATACGAGCGAGCGCGCTATCTGCGCACCGCGCGGGTGCAGTTCGAGTCCCGCTATCACTGGGACACTTGGTATCACGTCGGCGGCATCGAGCGCGAAGTCGCGCGCCAGGTCTGGTCGCGCAAGACCGAGCAGCAGATGTTCGATTGTCTGGCCTGGCTTTACGACGGCTTCGCGCTGCCAGGCCCCAAGCAAAGTGGGTCGCGGGAGAAGGCGGCATGAGCAAACACGTCGCCGTTCTCATGGGTGGCTGGTCGGCCGAGCGCGAGATCAGCTTGCGATCGGGCCGCGCCTGCGCGGATGCCGCGGAGCGCGCAGGCTTCCGCGTCACCCGCGTCGATGTCGGCCGCGATATCGCAAGCGTGCTCACGACGCTGAAGCCGGACGTGGCGCTGAACGTGCTGCATGGCCGGCCGGGCGAGGACGGCACGCTGCAGGGCATCCTGGAAATCCTCGGCATCCCCTATACCCACTCCGGCGTGATGGCGTCTTCGGTCGCCATGCAGAAGGACGTCGCCAAGGTGGTGATGCAGGCCGGCGGCGTGCCGGTGCCGGAGGGCCGGGTGGTGTCGCGCCATGAGGCCGCCAAGGCCCATGTGCTGGCGCGGCCCTATGTCATCAAGCCGATCGCCGAGGGCTCCAGCGTCGGCGTTTTCATCGTCACCGAGCAGCACGAGCACCCGCCCCAGGAACTGACCCGCGAGGACTGGGCCTTCGGCGAGTTGATGCTGTGCGAGCGCTACATCCCGGGCAAGGAGCTCACCTGCGCCGTGATGGGCGACAAGGCCCTGGATGTCATTGAAATTGTGGCAGCAACCAAGTTCTACGACTTCGAGGCCAAATACGCTCCGGGTGGGTCAAAGCACGTGTTGCCGGCGCAAATTTCACCTTTTGTTTACCAAGAGGCCCGAAGACTAGCGCTCAAGGCGCACCACGCCCTCGGCTGCCGAGGCGTGACCCGCGCTGACTTCCGCTACGACGACCAGGCCGAGGGGACGGAGGGCCTGGTTTGTCTTGAGGTCAACACTCAGCCTGGCATGACCGAGACGTCGCTCGTGCCCGAGCTCGCGGCTTACGCGGGCATGACGTTTGAAGAGCTGGTGCGATGGATGGTCGAAGACGCATCGCTGAACCGGTAGGCGGCGGCGCCACGGCGCGCCCGGCGGCCGGCGCTGCGCCGGCCTCCCGCCATGCGCGGGCGCGTTCGGCGCTGGGGCTCGGGAGCGCCCGGCTCGGCCGCTTCATGCGCCGTTGGCTCGGCCCGGTAAAAAGCTGGCAGGTTCCGCGCTGCACGGGCTTAGTCGCGGCGGGCGTTTTCTTCCTTGCCACGGCGGCGCTCGGCGTGATGCGCGGTGGCCATGTGGCGGACGTGGTCGACGAGCTCCGCGACTGGCGCGATGCCGCCGGCAACGCCGTGGGCTTCCGCATCACGTCCATTGCCATGGCGGGCCAGAAGGAACTGACCCGCGAGGAAATCCTGACCATTGCCGGCATCACCGGCCGCAGCTCGCTGCTGTTCCTCGACGCCAACGACGCGCGGGCCAAGCTGAAAGAGAATCCCTGGATCGCCGAAGCCAACGTGCTGAAGCTCTATCCGAGCCGCCTGCACATCACGGTCACCGAGCGCGAGGCCTTCGCGCTCTGGCAGAAGGACGGCAAGGTCGCGGTGATCGCGAGCGACGGCGCGGTGGTCGAGCCCTACGTCAACCAGCGCTTCGCCAGGCTGCCGTTGGTGGTCGGAGTCGGCGCCGAGACCCGCGCCAAGGAGATCGTGGCGCTGCTCGACAAATACCCGCTGGTGCGGGACCAGATGTATGCCGCGGTGCTGGTCGCCGAGCGGCGCTGGAATGTCGTGTTCAAGAACAACATCGAGGTGCGGCTGCCTGAGACCGACACCGGCAAGGCGCTCGACACCCTGGTGCAGCTCGACCGCGACAACAAGCTCTTGAGCCGCGACATCGCCGTGGTCGACCTCCGCCTGCCGGACCGCGTCACCGTCCGCCTGTCCGACGAGGCCGCCGCCGCCCGCATCGAGGCGCTGAAGGCCAAGAACCCCAAGAAGAAGGGAGGCGCGGCTTGAGCCTCCAGGACGGCCTGACGCCGAGGATGAAGCCGGTTTCGCCGCGCCGCTCGGCGATCGTTGCCGCGCTCGACATCGGCACCAGCAAGATCGTCTGCCTGATCGCCCGGTTGAAGCCCCAGTCGCCGCAGGAGGTGCTGCGGCGAAGGAGCCACGGCATCGAGATCCTCGGCATCGGCCACACCGAATCCCACGGCATGAAGGGCGGCGCGGTCATCAATCTCGCCGAGGTCGAGGAGGCGCTGCGCCATGCGGTCGACCTCGCCGAGCGCGACGCCTCGGTGCAGCTCGAATCCGTGGTGCTGTCGGTGTCGTCCGGCCGCCCGGCCAGCGAGTTCTATGCCGTCAACGTCAATGTCGCGAGCTCGAGCGTGACCGACGGCGACATCGCACGCGCCTTGGCGGCCGGCTGCCACCATTCGGTGCGCGCCGGCCGTGTCGTTTTACACTCTCTGCCGATCGGCTTTGCGCTCGACGGCGTTCGGGGCGTCGGCGAGCCGCGCGGCATGCTGGCCCGCGAATTCGGCGTCGACATGCATGTGGTGACCACCGACGTTGCTGCAGCGCGGAACCTGATGCTCGCGGTCGAGCGCTGCCATCTGTCGGTCGAGACCATGGTGGCGGCGCCTTATGCCGCGGGACTCTCGGTGATTGCTGACGACGAGGCCGATATCGGCGCCGCCCTGATCGACATGGGCGCCGGCACCACCACGGTGTCGTTGTTCTCCGGCGGCCGCTTCACCCACTGCGACGGCTTCGCGCTCGGCGGCAATCACGTCACGATGGACTTGGCACGCGGCCTGAACGCCCGTATCTCTGATGCAGAACGAATCAAGACGTTCTACGGCAGCGTGCTCGCCGGAGGCTCGGACGAGCGCGATATGGTTTCCGTACCGGCGGTCAATGAAGACGACCGCGAGCCTCCTCAGTTCGTATCTCGTGCGAGTCTGGTGCGCATCATCAAGCCGAGGATCGAGGAGATCCTCGAGATGGTTCGAGACCGCCTTGCGGCTTCGTCTTTTGCGAACGAGCCGCGGGCCCGCGCAATTCTTACCGGGGGTGTCAGCCAATTGACCGGATTGCCCGAGCTTGCCGCGCGAATCCTGAACCGGCCGGTCCGCATCGGCCGGCCGCTGGGCGTCGCCGGCCTGCCGGAATCCGCCAAGGGTCCGGCCTTCGCGGTCGCCACCGGCCTGCTGGTCTACCCGCAGGCGGCCCATCTCGAACACTTCGAACCGCGGCGAACGCGGCAGTTGATGACAGGGACCGGCTACATCGCTCGCGTCGGACGATGGCTGAGGGAGAGCTTCTGATGAACGGGCTCTCTCCGACAATGGAATTGCGTTTCACCCGTTTCCCGAATCCGCCGGGGGCAGGCCGGCGTGACCTGGCAGCGTCTCAGAACGTTCGCCCAAGCAAGAGGCAACCATGAGCATCAACCTGAAGATCCCCGATATCCGCGAGCTCAAGCCGCGGCTGACCGTGTTCGGCGTGGGAGGGGCGGGCGGCAACGCCGTCAACAACATGATCTCCGCCGGGCTTCAGGGGGTCGACTTCGTGGTCGCCAACACCGATGCCCAGGCACTGGCCTCGTCCAAGGCCGAGCGGGTCATCCAGATGGGCGTGCAGGTGACCGAGGGTCTCGGCGCCGGCTCCCAGCCGGATGTCGGCCGCGCCGCGGCCGAGGAGGTGATCGACGAGATCCGCGATCATCTCTCGGGCGCGCACATGGTGTTTGTCACCGCCGGCATGGGCGGCGGCACCGGCACCGGCGCAGCACCTGTCGTGGCCCGCGTGGCGAAGGAACTCGGCATCCTCACGGTCGGCGTGGTCACCAAGCCGTTCCACTTCGAGGGCCAGCGCCGGATGCGCTACGCCGAAGCCGGCATCCTCGAGCTGCAGAAATGCGTCGACACCCAGATCATCATCCCGAACCAGAACCTGTTCCGGGTGGCGAACGAGAAGACCACCTTCGCCGACGCCTTCGCGATGGCCGACCAGGTGCTCTACTCGGGCGTGGCCTGCATCACCGACCTGATGGTGAAGGAAGGCCTGATCAACCTCGACTTCGCCGACGTCCGCGCCGTCATGCGCGAAATGGGCAAGGCGATGATGGGCACCGGCGAAGCCTCCGGCGAGAAGCGCGCGTTGCGCGCCGCCGAAGCCGCGATCGCCAACCCGCTGATCGACGACGTGTCGATGAAGGGCGCCCGCGGCCTTCTGATCTCGATCACCGGCGGCAAGGACCTCACGCTGTATGAGGTCGACGAGGCCGCGACCCGCATCCGCGAGGAGGTCGACCAAGAAGCCAACATCATCGTCGGCGCGACCTTCGACGAAGGGCTGGAAGGCATCATCCGCGTATCGGTGGTGGCGACCGGGATCGACTCCGTGGTCATGGCGCAGCGGCCTTCGGCTGGTGGCGACACCCGCCTCGCCGAACTGACGCAGCGCCTGCGCGCCGACACGCAGCGGCTCGCCGAGCGCGTCGGCCATCACGAGCAGCAGCCTGCGCCGCAGCCGCAGCTTCGCGCGCCGCAGCAGCCAATGGCCGCGCCGGTGGCGCCGCCCGCGCCGCGCCCAGCCGCCTTCGAGCATGCCGCGACCGCTGCCGTTGCGGCCGCCCTGCAGCCGGCGCCCGTGATGGAAGACGTCACGGTTCGCCCGATCGCGCCGACCAAGCCGTCGCTGTTCGTCGAGCCGGTGATGGCCGAGCCGGTGACGCAGGAGATGCCGAAGGTGTTCATCCCGCCGGAGCCCGAGAAGGCGCGTCCGCCGCGGATGCCGCGGATCGAGGACCTGCCGTTGCCGGCGCAGAACCAGCTTCGCGCCCGTCAGGCCGAGCCGGCCGATGCCGGCCCGGAGAAGCAGCGCCTGTCGCTGCTGCAGCGGCTGGCCCAGGTCGGGCTTGGCCGCCGCGACGACGCCGAGGCACCCGCCGAAGCCGCGGTTCCGGCCGAGCCGCAGCGTCCGTCGATGCCGCCGCTGCCGCCGCGCCAGCCGCCGCGGATGCCCGACCCGGTGTCGGAATATGCCAAGCGGCCGCAGCCCGCTCCGTCTGCGCCGCAGGGTCTCGACATCCACGGCCGCCCGGCGCTGCCTGTGCAAAAGCCTGTGGATGACGATCAACTCGAAATCCCGGCCTTCCTCCGCCGCCAGGCGAACTAAGCCAGGGGTTTGAAACACAAGGGCGATCCCGGTTTTGCGACCGGGATCGTTACAACAGAGACGATCCGGCGGTGTCGATCCGGTCGGGATGTTCCTTCTAAGTCTTTGAAATATATTGATTTACGGTTTTGGTTGTGAGAATTTCGCGGTAGTATTATAATGCCGCTTCGTTCGTCGCTGACGGCTTTTCGGGCGTAGGCCCCCACGTTGCCTGTCGCGTTTTGGGCCGCTTTGCGGCGTTTTAGAGGTAACAGTCGGTAAGAAAGCGTGAGTTGGCGCGGAATCCAGCACGCGTTAAATTGTTCTCAGTAAGGGGGATTTGCCGCTCATGGCGGGGGGATCAGCGCCATCACAGGCGCACGGGGTTTCTCCGGCATTTTTGGCAAAATCGGGACTCAAGGCTCCTTGGTTGCGCGCGTCGCGTAGCAGGTGCTTTGGGCTGAGGCACACAGACTTTTGCATGAAGGCCGGTAGACAGACCACGCTTCGCCAGCAGACCGCAGTCAGCGGCATCGGCGTGCATTCCGGTCTCCCCGCAACTCTCACCATCCTGCCCGCTGAAGCCGACACCGGCATCGTCTTTGTGCGCTGCGGCGTGGGCGGCCAGCCCGACCGCGAGGTGCGCGCGAACTTCCGCGCCGTCACCGCCACCGAATTCCAGACCGTGCTGGGCGACGCCCACGGCCCGCTGTGCTCGACCGCCGAACACGTGCTCGCCGCGCTGTCCGGGCTCGGCATCGACAACGCCATCATCGAGATCGACGGGCCGGAAGTGCCGATCATGGACGGCAGCGCTGCGCCGTTCGTCGAGGCGATCGACCGCGCCGGCATCGTGACGCTGAATGCGCCGCGCCGTTTCATCCAGATCCTGAAGCCCATTCGCGTCGTCAAAGGCGAGGCCTATGGCGAGCTTCGCCCCAACGAGCACGGCTTTCGCGTCGAGCTCGACATCAAGTTCGATCATCCGCTGATTGGTCGCCAGGGCGTGGCCTACGACGTCGATCCGGCGACCTTCCGCCGCGAGCTGTCGCGCGCCCGGACCTTCGGCTTCATGCGCGACGTGGCCAAGCTCTGGGCCGCGGGCTACGCGCTCGGCGCCTCGTTCGAGAACACGCTGGTGGTCAACGAGAGCCGTCTTCTGAACACCGAAGGCCTGCGCTACGCCGACGAGTTCGCCCGCCACAAGGCGCTCGACGCGATCGGCGACCTCGCGCTGTCGGGCGCGCCGCTGCTCGGCACCTACCGCTCGGTCTGCGGTGGCCACAAGCTCAACCACGCGGTGCTGTCGGCGCTGATGGCCGACACCTCGGCCTGGGTGCTGGTCGACGGGCCGGAAAGCCGCCCGGCGGTCCGCCAGGAGGCCCCGCGCCGTGCCATCCGCGGCCATGCCGACCTCGCCACCGGCGTCGCGGCTCCGGCCTATGGTCCGGACGTCTCTTAAGCAGGGTTCATCCTCATCGGACCTGCCTTAATCCGGGCCGAATGTCCGCATAAACGCTCGGTCAACTATTGTTTTTCAAAACAATAGGGTGCGCGGATTTGGGGTGCGCGCGGGGGTTCTTCGCAAGCGATGCAGTGGCGTAGCGCAACATCCAAGGCTTCCAGAGCGAAGCCTTCACGGCACGGCGTGACATTCGCACGCCTGCTGCTCGTTGCCGTGCTCGCGCTGCCGATGGGCGCCTGCTCGAGCTTCACCGGCCTGTTCAACAAGGACGACCCGGTGGCGCCCGACGAGCCGCCGGAGAAGCTCTACAACGAGGGCGTCTTCCTGCTCGACCGCAAGCAGGAATACAAGGACGCCGCCAAGAAGTTCAGCGAAGTCGAGCGCCAGCATCCGTATTCGGACTGGGCCCGCAAGGCGCTGCTGATGAGCGCCTATGCCAACTACGAGGCGAAAGAGTTCGACGAGTCGGTGTCGGCCGCGCGGCGCTATGTGACGCTGCATCCCGGCAGCGCCGACGCAGCCTACGCGCAGTTCCTGATCGGCTCGGCCTATTACGAGCGCATCCCCGACGTCACCCGCGACCAGGGCCAGACCGAGAAGGCGATCGCGGCGCTGGAAGAGGTCACGCGCAAGTATCCGGATTCCGAATACGCGCAGAACGCCAAGCGCAAGATCGAGATGGCGCGCGACCAGCTCGCCGGCAAGGAGATGTCGGTCGGCCGCGACGAGATGGAGCACAAGCGCTTTTCCGGCGCGATCAACCGCTTCAAGATCGTCGTGACGCAGTATCAAACCACGCGCCATGTCGAGGAGGCGCTGCTCCGCCTCACCGAAGCCTATATGGCGCTCGGCGTGGTCGGCGAGGCCCAGACCGCCGCGGCGGTGCTCGGCCATAACTTCCCGGACAGCCGCTGGTACCAGGACGCTTACAAGCTGGTGAAGTCCGGCGGCTTCGAGCCTTCCGAGAACAAGAGCTCCTGGATCAGCAAGTCGTTCGCGAAGATCGACCCGTTCCGCAAGAACCAGTAGCGGTCGAAGCCCGCGCCTCCGAGACCGACGCGCCGCCCGCTCCGGAACCTTTCGCGGATGCGCTTACGCCGCGCGCAGGTCGGAGAAGAATTTCTCGATCCGCATGCGCAGCGCCTGCGACAGCACGCCGAGTTCGTTTGCGGTCTTGAGCACCTGCGAGGCGGCGCTCCCGGTGAGCCCAGCGCCATGGTCGACGTGACCGATGCTGGCCGTCACCTGCGCGGTCCGCTGCGCGGTTTCCTGCACCGCCCGGGCGATCTCCTGCGTCGTCGCGCGCTGTTGCTCGGCCGCGCTGCCGATCGCGTTCGAGGCCTCGCTCATGTCTCTGATCGTCGTTCCGATCCCGGCGATCGCGGCAACGACATCCTGTGCGGCGCTCTGGATGGCGTCGATCTGCGACTTGATCTCGTTGGTCGCGGCCCCGGTCTGGGTCGCCAGCTCCTTCACTTCGACCGCGACGACGCCGAATCCGCGTCCGGCCGCGCCCGCCCGGGCCGCCTCGATGGTCGCATTCAGCGCCAGCAGGTTGGTCCGCTGCGCCACATCCTCGATGACCGTGACGATGTTGCCGATCTTGCCGGCCGCATCGGCGAAGCCCCTGACGATGGCGTGCGCGCGCTCGGACTCGTCCAGTGCCTTCCCGGCGATCGACGCCGAATGGGAGATCTGGCGCGAAATCTCGCTGGTCGACAGCGACAGTTCGTCGGCCGCGGTTGCGACCGCGCCGACGTTCTGCGACGCATCCTGTGCCGCCACCGAAACCGTGGCGGCCTGCCGGCTCGTGTCGTCCGCGGTCTTGGCCATGTTGTCGGCGGTGGCGCGCATGTCGGTCGCGGCCTGGAAGAACGTGCCGAGCGATTGCGTGACGGCGGCGTCGAATTCGCGGATGTGCCGGTCGGTGGCGGTCTGCCGCGCTTCTTTTTTGCGCTGCTCCTCGTCTCGCGCGGCCGCAAATGCCTGATCGCGCCGTGCGGTGTCGCGGAACACTTCGAGCGCTTCGAGCATTTCGGCGATCTCGTCCCGCGAGCGATAAACGGTCGGCTCGCCGTCCAGGTCGCCTTGCGCGAGGCGGCGCATGTCGGCGGTCAGCCGGGTCAGCGGTCCGGTGAGGCGTCGCGCGAAGGTGAAGCCGAAGACGATCGCCAGGACCAGGGCCACCGCGACGATGATGCCGACCGTCGTATTGGCGGCGCCCACGCTCAGCATCGTGGCCTTGCGGGCATTGTCGTTGAACTGCGCGGCGCTCCGTTCGATCTTCTCGAGCTCTTCCGAATAGGTGTTCTGGGCCTTGGCCAGCATCAGCCTGAGCGCGCGCAGCTGGCTGCGCGCCGCGACGCCCTTGCGCTGTGTGGCGAGCAGCCCTTCGTCCGACAGCAGCAGCGCTTCGAGGTTCTCAAAGCCCCCGCGAACCTTGCCGAACTCCGCCTTGGCCGGAGCGGGAAGGCGGGCGATGACCCGGCTCTGCAGCGACCGCGCGGTCGCCAGATACTGCCTGACCTGCTTCTCCACCTGCAGCAGATGAACGTCGTCGTCGTTGCTGGTCGCGCTTCGCGCCGCCTCCTGAATGAGGACCGTGTAGCGCATCAGCTTGTAGGCGCCCTGGACGATCGGATAGTTCTCGTTGAACGTTTCATCCAGCACCTGGCCGAGCGCCTCGACGGTGGCGCGGGACGATTGCACCAGCGTCTTGGCCCGATCCTCCCGCTCGCTCATGCGGGTTTCGCTCTGCGCCGCCAGCGCCAGCAGCTGGGTGTCGAGATCGCGGATCTGCTGGTCGAACCGGTCGACCGTCGCGCTCAAGGATTGCCAGGCTTCGACTTCGGCCTTGCGGGCGTCCAGGATCTCGGTCGCGTAGTGCGCGAAGGCCGCGAGCGCCAGCACTGCGGGATTGGCGTCAGCATCGATCCCGGCGCGTTTCAGGAGCTCCGAGACCCGCGACAGGCCCTGTTCGGACTCGCGATTGAAGTTGTCGAGGTTCGCCCGCGAGGCCGGCTCGTCGTTGCGGCTCCGCGACAAGGCTTCGAACAGGGTGAGGCGGGCGCGTTGCGCCTCCTGCCGCAGCAGGGCGCTCTGCTCGACCAGCGGCGCGGTGGTCTCGGAGTAGTTCGCGACGGTGCGGCCGATGCCGTTGATCACCCACAGGCCGGCGCCGCCCGACAGCCCGACCAGGCCGGCCAGCGCGAGCTGCGCCGCCAGAAGCCGTCCGCGCAGCCGGAGCTGGCCGATCCGCCGATGACGTCCCGGTTGAACCTTGGCGTTCGAGGAGGCTGGCGTCGTGGGCATGCTCAGAAGTTGCCGGCGGCCTTCGGCTTGAACACCTGGATGCGATTGTTCGCAGTGTCGGCGACGTAGATCCAACCGTTGCTCTTGTCGACGATGATGCCGTGCAGGTTGCCGAATTCGCCGCTGCCGCTGCCGGCTCGTCCGAACTGCGTCAGGAACTTGCCGTCCTTGTCGAACACCTGGACGCGATCGTTGCCGATCTCGGTCACGTAGACGTTGTCTCGGGCGTCGAGGGCGATTCCCGCGGGAGCCTTGAGCTCGCCGGCGCCCGTGCCGGTCTTGCCGAAGCTGCGCAGCAGCTTGCCGTCCTTGTCGAACACCTGGATGCGGTCGTTCTTGAGGTCGGCGACATGAAGCCTGCCGTCCGACGAGAACTTGGCCGACTCCGGATTGTTCAATTGCCCCGGCTCGCTGCCGAGGCCGCCGAAGTCGAACAGGAACTTGCCGTCGAGGCCGAAGACGTTGACGCGATGGTTGCCGGCCTCCGGCATGTAGAGCCGGCCGTCGCGGATATCGATGAACTCCGACTTCATGTTCTGTCCCTTCTCCGAGCCGTACTCGCTGAAGGTCAGAATCCAGTTATGCGCCGCGTCGTATTTCTTCACGTAGCCGGTGTTGTAATCGGCGACGAAGATGTTGCCGTCCGGATCGACCGCGATGCCTTCGGGCTTCTCGAGGTTCGCATCGGCGTCGCCCTTGCCGCCGAATCGCGACACGAAGCGGCCGGTCGTCTTGTCGAACTTCTGCACGAAGGCGTGGGCGGCGTCGGTGACCAGCAGGTGGCCGTCCTTGGCGAAGGCGAAGTCCTCGACATACTTGAACTGGCCTTCGCCGGCGCCGGCCGTGCCGATGTTCATGACATGTTCGAACTGCGGTTCGGCAGCCCACGCCGCCGGGACCGGGAGCGCCAGGGCGACGACCCCGATTGCGGCAAAAAAGCCAAGTTTCTTCATGGTTTTGACGCCCTTGGATCAGTCTTCCGGATGGCCCGAATCAGCAGGTCTCCGTCAATTCCACACCATGCCGGTGTTTGATTAATCGCGGGTTTGCTGGGAACTACGTGGTTTTCCCGACGGAAAGCGGGCTCCGGCTCGGACATTCCGAGCCCGGCGGGGGGCTGCTAGTTTCGGCCCATGAGCGCCAACCCTCGGCACCGGCGGCTCCGGCCGGTCATGCCGGTCACCATCAGATTGCTGATCCAGGCCATCGGCATGGCCGTCATCGCCACCGCCTCGTCCGCGCAGGTGGCGGAACCCAGCGTCGTATGCCGCGAGATCGAGGCCAAATACGACACGACCCGACGGCAGCTCACGTCGGTCGAGGTCAACCAGACGCTGTTTGCGGCGACCGATGCCGGCTGCGAGCGGCTCGCGTCGCGGCTGCTGGAGGACGGCGCCTCGCTGCAGGCCAAGGACCGGCTGGGCGCGATGCCGCTCGCGCATGCGGCGCGGGAAGGGCGGACCAATCTGGCCGCGCTGTATCTCGACAAGGGCGCGGCCATCGACGCGCGCAACCTGTTCGGCGCGACCGCGCTCTACTTCGCGGCCGACACGGAGCGGCCGCGGATCGTGGCCCTGCTGCTGGACAAGGGCGCGGCCCCCAATCTCGCCGGACGCTCGGGCGTGACGCCGCTCGCCGCCGCGGCCTTCAAAGGCAACGACCGCATTGTCGAGCAGCTCATCGCCGGCGCCGCCGATCCGAAGATCGTCGATCAGACCGGCAAGGCCGCGATCACTTATGCGGCCGCCCGCGGCTTCGCCGATGTGGCGCGGCGGCTGCTCGATGCCGGCGTTGCGGCCGATGCGCGCTACGGCAACGAGCTGACGGCGCTGATGTGGGCCGCCGGCCATGACGAGGGCGTCGGATCGCGCGCCGCCGAGGCCGTGATCGGCCTGCTGCTCGATCGCGGCGCCGCGATCGACGCCGCCGACAATCGCGGCCGCACCGCGCTGATGATCGCGGCCGAGCTTGGCGATGCCGCGGTGGTGGAGCTGCTGCTCAAGCGCGGCGCCGACCGCGCGCTACGCGACCGGCAGGGCAAGACCGCGCTCGATCTGACGGTGAACGAGCCGGTGCGGGCGAAGCTTCGGGCAAATTAGTGCGGCCTCGGTGGTGCGCTTCCTCTCCCCGCAAGCGGGGGGAGGTAAGGGACGCCCTACCGCCCCGCCAGATACTCCGCCATCGGCGCGAGCTCGTCCTCGGGCGTCGCCAGCATCAGGTCCGTCATGCCGGGATTGTTGCCGCGCTTGCGGGTGCGGAAATCCTGCATGGTCCGCAGCAGGTATTCCTTGAACTGTCCGGCGAGCCGCGGCTGCGTGCCTTCGCCCTGGTATTCGCCCTGATGGCAGCCGGTGCATGCGACCGCGGTGTTGGTCCGCTGCGCCCGCGCGGCAACATCCGCGGGCGCCGCCGGCTGGCCGAGCGCCGGCCACGGCTGCTTGGAGAAATACTCGGCGAGCGCCAGCATGTCGGGACGTTCCAGCATCTGCGCGACCGGCGACATGCGGTCGTCCTTGCGCGCGCCCGACTTGTAGTCGCGCAGCTGGAAATAAAGATAGCCCTGGGTCTGGCCGAAGATGACCGGGGTGTCCTTGTCGATCGGAACGCCCTTCTCGCCATGGCAGGCGGCGCACAGCGCGGTCTTCTCCTCGATCGATTGAGCGGACGCCGTGCAAGGCGCAATCGTGAGCGCCATCGCGAGCGCGCTACCCAATGTCTTCCATATCTTCGTGCGCATGCCCGGCATCATATCATGCTGCGATCATGAAAAAGGCGGGGTCTCGTCGACCCCGCCTTCGAATGTTCGCGACCGAACTCTCGCGCTCAGTTCAGAGTAAACGCGATGATGGCGTTGCCGCGCTTGTAGTCGAGCTGCACGTTGCCGCCCGCGCCCACCACGACGTACTGCTTGCCGTCGATGCTGTAGGACGACGGCGGCGCGTTGACGCCGGCGCCGGCCTGGAAGGTCCAGAGGATCTTGCCGGACTTGGCGTCATAGGCGCGGAACCGGCCGTTGCCTTCGCCGGCGAACACCACGTTGCCGGCCGTGGCGAGGATGCCGCCGATCATCGGCTGCGGCGTCTTCACCTGCCATTTGATCTTGCCGGTGTTGTAGTCGACTGCGGTGATGTTGCCCGACTGCTGCTCGCTCGGGATCACCTTGAAGGCGCCGCCGAGCCACAGCTTGCCGCCGGGGTAGGGCGAGTTCTGTACGTGATAGGTCATCGGCTGGTGCAGGTTGATTGCATAGCTGATCCCGAGCTCCGGGTTCACCGTCATCGGCGACCACTCCACGCCGCCGTTGGCGCCGGGCAGCATGCGCGCGCCCTCCGGCGTCGGCAGCACCCACATGTTCTCCTGCGGCACCATGGCGTCGGAGAAGCGGATCAGGCTGCAATCCTTGCGGTCGTGCACGTAGACGTGCCCGGTCTTGCCGCCGTGGATCACACCGGGGATGGTCTTGCCGCTCTTGTCCTTGACGTTGACCAGGATCGGCGGGCTGACCGCGTCGAGATCCCAGACGTCGTGGGCAATGTACTGGAAGTGGCAGACGTACTTGCCGGTGTCGAGATCGAGCGACACGAGCGAGTCCGTGTAGAGGTTGTCGCCCGGGCGCACCGAGCCGTCGAGATCGGGCGACGGATTGCCGACCACGAAGTAGATGCGATTGGTGGCAAGGTCGACCGCCGGGTTCTGCCAGACGCCGCCGCCGAGCGTCTTGTAGGGATCGCCGGCTTCCGCGAGCTTCTTCTTCTCGGCCGCGATGTCGCGATGCATGTCGCGCCCGGTGGCGTCCTTCTCGGCCCAGACGCCGACCGAATTCTCCGGAATGGTGTTGAAGGTCCAGAGCAGCTTGCCGTCCTTGGCGTCGTAGGCCTTCACGAAGCCGCGGATGCCGTATTCGCCGCCGTTGGTGCCGACCAGGATCTTTCCGTTGACCGCGGTCGGCGCCATGGTCTCGCTGTAGCCGAGCTCGGCGTCGGCGATGGTCTGGTTCCAGACCGGCTTGCCGGTCTTGGCGTCGAGCGCGACGAGCTTGGCGTCGAGCGTCGCCACATAGACCTTGTCGTCATAGACCGCGACGCCGCGGTTGTTCGGGCCGCAGCAGTACACCGTGATCGGGCCCATCGGGTGCTTGTAGTGCCAGAGCTCCTCGCCGGTCGCGGCATTCAGCGCGTAGACGTGGCTGAACGAGGTGGTGACATACATCACGCCGTTGACGACGATCGGCGACGTCTCCAGCGACTCCTTCACTTCGGTCTGGAAAATCCAGGCCGGGCGGAGCTTGGCCACGTTGGAGGCGTTGATCTGCTTGTTCGGGTAATAACGCTGCTGCGTGTAGTCGCCGTTGGTGTGCAGGAAGTTCTTGCTGTCGCCGGCGGCCTTGTTGAGCATCTCCTGCGACACCGGGGTGATGGTGGCGCTGGCTGCGGTCTGCGACGTTTCCTGCTTGATCTCTTGGGCAGTCGCCCATCCGATCGACGAGATCGAAAGAGCTGCGGCAATAACGGTAAGGCTACCCCCTCGCGTCATTTCATCCTCCCAGCAATGCAGATGTTATGAGCAGCTTGGAATAGTTCCGCGCGAAGCTTCGCTCCGGGTTCCACGAACGTCAAGGCGGTCGCGGCTGCGGCACCTCGCCCGGAGGCCGGTGAAGCAATCGCACGGTGTGCTACTGTGCAATCCGAGGCGCGTCGATGATCCGGCATCCCGCTGCAACGCTTGCCATCGTTCTCACCGTGCTATCGGGCGCGGCGCCGGCCCATGCCCAAGACCGCGTCGGGGACTTCTACGCCGGCAAGCAACTGAGCTTCATCGTCGGCGCCGGTCCCGGCGGCGGCTACGACCTGCAGGCGCGAGTGGTGGCGCGCCATCTCGGCCGGCATATCCCCGGCAATCCCACCGTGATCGTGCAGAACATCCCGTCGCGGATCGCGGCGGCCAACAACATGTTCAGCACCGTGGCGAAGGACGGCACCGTCATTGCCTTGCTGCAGCGCGGCGTGCTGCTGGCCCGGCTGATCTATCCGTCGGGCGTGCGCTACGACATCGAGAAATTCCACTGGCTCGGCAGCCTCAACAGCGAGACCGCGGTGTCGCTCGCCTGGCACACCGCGCCGGTGAAGACCACCAGCGACCTGTTCAGCCAGGAGCTGATCGTCGGCGGCATCACCGGCGTCGATCCGGAGACCACGCCGCGGCTCTACAACAGTCTGATCGGCACCAAGTTCAAGGTCGTCAACGGCTACAACAGCACGGCCGCCATCGCGCTCGCGGTCGAGCGCGGCGAGGTGCAGGGCATCGCCGACTGGTCGTGGTCGAGTCTGAAGGCCGTGCGGCCGCAATGGCTCGCCGAGAGGAAGGCTGTCCCGCTATTACAGGGCGCGCTCAAGAACGAGCCGGAGCTCGGCAGCCTGCCGAACGCGCTCGACTTCATCAAGAGCGACGCTAACCGCAAGGTGCTGGAGTTGCACTTCACGCAGAAGACCGCGGCGCGGCCGCTGGTGGCGCCGCCGGAGGTGCCGCCTGAGCGGGTCGCGCTGCTGCGCGCCGCCTTCGAGGCGCTGGCGCACGACAAGGAGTTCCTCGCCGAGATGGACAAGGCGCAGATGGAATTCGACTTCGTGCCGGGGCCGGCAATCGACAAGGTGGTGGCGCAGATCGCGGCGACTCCGCCCGACATCGCCGAGCGCTACGCCAAGGCGTTTTCGCCGGACGGGAAGTGATGGCGCGGGTGCGGGCATAGGTCTTGCTTCAAGCTGTCGTGTAAGACAGCATCGAGGACGGTATGTGGCGGCAAGTGCTCAATCACGTGTTCCATTCAGCGTTCGGCGCGGCGCTGACGTTGCTCGCTGCAGCGGGCGTGTGCCGCGCGCAGGAACAGGACGCGGCTTCCTTCGCCGGCAAGACCATCAAGATCGTGGTCGGCATGCCGCCGGGCGGCGGCGTCGACGCTTATGCGCGGCTGGTGCAGCGCCATCTCGATCGTTATCTGCCGGGCGCGCCGCTGATCATCGTGCAGAACCTCCCCGGCGCGGGCTCCATGCGTTCGGTGATGGCGCTGAACGCCGCGCCGGATGACGGCGCCACCATCGTCACCTTCAGCTCGTCGCTGCTCACGGAATCGATCCTGTTTCCCGAACGGGTCAAGCTCGACTTCCGGGCGTTCCGCTTCCTCGGCAATCTCGGCGAGGACGGCCGCATCTGCTTCGTGCGCCCGGCGCTTGGCGCGAGCGACATCGCAAGCCTCAAGGCGCGCGGCCGGCTTGCGTTCGGCGCCACTGCGGCGGGCACTTCCGGCAACAGCGACGTCGCGATGCTGCGCAACCTGTTCGGCCTCGATGTGCAGACCGTGAACGGCTACGCCGGCAGCGCCGCCAAGCGGCTGGCGTTCGAGCGCGGCGAGATCGACGGCGATTGCGGCGGCGTCACGTCGCTGCCGGTCGAATGGCTCGCCGGCAACAAGATCGCGGCGTTCGTGCGGTTGTCTCCGGAGCTGCCGCCGGGACTCGATCCCGCGGTGCCGTTCGGCGGCGCCATGCTGCGCAACGACACCGACCGGCGCGCCTACGACTTCCTGGTCACGCCGCAACGGCTCGGCCGGCTGTTCATCGCTTCCGGCAAGACGCCGCCGGCGCGGCTTGCGATGCTGCGCGAGGCCTTCGGCCGGATGATGGCCGATCCGCTGTTCGTCGCTGATGCGGGCAGGCTGAACTTGAGTGTCGTGCCGGAGCGCGGCGACGCGGTCGAACGCGACATCGCCGCGCTCTATGCGACGCCGCGCGATATTCTGACGCGTGCCAAAACCGTGCTGGGGGAGTAGGGCGGTTTACGCGCGAGTTGCGCCAATCTCCGCTGTCATGCCCGGGACAAGCCCGGCCATGACGTGGATAGGACAGCGCGAGAAATTAGAAAAACGAATCTGCCGTCAGAGCAGCCCGGCCGTCTGGGCCTTGTGGCGATAGTGCTCCCAGGTCTTCTGCACGCGATAGTCGTTCTTCGCGAAGCTCACCTTGAGCAGCTCGACCTCCTCGGGCGTGATCGGCTTGAGCTGGCCGAGCGACGCCAGCGACGCGGCGTGCACAGTGCTGCGCGCGTTCTCCTCCATCTCGAGGCTGTCGAGAAACACCTCCGGCACGCTGTTGACCGCGATCACGCTGCCATGGCCGCGCAGCAGGCAATAGCGGTGCTTGCCGAGCGTCTTCGCCACCGCATCGCCCTGCTCGACGGTGCGGATGTGGGTCGGGTCCGGATGGCACGGGCAGCCGATGAAGCGGAATCCGTAATTGCGGATCGCGATCATCGGGCGGTCCACCATCGTGAACAGCGTCGACATCGGCGGATGGCCGTGGCCGACCGCCTGGACGTCCTCGCGATGCCGGTAGACGCCCAAGTGAATCGCCGTCTCGGTCGGCGCCGGTTTACCGCCTTCCAGCACCGTGCCGTCGAGACCGACCACCAGCATCTCGTCGGCCGTGACTGCGGCGCGGCTCGCATCGCGCGGCAGGATCAGGATGCGCTTGGTGCCGGGAATGCGCGCGCTGACATGGCCGCTGTAGTCGATCAGATCCGCCATCACCATCATGCGGTGGCAATCCGCGAGCTGCTGACGGATCGTGGCTTCGCTCAGTTGCGTCATGTCGAGAGGTCCAGGTTGTCGCGGAAATCGCTGATGGTCGCATGCTACCTGTGACGCCGGAGGCCTGACAAGTTTGCAGGGCTCGCGCCGTCTTCCGCCCGGCGGAACGCGACTTTTGTCACAGCCGACGCAGCCGCTCCCCCGTTCGGCTGACGATACCTCCGGCCGGTCCGTCCTACCCACGCGCCGACATCCAAGTCTCTCACGGACTGGAGGCGCCTCATGGATCGCTTCAAGACTTCGCTGTCGGCCACGCTGCTCGGCATGCTGCTCGCGTCCTCATGCTCGGACACCGGCGCACAGGCCCAAGCCTTTGGTCGCGTCGGTGCGGTCAACCAGGAGGCCACCGGCACGCCGCCGGGCGGCGCGCCGCAACTGCTCACCGTCGGCACCAGCATCGTGGCGCGGGAGCATGTCCGCACCTCGGCAAGCGGCTCGACGCAGATCCAGTTTCCCGACCAGTCGGCGATCAACCTGGGCGCCAACTGCGACCTCGTGATCGACCAGTTCGTCTACGACCCCGGCGCCCGCTCCGGCGCGCTGGTCGCGACCGCGAGCCGCGGCGCGCTGCGCTTCATCGGCGGCAACATCAGCCACAACGCCGGCGCCACCATCCGCACGCCGTCGGCCTCGCTCGGCATCCGCGGCGGCATGGTCACCGTCATGATGCCGCTGCCACAGCGTATCGCGCAGAGCGACCCGGCGCTCGCGGGCCTGCACGGCGAGCTCGTGGTCGCGCATTTCGGCCAGATCACGCTGTCCAACAACGCCAACACCGTGAACCTGAAATCCGGCTTCGCCACCGTGGTCGGCTCGCGCAACGAGCCGATCCCGGCGCCGTTCCAGGTGTCCGAGCCAACGCTCCGGCTGATCACGCGGCTGATCAGCAGCAAGTCCGGCCAGAGCGGCGGCGTCGCCAAGGTCGTGAAGGCCGGCCAGGTGCCGGCCGCCTACAAGTACACACGCGTACAGAATCCCGACCAGCCGCCGAGCGTCGACCCGCTGGGCTACGTGTCGATCTTCGGCACCAACGGCAAAGGCGTGTCGCAGACCAACCAGGCCGGCAGCGTGACGCGGCCGCCGCCGCCACCGCCGCCGTCGGGGGACTGAAGCAAGTGGCATCATTGAAGAGCGCCGGGTCGGATTGCGTCGACTCGGCCGGCCCAAAAACGATTCCTTGTGTGGCTTGGCGTGGCTTGATTTGTTGGACGGCGGTGCATTAACTAATTGAAGCAACTGATTCGCTTCGTTTTTTCGTGGATGCGTCAAGTAGAGCTCGCGTCCTTTCCCCAGTCAGTCATTCGCCTCGCGTCGTGGGTTGGCAGTCTCGCCCGCCGTGCGATCGCGTGAGCGATTTGTCCTGCGTCGGCCCGGCCCAATAACAATTGGAGGCACCCATGAAGCACGCCGTGTCCTTGCTCGGTCTCCTCGTCCTGACTTTCGTTGTCGTCGGATCGACCGGCGCCGCGGCCCAATCGGCGACCACGTATTCGGCGGGCAACCAGTGGGGCACCATATCCTCCGGCGTTGCGGTGAACGGCGCTCTCGAATCCGCCCAGTCGCACGCCGTGAACGCCGCAACCGCCGGGGCGGTCAACGCCGCGAAGAACGGCATCCTGCTCGGGAACGGGAGTGGCAGCCTGACCATCTCGTCAGTCGGCTCGCAGAGCATCGTCAGCAATTCGATCAACGCCACCAACTCCACCATCTCCAGCTCCATCAACGCGACGCAGACGTCCACCAACAGCGGCACCGTGACCACCAACGGGACCATCAACGTCCAGTGATGCGGCCTGACCGAAGCCAGAAAGCCGGCATGCGTCATTCGATTCAAAAGGTCCTGGGCCGCCTTGCGCCGCTCGCCATGCTGGCGCTTGCGGGTTGCGCCACGGAAACCGATCTCGGCGGGTCTGACGAAAAGGGCTTCGTGCCGGTCACCCAGGCGCCGCTGCCCAGCGTCGTGCAGCCGTCGCCGCGCATCGAGCAGGCGCTGCTGTGCATTCGCCAGACCGGCGTGCTGCACGGCCGCACCTTCGTCGTCGGCGCATTCGCCGACAGCACGGGCAAGCTCAACGCCGTGGCGCCGGGCTCGACCGGCAACTACATCCCGCAAGGCGGCAGCGCGTCGTACATCACCGACGCGCTGACCAAGGCCGGCGCTCGCGTGGTGTCGACCTATTTCGGCCAGCCGGCGGAAAAAGTCCCGGCGCAGTACGCGATCAACGGCATCTTCAACAGCCTCGATTTCGGTTCGCCGTTCTCCGCCGACGTTCGCGTCAACGGTATCGGCCCCACCGCCGCGACCGGCTGGGCGCAGCTCAGCCTCACCATCCAGCTCGACGAGGTGTCAACGCGGCTCAATCGCCAGATGAGCCTGATCCAGCGGCCGGTGCGCTATGCGCAGCTCGGAGTCGGCGTCGGCAAGACCTTCGGCAGCGATCTGGTGACCGGCAACATCGTGATCCAGAACCAGGAACGTCTGCAGTTCGAGGCGCTGAACGGTCCGATCGCATTGGGCGTTGCCGATGTGGTGATGAAGGAGTTTCCGCGCGCCCGCAGCCGCTGCGGCGGCATTGTCACCGATCTGCTGATGACCTCGGACGCACCGCCGGTTGCCCCGGTGCTGGAATCGCGCGGCTGAACGCCGGCCGCGCGGCCGAATCCGCCCATCGATCGCCGCCCGACCGCTGCGAATCGCAACGCCACGCGTTACGCGGCGGCTGCCGGTTAAGCTTAGCCGGTATGGATAACGCGCGGTAAAGCTCGCCCGGACAATTGCACGCGTCTAGATGGAGCGCAGGCAGATGTGCTCCAGCGGCGAATTCCACACATCGTCTGACTTCGTGTTTTCCCGCTGACTTTTGAACTCCGCCCGTCCGCGCTGATCGGGAGGAGCCTTGTCGCCACAGCCTGCGGCGGAATGCAGGTTGCTGCGCGAAAAAATGTCGGCGCGCGTGAGTGAGAGGCGTCAGTTTCATGCGTAGCAAGTATCGCGCTTATCTGTTTTCCGGTGTCGCTTCGGCCGCACTCGTCATGGCCTCGTCGGGCGCATTCGCCCAGACCGTCACTCAAAGCGCAACCAACAGCGCCTCCGTATCGAACCCGCTGTCGGGAACGGCCACGATCACGTTTGGATCGAGTGGCTTGGGGACCAGCCTCGGCATCGGCGCGTCGGCCTCGATCTCGGCCACCGGTGCGGCGACCTCGACTTCGGTCGTGGGCCTGAACTCGGGCTTCAACAGTCCCTCCGCCGGCTTCGGTACTGTCAGCCAGGATCCGTTCAATTCCGGCGCCATTTTCAACAATGGCTCTATCACCAGCGGCACCGCCGGCACCGCGGCGAGCGGTTCAAGCGTCAGCGTCGGTGCAACCGGCTCGGTGGCCTCATTCTCGATCCTCGGCGTGGGTGCAATCGGCTTCACGGCGGTCCCGGTTGTCGGCGATATCAGACAAGGTCAGACCGGCGGCCCCGGCGCGCCGTCAGGAATTAACGGGGGCCCGGTCACCAACACCGGCCAGATCACGGCGCCCCTTCTGGACCTGTCGGGCACCGGCGCTGCGGCGTCGGTCAGCGCGATGGGCTCGCAGGGTACGGTGTCGGTTGGCGCGCTGGGCGCGACCTCGTTCAGTGCGACCTCGTTCGGCAATATCACTCAAACCATAGCCAACGTCGGCAACGTGGGCACGACGGTGACCAACAACGTCGGGGGCCTCTGGATCGCTGACCTGAGCGGAAATGGCGCTTCCGCCTCGGCCACGGCGACCGGCGCCGCCGCCTCCGTGTCCTTCTCCTATGTCGATACGACGGCCTGGTCGGCGTCGAGCGTCGGCAATATCAGTCAGTCGGTGTCGAACGTTGCTGTCATCAGCAACACCGCCACGGCAAATGGCGGCATCCAACTCGGCAACGTCAATGGCGCAGGCGACATCAGCGGTGTCGGGGCATCGGTCCATGCGGGCGCCACCGGCTCGATCGCCGCACTCTTGTTGTCCAGCATGACGAGCGGCGGGTCCGGCACCCCGACCTGGGCCTCCGGCCAACCACTCATTCAGAGCTCGACCAACAGCGGCTCGGTCTCAAACATCGCGGTGGTCTCGGCTGGCGGCCTGACCGGAGTTGGCAGCTCGGCCTCCATCACCGCGACCGGCGCCGGGGCAACGATCGCGGTGGCAAGCGTCAGCGACACCAGCAATCCGACGCTGACGGTTGGCAACAGCATCGTCCAGTCGGTGACGCAAAACCAGGCGGCGGTCAGCAACAACGGACTTTTGACGCTCGGCGGCGGTTTCGCGGCGGGTGCGACGGCTTCGGTCTCCGCCGTCGGCGCCCAGGCCGCAGTATCGGTCAGCTCGATCAATTCCGACTCGTTCAACACCCCGACGTTCGGGAACATCAGCCAGATCGTCAACAACGGCGCCGTCGGCGCGGGTGGCAACGTGACCAACACCCTGCTGGGCGGAAGCCAGAATCCGGCTGTCTCGGTCGGCGATCTGACCGGAAACGGCGCATCGGTATCGATTGCGGCCACCGGCGCCGTGGCCTCCATTTCGTATGCCTTCGTCAACACCACCGCCTGGTCGGCAACGCTCAATGGCGGCATCACGCAGTCTGTCAACAACAACAGCACTGTCACCAACACGGCCGACAGCGGCATCAGTGTCGGCAACATCGGTGGCGTTGGCGCGTCGGTTGTGGCGGGCGCCACAGGCTCTCTCGCAGCCCTTTCGATCACAAGCATCAACAGCGGCCCGCCCGTCCCGGCGGCCCTGCTCGTCGGATACACGGCCCCGCAGGTCTTGCAGACGTCGCTCAACACCGCGCCGGTCATCAACAGCGCGTCCATCGTATCGTCAGGCACGGTCGCCGGGATCGGAAGCTCGATCGCGATCAACGCGACCGGCGCCGGCGCATCCTTCTCGGTCGCCAGCATCGCCGACACCGGCGCTCCGGCCACGACGCTCATCCCGGTCATCACGCAGGTCGCGACCAACGCAGGTCCAACGGTCCAGAATACGGGATCGATCTCGCTCGCCAGCGGCCCCATGGGGGCCGGTTCGGCGGCGGCGATTTCCGCGGTCGGCGCCAGCGCCTCGATATCGTTCCTGGCCGTGAAGTAACGCAGGCCGTCGGCCAACGCTGCGCCGCTCGCGCGGAAACAAACTCGAAGGTGCCGGGCCTGCGGTCCGGCACCTTTGTCTTTAGGGCATGATCCCGAAAAGTGTGAAGCGGTTTTCGGAAAAGATCATGCCCAAACAAGAC
>CAKZHN010000588.1 GCA_936924235.1 uncultured Rhodoplanes sp. | reverse complement strand
ACGGCGTAACAAATCGCCGCGGTGGAGCGCCGGAAGGCGCGCGTGCCGCTCACACACGGCACGCGGGGCGCCTTCGCAAAGGTGCCCCATGTTACTTGCGCCGTTCTGGCGCTCCGCCTCCCTCAGAGGGAGGCGCGACCGAGACCCCGTCAGGGGGAAGAGACCGGGCGAAAGCCCGGAGGCAGGGACAAGGAGATCTGACGATCCGCGCGGGCGCGCCGCGCGGAAGCGAAAACGCGCGCGTCCGTTTCAACCGCAAATGAGGAGACGATGACATGGCGACACGGAGGCGAAAGCGGTCCTCGCGCGACAGGCGCTATCGGGTCACGGCGGACCAGAGCCGCATCATGTTCGACGAGGTCGAGCGCCTGCACCGGAATTTCGTCGAGATGTGGCGCACGTGCGCGAACCGGCGTTGCCGGCGAAGCCGGCAATGTCTCGGCTGCCCGTCGTTTCCCTGCACGGGCGGACGCGTCATGGGTCACCGGTCGAGACGGCAGAACCAACGCCTCATCAGCCTGTTCTTTCGCTCACCGCCGCCTGACTTCGGAACCCTGGCGACGCGTTGAGCGGCAAGCTCTCCCGTCGCCCGAGCTAGATCGCCTGCAGCAGCAGCGCGGTCAGCTCCTGCGGCTGGATCACCATGGCGTCGTGGCCCGACGTCATCTCGTGGGTCTTCCACGACGCGTCGGCCTTGCACTTGGCGTGGGCCGCATCGAACGCCGGGCTCGCATAGCCCTTGGCGCGGATGTAGGTCTTCCTGGCGATCTTGTCGCGGCCGCCGGCGTAGACCGCCTTCTCGGTGTAGGTCGAAAGCGGCTGCGGCGTGCACTTGCCGTCGACCCAGGGCCGGTCGGCTTCGGCGACGCCGAACGCCGCCGCGGGCGGCTGCTTCAGCGAAACGTCGCCGCGGTTGATCGCATTCGCGATCGCCTCCTTGAACGCGGGCGCGGCCTTCTCGGCGAGGCTGTCGCCGTTCTCCGGCAGGAAGGCGTCGAGGAACACGATCGAAGCGATCTTGTCGTGAAGCTGCTCGGCGACGCCGCTGATGATGATGCCGGCGTAAGAGTGGCCGACCAGCACGATGTTCGACAGGTTCTCCCACTTGATGAAGTTGGCGATGTCGGTGATGTGAGTCGTGAGATTCACATCCTTGCTGATCAGGTGCGAGCAGGCGCCGAGTCCGGTCATGGTCGGCGTGAACACCTTGTGGCCCTTCTGCTCGAGCAGGTCCGAGACGCGCCGCCAGCACCAGCCGCCGTGCCAGGCGCCGTGCACCAGCACGATGGTCTTCTGTGCGCCTTGCGCCGCAGCGGGCAGGGCGCCCGCCGCTGCAAGCGCGCCGGCCGCCACTGCGCCGAACGCGCCGCGCCGCGTGGTTTCCACTTTCTCCGTCATCGCCGTTTTCCCCTACGACACTTGCAGGATGGTGTCGGCGAGCCACTGCGGCTGATCGACCATGATGTCGTGGCCGGTGTTCTCGTTGACGAAGGTCTTCCAGGTGCTGTCCGCCTTGCACTCGGCGAGCGCCTTGTCGAACGCGGCCTGCGGATATTTCGGCGCACGGATGTAGGTCTTCTTCGCCACCTTGTCGCGCGCGCCGGTGAGCCTGATCGGCTGCGTCGCGACGCCGTTCGGCTGGTCGGTGAGCTTGGATTCGACCCAGGCCTGGTCCTTCTCGTTGACGCCGAACGCCTTCGCCGGCGGCGCCTTGCGGCCGGGCTCGCCCTTGGCGACGGCTTCCTCCATCGCCTTGCGGCTGAAATCGGACGCATAGTCCACGCCCTTCTGGCCGTCCGCCGGCTTGAAGGCGTCGACCCAGACGATGGCCGAGACGCGGTCGCCGATCTGCTCCAGCGCGCCCGACGACGGCCAGCCGCCATAGGAATGCGCGACCAGGCAGACGTCCTTGAGGTCTTCCCACTTGATCAGGTTGACGATGTCGGTGATGTGGGTGTCGAGCACCACCTCCTTGCTGAGCAGATGCGAGCGGTCGGCGACGCCGGTGAGTGTCGGCGTGTAGACCTTGTGGCCCTTGCTCTCCAGGATGTCGGCGACGCGCCGCCAGCACCAGCCGCCATGCCAGGCGCCGTGCACCAGCACGAAGGTCTTGCGGCTTGCCGCCTGTGCCATGGCCTCGCTCCCTCCGAACGCTGCGGCGCCTGCGCCGGCTGCCGCCGCGGTGAGCGCCGTGCGGCGCGTGATGCTGTCGTTGTCCGTCATGTCCTCACTCCCCGGTCGCGACGTTGTTCGATCGGTCATTCGATCACGCGCGTTGAGGCATTCATTATAGCTTTGAATTTGTCAGGCGTGCGCGACGATGTTGAGGTGGGGCGATGTGGGCGCTGGCCCGCGATTGACAGTGTTGGAGGAGACGATGCGACGGCTCATTTCATCGGGTTCGACCTTCGAGGCCGAGATCGGCTATTCGCGGGCCGTGGTCGAGGGCGACTGGATCTTCGTCTCCGGCACCACGGGTTTCGACTACGCGACCATGACGATGTCGGACGATGTCGTCGAGCAGTGCGCCCAGGCGATGCGCAACATCGAGGCGGCGCTGTCGGAGGCCGGCGCCACAGTGCCCGACGTGGTGCGGGTGCGCTACATCTTGCCGCGGCGCGACGACTTTCCGCCGTGCTGGCCGGTGCTGAAGCAGTATTTCGGCGAGGTCCGGCCTGCCGCGACCATGATCGAAGCGGGCCTGTCCGATCCGCGCATGAAGATCGAGGTCGAGGTGACGGCGCGCCGCCGCGCATAACTCCACCGTCTGCAATGCCCTCCGCCCCGTCGCCCACGCTCCCGGTGTCGGTCTATGATCCGGAAAAACCGGGAGGAACAATGCGGCGGCTCATGGTGCGGCTGATGGCGTTCGGCGCCGCGGTCTGGCTCGCCGCCATTGCGTCTGCCGCGGCGCAGGACCCGGTCGCCGCGTGGCCCCAGCGTCCGGTCCGCATCATCATCCCGCTCGGCCCCGGCGGCGGCGGCGACGTCTTCACCCGGCTGATCGCCGAGGAGCTGCAGAAGTCGCTCGGTCAGCCCTTCGTGGTGGAGAACCGTCCCGGCGGCGGGCTCAACATCGGCACGCGCGCCTGCGCCGAAGCCGAGCCCGACGGCTATACGTTCTGCGTGCTGTCCGGCGAGCCGGTGGTCTACAACCAGTTCACCTTCAAGAGCCTGCCGTTCAATCCCGAGAAGGACTTCGCTCCGGTCGCCAACCTGTTCATCAACGCCAATGCGCTCGCCGTGAATTCGTCGCTCGGCGTCAAGACCATTCCTGAGCTCGTGGCGCTGGCGAAGGCCAAGCCCGGCACGCTGAGCTACGGCACCTTCTCGTTCATGCTGGTTTACTTCATGGACGAGTTGAACCGGAAGAACGGCATCGACATCGTCCGCGTGCCGTTTCGCAGCGGCAACGAGATGGTCAACGCGATGGTCTCGGGCACCACGCCCGTGGTGTTCCTCGGCCTGTCCAACATGATCGGCCAGATCAAGTCCGGCCAGGTCACAGGCCTTGCGCTCAACTCGTACAATCGCGCGCCGCTGTTTCCCGACATCCCGACCCTCAAGGAAGCGACCGGCGAGGACTACCCGCCGCCGTGGTTCGGCCTGTTCGCGCCGGCGCGGACGCCCGAGCCGATCCTCGACAAGGTCCATGCCGAGCTGACGCGCATCATGTCCGATCCGGGATTCCACCAGAGGAACTTCGTCCAGCGCGCGGTCGATCCGATCCCGCAGACGCGGGCGGAGTTCGCCAGGTTCATCGCCGACAACCGCGCCTTCGCGGCGCGTGTCGCCAAGGAGACCGGAATTCAGCCGCAGTAGAGCGGCGATCGGAAAGGTGAAAGATGCTTCTGATGTTGAGAGCTGCGTTTGGTTGTCTTGTTGCTGCGTTGGTCGCGGCGGCGCCTGCCTCGGCCGAGGACTACCCCTCCCGTCCGGTGAAGATCGTGTTTCCGCTCGCCGCCGGCGGCGGCGGCGACGTGTTCAGCCGCGCGCTCGCCGACCAGCTGCAGAAGGAATGGCACCAGCCGGTGATCGTCGAGAACCGGCCCGGCGGCGGGCAGAACATCGGCGCGCGCGCCTGCGCCGAATCCCCGCCCGACGGCTACACCATCTGCGTGATGTCGAGCGAGCCCGCGGTCTACAACGAGTTTCTCTACAAGAGCATTCCCTACAATCCGGAGAAGGACTTCCAGCCGATCGCGAACCTGTTCTTCAACACGCTCGCCGTGGTGGCCTCGCCTGAGCTGCACGTGAAGACGCTCGGCGAATTGCTCGCGCTGGCCAAATCCAAGCCCGGCACGTTGAGCTACGCTACGTTCTCCTACCCGCTGACCTATTTCATGGAGAAGCTGAAGAAGACCGAAGGCATCGACATCGTGAAGGTGCCGTATCGCGGCGGTGGCGACGTGGTGAACGCGCTCCTGGGCGGCACCACGCAAGTGGCGCTGCTCGCGCTCTCCAACATGGTGCCGCAACTTCAGAGCGGCCGCATCGTGCCGCTCGCGGTGGTAGCCAATGGCCGTTCGCCGCTGTTTCCCGACGTGCCGACCTTGAAAGAGGCGCGCGGCGAGCACTATCCGCCGACCTGGTTCGGCTTGTTCACCCAGGCCGGCGTGCCGCGACCGATCGTCGACAAGATCGCGCGCGACGTCGACCGCATCATGGCCCAGCCGGACTTCCGCCAGCGCATCTATATCGAGCGCGGCGTGGAGCCGGCGATGGAGCGAACCGACGAGTTCGCGCGCTTCATCGCCGACGAGCGCAAGTTCGCCGAGCGGATCGTGAAAGAATCCGGCGAGCAGCCGAAGTAGCGGGACAACAGCCATGAAAAACCGAAATTGGCGAAGGGCACTGCTGACGCTCACCGCGTTCATCCTCGCTGCGTTCGCAGCCGCACCGGCGCAAAGCCAGTCGCAATATCCCGACCAGGCGATCCGCTTCATCATTCCGGCCGGCGCCGGCGGGCTCCCCGACACCGTCGCGCGCATCGTGGCGCGGCGCCTCCAGGAGAAGGTCGGCCAGTCGGTGGTGGTCGAGAACAAGCCGGGCGGCAACGGCTCGGTCTCGGTCGCGGCTCTGATGAGCGCTCCGCCGGACGGCTATTCCTTCATCGTGCAGGACGGCTCGATCTACGCCATCAATCCGCACATCTACGCCAGGATGGCCTACAGCGTCTCGGACCTGATCCCGACCGTCATGATCGCGCGGGCGCCGCTGTTCCTCGCCGTGCACCGGAAGGTGCCGGTCAAGACGATGCAGGAGTTCATTGCCTATGTGAAGGCCAATCCCGGCAAGCTCAACTACGGCTCTTCGGGCGTCGGCAGCACGCATCATCTGTCGATGGAGGCGCTCAAGGCGGACCTCGGCCTCGACATGACGCATGTGCCGTTCAAGGGGACGAGCGAATCCGTTCCCGCGCTGCTTGGAGGTCATGTGGACGTCGCGTTCTCGGCCTATCCGTCGCTCAGTGGCGCGATCGGCAGCGGTGACATCACGCTGCTTGCGACCAACGGCGCGAAGCGCTCCTCGATGGCGCCGGGCGTGCCGCCGGTCGGCGATTTCATCCCGGGTTACGTCTTCGCGCCGACCATCGGCATTTACGCACGGACCGGCACGCCGCCCGCGATCCTGAACAAGATCGCGGCGGAGGTGAGCGAGATCGTCAAGGAGCCCGAGATCGTCAAGCAGTTCGCGGCCGCCGGCATCGAGCCCCAGGGCAGCACGCCCGAGGAATACGCCGCCGAGCTGAAGAAGGAAGACGAGCGCGTCGCGCGGACCGTGAAGGCTGCGGGCATCAAGCCGCAATAACGAGGGAATTGCACGTGGCTGAGTGGAACGTTCCCCGTCATGTTCATTCGGCGGGCCAGAAGGGCTGGCCCGACCGCATCCACGCGGTGCTGAAGCGCCACGCGATCAAACAGGTCGGCTACGTGCCGGACACCGGCCACGCGCGGCTGATGGAGCTCTGCATCAACGACGCGGCCATGACCGACGTGCTGCTCAGCTCCGAGGCCGAGGGCCCGGGCCTGGTGCTGGGTGCAGCGCTCGGCGGCGAGCGCGCGGCGCTGCTGATGCAGTCCAGCGGCGTCGGCAATTGTATCAACACGTTCTCGATCCTGAAGAACTGCGCTGTTCCGTTCGTGCTGCTGGTGTGCATGCGCGGCGAGTTCAACGACTTCAATCCGTGGCAGGTGCCGATGGGCTCGATCACCGAGCCGGTGCTGAAGCACTGCGGCTTCCAGGTCTATCGCGTCGAGCAGGAGGACGACGTCGAGCCGGTCACCGACGCGGCCTGCCGGATGGCGTTCGGCGGCGGCAACTTCCAGACCGCAGTGCTGCTGTCGCAGCGCATGACCGAACGCAACAAGCCGAAAGGCCACTGAGATGGACCGAAGAAAGCTTGTCGCGCGTTTGTTGGAAGACCGCGGCGACCTGATGGTCGTCACCGGCATTGGCTCGTCGACCTACGACGTCGCCGCCTGCGGCGACCACGCGTTGAACTTCTATATCTGGAGCGGCCTCGGCTGCACGCCGATGGTCGGGCTCGGGCTCGCTCTGGCGCAGCCTCATCGCCGCGTCGCGGTGATCACCGGCGACGGCGACGTGCTGATGGCGCTCGGCAGCCTCGCGACGATCGGCGTCAAGCAGCCGAAGAATTTGTCGATCGTCTGCCTCGACAACGGCCACCACAGCGCCAGTGGCATGCAGCCGAGCGCGACGAGCGCGGGCGTCGATCTCGGCGATGCGGCGCGGGCATGCCGGCTGAAGGTCGAGGCGGTGGATGAACTGTCACGGGCGGATCAGCTGCGGAAAATCCTTCACTCCGGCGACGGACCATTCTTCATCCACGCCCGCGTCGATGCCGACGACCAGAAGCGCGTGATCCCGAGCCGCGACGGACTCATGATCAAGCATCGCTTCATGCAAGCCGCCGGGACGACGAGCTAGTGCAACACGTGTCCCGGGCGCAGCGTACCGCTTCGCTGTCGCTCGCGCTGCAACGCATCCGGGACACAAGCGGAGAAAGCCCCGCCTCAATCCGCCTTCGCGCCGGAAAACTCGATCACCTTTGCCCATCTTGCGATCTCGCCCGCGAGATAGCGCCCGTAATCCTCCGGCGTGCCGGTGAACACCTCGGCGCCCAATTCAGCCAACCGCGCCTTCACCTTTGGATCGGCCAGCGCCGCGTTGATCTCCCTGTTCAGCTTGTCGACGATCTCGCGCGGCGTGCCCTTCGGCGCCGAGATACCGTGAAACGAATCCGCCTCGTAGCCCGGCACGAACTCGTTCATTGCCGGGACATCGGGCAGCGACTGCGAGCGCTTCTTCGAGCTCACCGCCAGCGCCCGGATTTTCCCCGCGCGGATGTTGCCGATCGCGGCCGGCAATGTGTCGAACAGCACCTGGATGCGCCCGCCCAAAAGGTCAGCGGTCGCCGGCGCGACGCCGCGATAGGGAATGTGCTGCATCTCGACGCCGGTCATCATCTTGAACAGTTCGCCCGCCACATGCGGCGACGAGCCGATGCCGCCCGAGCCCATGCTGATGTTGCCCGGATTGGCTTTGGCATAGGCGACGAACTCCGGGACCGTCTTCACCGGCAGGTCGATGTTGATGTCCATCACGTTCGGCACCACGTCGATGCTCGCGACCGGCACAAAGTCCTTGATCTGGTCGTAGGTCAGCTTCTTGTAGAGCGTCGGGTTGATGGCGTTCGACACGCTGTCGGCCATCAGCGTGTAGCCGTCGGGCTCGGCGCGCGCCACGATGTCGGTGCCGAGGTTGCTGCCGGCGCCGGGCTTGTTGTCAATCACGAAGCTCTGGCCCATCCGTTCGGTCAGCGCCTGGCCGACGATGCGCGCCACGATGTCGGCCGAGCCACCGGGCGGGAAGCCGACCACGAGCCGCACCGGCCGCGTCGGATAGTCGAGCGCGTGTGCGGGCAACGCGAGTGCGCAGGCGAGGGCGGCTGCCGCAAACGGCAGCGCCAGAGACTTCGTGATTTTCATTTTGTTTCCTCCCGAGGGAGGAACGCTACACCAGCCGCGCGGCGCTTTGAAATGCGGCTATTCGGCCTTGATGTTCGCCGCCTTGATGATCGGCCACCACTTCTCGATGTCGGCTTTGAGCAGCGCGCCGAGAGCCTCGGGCGTCTGCTGCTCGCGCGGCGGGATCTCCTGGCCGGCTGCTTCAAGCCGCGATCGCACCGCGGGATCGGCGAGCGCGACGACAGCGGCAGCATTCAGTTTCGCGATGATCTCCTTCGGCGTGCCCTTCGGGGCGAACAGTGCGTTCCAGGTCGAGACCTGGAAACCCGGCAATCCCGCTTCGGCCGCGGTCGGTACATCGGGCAGCGCCGGCAGGCGCGTTGTCGCCGCGACTGCGTAAGCCTTGAGATTGCCGGAGCGCACCTGCGGCGTCGCCGTGGTTGGATCGCTCACCACGATGTCGATCTGGCCCGCGACGAGGTCCTGCACTGCGAGCGAATTGCCGCGATACGAGATGAACGGGCCCTTCACACCGGTCATGCTCTGCAGCAGCACGCCTCCGACGTGCGGCGGACTGCCGGCGCCTGCGGTGCCGAAGCTCGTCTTGTCGCCGTTGGCTTTCATCCAGGCGATCAGGCCCTTGAGGTCGTCGGCCGGCAGGGTCTTGCGCGCCACGACGACCTGCGGCGCGAGTGCGAGCAGCGCGATCGGCTCGAAGTCGGTCTTGAGATCATACGGCAGCGAATAGATCGCGCCGTTGACCACATGCGCGCTCCAGTTGCCAACCTCTATGGTGTAGCCGTCGGGCGCCGAGCGGGCGAGGCGGCCGAGTCCGATGCTGCCTCCCGCGCCGCCGACATTTTCCGCCACGATGGTCTGTCCAAGCGCGGCGCGCATGCGCTCGGTGACCACCCGGCCGACCGTGTCGGTCGGCCCGCCGGCCGCATAGGGCACGATCATGGTGATCGGCTTCGCCGGATAGTCTTGCGCCTGCACGGCGCCCAGCAGCGCGAGTGCGCTCGCGGCTCCGCACAAAATCCAACGAAGAAACTTCATCGCGCGCCCCGTTTCGGCATGATCGCCCGCGACAGCGGATGCAGGAACCATGCCTCGCCACAAATCTACGGCGGCGTCACTCCCGCCGTCTTGATCACCGCCGCCCATTTCTCCGTCTCAGCCGCGATGAAGCCGCGGAATTCGTCCGGTGTGCTGGCGACAGGAATGGCGCCGTCGCCGGCGAGATTGTCGCGCACCTTCGGATCGGCCAGCACCTGCGCCACGTCGTTGCGGATCTTGTCGACGATGTCGCGCGGCGTTCCGGCCGGCGCAATGATCCCGTACCAGCCGGTGACCGCGAAGCCCGGCAGGATTTCCGACAGCGCCGGCACACCGGGCAGGGCGGGCGAGCGCTTCAGCGAGGTCACGGCGAGCGCGCGGAGTTGCCCGCTCGAGATCATCTGCGCGGAAGCGAGCAGGTTGTTGAAGAACATGTTGACGTGGCCTGCGATCAGATCGGTCGACGCCGGCCCTGCGCCTTTGTACGGCACATGGACCAGGTCGATGCCGGCGCGCTGCTTCAAAAGCTCGACGCCGAGATGCGGACCGCTGCCGATGCCGGACGACGCGAATGTGATGGTGCCGGGCCTGGCCTTGGCCAGCGCGATGAACTCTTCCGCGGTTTTCGGCGGAAACGACGGCGTCACCACCATGATGAAGGGATATTCGGCGAGCAGCGTCACCGGCGCGAAGTCCGCTTCGCTGTATGGCAGCTTCTTGTACATCGACGGGTTGATGGCCTGCGTCGCGATCACGAGCCCGAGCGTGAGCCCGTCGGGCTTGGCCTTGGCCACCATGTCGGTGCCGATCATGCCGTTGGCGCCGCCGCGGTTGTCGATGATGACGGGCTGCTTCCACAGCTCGTTGAGTCGCTGGCCGATCAGCCGCGCGATGGTGTCGGTGCCGCCGCCCGCGGCGTATGGCACCACGATCCGCACCGTGCCGGACGGAAAGCCTTGCGCGCTCGCAAGCGTTGGCGTGAGCAGCAGTGCCGCCAGCAGTGCAAGGCGAAGCATCATCTACGGCTCCTCGATTGCGATCCCGTCATGGCGCGCGCAATGCTTGAGCGTGCGCAGCGCACATTCGCGGGCGTGCAGCAGATGAATCATATGGAACGAGGTCGGCAGGTGCACCATCTCGATCTGCGGGATGTTGTCGCGCAGCATCGTCTCCTGCTCGCTGCTGGTGATCTGGCCTTCGGTCGGATAGAGCCCCAGCACCGGCGCTTTGATGCGCGGCAGGAAGTCGCGCATGCTCGCGGCGTTGACCAGCGCCGACATCGCCACCTGCACGTCGGGATCGTTGGCGCTGTATTCGTCGACATACCAGCGGAACAGCTCCGGTTCCTGGTCGGCGGGCAGCCGCGTCACTTTGGTGGTGGCCTCGACCCAGGCGCGCGTGCCCATCTGCTTCATGGCGTCGGTGCGCGAGCCATGGCCGACCGAATATCGCTTCTTCATGTCGTCATTGATGAACACCGGCGTCGCCACGATGGTGAGCGTGCGAATGAGCTCCGGATGCAGCGCGGTCAGCACCGAGCCGAGGATGCCGCCCATGGATTCGCCGCAGAAATGCACGGTCAGCGCATTGAGTTCCTTGATGAGAGCGACGAGATCGCCGATCAGAGCTTCCAGCGTGAGATCGCGGCCGAGGTCGAAGTCTTTCCCGGATTGCCCGAGGCCGCGCATGTCCGGCCGAACGATGCGATAGTGCCGCGCGAGATAAGGAATCCAGCGATACCAGAACCGGCCCGAGCGGCCGTTGCCGTGCTGCAGGACCAGCACCGGCCGCTTCGCCCACGGATCAGTGAAGTCATCGATCGTGTAGTGGATCGCGGGCTGTCCGCTGCGCTTCAGGAACGGCATTCGCGTTTGTCCTCAGCGGATCACAGGCAGCATGATGCAGGATGCATGCACGGCGTCATGGTGGAACGTATCGGAGCCCATCTGCGTCGGATGGTACGGATGCGAGAACACGCCGTCGGTCGCGGGAGAATCGCTCGGCGCGATCTCCAGCCGGATGCGGTGGCCCTTCTTGAACACGTAGGAAACCGGCAGCACCTCGATGTCGAATTCGTAAGTCTCGCCGGGCTTGAGCGGCTGCGGGTCGGTATGCGTGTAAAAGGGTCGCGTCGGCGTCGAGCGCGCCGCGTCCTTCTCGCGATGCGAAGCCTTGAGCCAGCCCTTCGACACCGGGACGTAAGCCGGCTGCGCGCCGGTCTTGCGCGCGGCGTCGTCCTGCGGCTGCTGGTCGGTGAGCTTGACGATGAACTGGGTGTCGATCGCGGTCGAGGATGCGAACAGCTTCAGCACGATCGGCCCGGTGACCTCGAGATCGGCATCAAGCGGCGCCGACGTGAAGGTCAGCACGCGCCGCACCGGATCGACGCGGCCGTCGGGTCCCATGATGGCGACGCCGTTGACCCATTCCCAGTCAGGATAGGTGTAGCTCGTGGCCGGCTCGTTTGCCGGAGGTTTCTCGGCCGAGAGTCCGCCGTCGTTCATCGACGTGACGCTGCCCGACGGTCCCTTGCGCAAATAATAGGGCACGTAGGTCGCGCGCTTCGGCGGCCATTCCTCCTCGGCGCGCCAGACATTGGCGCCGCGCACGAAGATCTTCACCGGCTCGGCTTCCATGAAGCCGTTGTTCTTGCCCTTCAGGTGCAGGTCGTAGAACGGCAGCAGCTCCTTCTCGTGGAATTCGATCTGATCGAACATCTTGTGGGCTTCGAAAGTGTTGCGCGCGCCGGTGACGACGAGCTTCTTCGGCGCCTTCAGTTCTTCGTAGCCGATGATGTTGCCGCGCAGGTGGAGCCCCATCTTTCCCCAGTGGCCGACCGACAGGACGGGACACTTGATCTTGTCGAGATTCCAGTAGGGCGAGCGCTCGCGCCAGAAGTCGTCGTCGAGCTCGTGGTTGATGATCTCACCGACCAGATCGAACTTCATCGGCGGGCGGCCGTGCTTGCCCGCGGGACGGTGCTGGTTGTCGGCGCGCAGCGTCGTGTACCAGACCGAGCGGTACGAGCAGTAGATGCCGCCGTGGTAGTTCGAGCCGCGGTACTGATCGACCAGCCCGTCATAGGGCACGATGCAGGCGAGGCCGGGCGGGTTGTAGGTCGCCATCAGCCACTGCGCCATCGCGTAGTAGGACTGGCCGATGCCGCCGACGCGGCCGTTGCACCACGGCTGCTTGATGATCCAGGCGATCAGCTCGAGATAGTCCTGCTGCTCCTCGAGCCCCATGAAGCTGAACTCGCCCTCGGACTGGCCGGAGCCGCGCACGTCGGCGTGGACGTAGGAATAGCCCTGGGAGACGTACCATTCGACCGGGCCGGTCTCGCGCCAGAGAAACAGCGGATAGGCCGGAACCTCGTCCATCTCGTATTGGTACGGGGAGGCGGCGAACAGCGTCGGAAACTCGCCGGGCGCGTCGGGACGGTAGACGCAAAGCGAGATCTTGATGCCGTCGCGCATCGCGACGGTGACGCCCTTTTCGACCTTCATCCTGTAGTCCGCCACACTCGTTCTCCCGTGCCCATCCGCCGCGTCACGCGGCTGTCGAAAGCTTATGACGATTATGGTACGCAGCGGCCGCAGGATGCATCTGCATTCTGCGCAAATCGAACGGGCGGGGATGATGATTTTTTCGATGCGAATGGCCGCTGTGTCCGCGCTGGTCGCCGCGGCTGTCATGCCGGGCGCCGTGATGGCGCAGCCGGCTCCGACTCTGCAGAACTTCGACAAGGACAGCCTGCTGAAGGCCTATCTCGCGGTGATCGACGACAGCTGCCCGAGCTATCGCGTGGCGCTGGCGTTCCCCAAGGACGAACACCTCAAGCTCAAAGCCGCCGTCAAGGCCGATGCCGGCGGCGCCTATCCGGCCACCGCGAAGGAGTTCGAGACCAACAGCAAAGTCGTCGGCGCGGCGGGCGCCTGCGACGAAGCGATCCGCCGAGCGCAGGTGAACGGCGCCAACACCACCAACCTGGTGCCGGCGAAGGATTTCTTCGCGCAGCAGGAGCTGGCCATGATGGAGACCGCACAGCTCCGCTTTGCCGACGACTACTGCAAGAAGCTCACGGTCGACTGGAAGGCGCAGAATGCGCGGCTCGCGCAACTCGGCGTCGATCCCAACGCGCGCCGTGTCAAAGGCGTGGTGAAGAAGCAGGCGAGCGACATCCGCTCGCGCCACCGCCACGAGCCCGCGCCGTTCTGCCTCGAGCTTTACAACAAGTGGTCGGCGACGGGTTTGTTGAAGACCAAGGAGTAGAGCGCGCCAGATTGATCTGCGGTGTGTCGGCGGTGTGCTTCAACGCGAAGAGCAATGCTTCATTCCTGGACTCGCATTTCGCGACTACGTCAATTGTTACTGCGCGGCCGCCGGCGTTAACGACTCGCGCAGTAACCCAATATGGAACAAAGGGTTTTTCACAAATAAAAATCGGATATTTCTGTCACACTTGCCTTGATTCCAGGCATTCCGTGTGCTTCAAAAATTGAGCGGTAACGAGGTAGAGGGTCTAGGGGGACAAAACCAAAGAGGCGAAAACGCCTTGCGCTCAACGAAGAAGAAGGCGACTGACGGCAAGCGCGTTTCGCGGGGGCGAGAGCGCGAGCCAACCGTCAACCGGCGCTGCAAAGCAGCGTGACGAACAATTTCAATCATTGAACTGCAAAAGGTTTTGTCGGCCTGACCCGAAGCCTGACGGCATCGGGGGGATGCATGGCTGTGTTTGTTGCTGACTCGTGAGCGGAAGCCGCGTTGCGCTTTAGCAGCGAAGCTTTCCGCCATCGGAATTCTCTCCACCACTTCTCAGAGCATTGACTGCTCGTGCTTGCGCGCGAGTCCCAGGAGCATTGACCTATGAGCGATACCCAGACGACGACCCTGCGCGTTGATTTTATCTCTGAATCGGCCGCCTATGAGAGCACCTTCGGCTGGTACAACAAGGTCACGGGCGTCGGTGGAATCCTGTTCGCCGATGTCGAGCAGGACGGCCGCAACGCGCCGCTCACCCCGGGCCAATCCTCCGCAACCTTCACGGTCAACACGGCCGATGTCGGCAATATTGAATTCTTCCTGATTCCCGACGGCTACAATCAGAACAAGAGTGATCCGGACGATCTGACCGGCGCGGTCAAGGTCATTCAGTTGGCCAACGGGTCGTGGGCGGTGGCCGACGTCGACTCGCACGGCAATGTCATCACCGAGCACGGCAAGGCCGACATTCTGGATGGCACCGGCGCCAATGCGCTGTTCACCGAAACCTCCAAGAATGCCGGCGGCGTGGACTATGCTTCGTCGGTTGCCGGCTCCAACCAGACCGCCGCGACTCTGGCGGGCGACACAGCCGATGGTCCGACCGGCCAGATCGCCTGGGAAGACCAGGCGGCGACGCAAAACCGGAACGGCACCTTCAGCAAGCCGGGCGATGCCGACTACAACGACGCGGTCTTCAAGGTTTCCATCGTCGGTCAGACCAACACGCCGGCGGTGATCGGCAATCCGACCGTGGCCAGCGTCACCGAGGACGCGGCAGTCAATACCGCGGGCAATCTCGTTGCCTCCGGCACGATCTCCATCACCGACCCAGACGCGGGCCAGGCATCGTTTCAGACCACGGTGGTCCCGGCTTCCGGCAATCTCGGCAATCTGACGCTTTCGGCCAACGGCAGCTACACCTACACGGTTGCCGACAGCGCGACGCAGTATCTCGGCGCGAACGACACCAAGGTCGACAACTTCACGGTGACCTCGGCCGACGGCACCACCAAGGTGGTGAGCTTCACGATTCACGGCGCCAACGACGCCGCGGTGATCGGCGCTCCGACGGTGGCGAACGTTACCGAGGATATCGCGGTCAGCGCGGGCAATCTGACCGCCGCGGGCAGTATCTCGATTGTTGATCCGGATCAGAACCAGTCGTCGTTCCAGACCACGGTCGGCTCGGCTGCGGGCAACCTCGGCAGTCTCGCTCTCGCGGCCAACGGCGGCTACACCTACACGGTCGCCAACAGCGCCGTGCAGTATCTCGGCGCCAGCGACACCAAGGTCGACAGCTTCACGGTGACGTCGGCCGACGGCACCACGAAGGTGGTCAGCTTCACGATTCACGGCGCCAACGATGCGGCGGTGATCGGCGCTCCGACCGTCGCCGACGTTACGGAAGATGTCGCGGTCAACGGTGCGGGCAATCTGACCGCAAGCGGCACGATATCGATCGTCGATCCGGATCAGAACCAGTCGTCGTTCCAGACCACGGTGGGCTCGGCCGCGGGTAATCTCGGCAACCTCGCTCTCGCCGCCAACGGCGGCTACACCTACACGGTCGCTGACAGCGCCGTGCAGTATCTCGGTGCGAGCGACACCAAGGTCGACAGCTTTACCGTGGCGTCGGCCGACGGAACCACGAAGGTGGTGAGTTTCACGATTCACGGCGCCAACGACGCGGCAGTGATCGGTGCCCCGACCGTTACCGACGTCAGCGAGGACGTTGCGGTCAACGGCGCGGGCAATCTGACCGCGACCGGCACGATCTCGATTGCCGATCCCGACCAGAACCAGTCGTCGTTCCAGACAACGGTGGGCTCCGCCGCGGGCGATCTCGGCAGTCTCGCTCTCGCCGCCAACGGCGGCTACATCTATAGCGTCGCCGACAGCGCGGTGCAGTATCTCGGCGCCGGGCAGACCAAGGTCGACAGCTTCACGGTGGCTTCGGCTGACGGCATGACGAAAGTTGTCACCTTCACGATTCATGGCGCCAACGACATGGCGACGATCGGAGCGCCGACGTCCACCGATGTGACCGACGGCGCCGGCGTCGATTCCAACGGCAATATCACGATTACCGGAACCATCGCGGTTTCCGACGCTGACAGCGGCCAGGGTGCGTTTATCGGTGGCACGTTTGGCGGTGGTGGTGGCGGTGGTGGCGGTGGCGGTGGCGGTGGAGGCGGAGGAGGCGGAGGAGGCGGTGGTGGTGACGGCGGCTTCGGCACGCTCACCCTCGGCAGCGACGGCAGCTACAGCTACACGGTCGCGGCCAGTTCGATCCAGTTCCTGGGCGCCGGCGATTCGGCGACCGATACCTTCACGGTCACCACAGTCGACGGCACTCAGCAGCAGGTCGTCTTCAACCTCCACGGCACCAACGATGCGGCGGTGATCGGTGCCCCGACCGTCGCCGACGTGACCGAAGATGTCGCGGTCAACGGTGCTGGCAATCTGATCGCGAGCGGCAACATCTCGATCGCCGATCCGGATCAGAATCAGTCGTCGTTCCAGACCACGGTGGGCTCGGCCGCAGGCAATCTCGGCAACCTCGCTCTCGCTGCCAACGGCAGCTACACCTACACCGTCGCCGACAGCGCCGTGCAGTATCTCGGTGCGGGCGACAGCAAGGTCGACACGTTCACGGTGACGTCGCTCGACGGCACGACCAAGGACGTGAGCTTCACGATTCACGGCACCAACGACGTGCCGGTGATTGGTGGCGTCGCGACCGGCAGCGTCACCGAGGATGCCAGCACGCCGAACCTGACCACCAGCGGCATGCTGACCATCGCAGACGTCGACCAGAACCAGTCGAACTTTGCCGCGCAGGGTTCGACCACTGGCACATACGGCACCTTCACGCTCGACGCCTCGGGCCAATGGACCTACGCGGTGGCGGACAGCCTGACCGCGATCCAGCAGCTTGGCGCCGGCCAGTCGATCACCGATAGCTTCACGGCGGTTTCGTCGGACGGCAGCGCCGGCCAGCTTGTGACCGTCACCATCAATGGCACCAACGACGCGCCTGTGATTACGAGCAACGCTGCGGCCGCGACCGGTTCGGTGACCGAGGACGGCCTGCAGACGACGTCGGGGCTGTTGACGGCGAGCGATGTCGACCAGGGTGATACCCAGACCTGGACGATTGCAGGCGGCACTCGCGTTTTGCCGCCGAGCTATCAGTTCGCCATGGACGAGTTCAAGGTCGATAAGGTCATCAGCGGCACGCTCACGACCATCTTCGACGATACCTTCAACGGCACAGCGCCGCCGTCGGGGCCGAACTTCCTGGCCGGTACGACGCCATCGCCGATTTACAATGTTACCGGGGGCTTTGTTGACGACACCAACCCGGCCTCGAGTTCGTTTGGCGATCTCCTGCTGCTCAGCTCGAATTCCACCTTTGTGGGCGTCACCGCCACCGGTGCGCTCAACTTCAGCAACGCGGCCACGCTCAACACCAACACCCAGCCGGTCGGCACGAACACGGCCGGGCTCAAGAGCGGCCAGACTTTCACTGTGAGCGGCGTGTTCGATCTGACCGCTCCGCCCGATGCCGGCGATGTCTATGGCATCCGTCTGACCGATCGCCTTTCAGGCGGCACCGCGCCGCAGCCGGGCACCGAGGTGGTCCAGCTCGTGGTCGTTCAGGGAGCCAGCCCCGGCACAGAGCAGGTCCAGCTCCGCGAGACGAATTTTGCCACGAACGCCACCACCGTTCTGCAGTCGATCAACGTCAGCAACCCCAACGCGGACAACGAGATCCTGCTGACGCTGCACAACAACGGAGCCAACAACGGCAACATCACCGCCTCCTTCGAGTTGGCGAACTCGGGCACTCTCGATCCCACGACGCTGACGACTTTCAGCGCCACCGGGAGGATCTTCGACAATGAGAGCTTCACGCTGGCGCAGTTGATCTCGACCGCGCAGGGGCAAACCAGCGCTTCGCCCGCCGCCGACTCCATCCTGACGGGCACCTACGGCACGCTCGACATCAAGCAATCCGGCGCCTGGACCTACGCGCTGAACAATGCCGCGCCGGCGACGCAAGCGCTGGGCGCGGGCCAGACCGCGACTGACAGCTTCACCGTGAATGTGACCGACAGTCACGGTGCTGTGGCGACGCAGGTGATCAACGTCGCAGTGCACGGCACCAACGACGCGCCGGTGATTACCAGCAACGCCGCGGCTGCGACCGGTTCGGTGACCGAGGAGGGCCTGCAGACTGCGAGCGGGCTGTTGACGGCGAGCGATGTCGATCTGGGTGATACCCAGACCTGGACGATTGCGGGCGGTACTCGGGTTCTGCCGCCGAGCTATCAGTTCGCCATGGACGAGTTCAAGGTCGCGAAGGTCATCAGCGGCACGCTCACCACGATCTTCGACGATACCTTCAATGGTACGGCGCCGCCGTCGGGGCCGAACTTCCTGGCCGGTACGACGCCATCGCCGATTTACAATGTTGCCGGGGGCTTTGTTGACGATACCAACCCGGCCTCGAGCTCGTTTGGCGATCTCCTGCTGCTCAGCTCCAATTCCACCTTTGTGGGCGTCAACTCCGCCGGCGCGTTGAACTTCAGCGACGCCGCCACACTCAACACCAACACCCAGCCGGTCGGTACGAGCTCGGCCGGGCTCAAGAGCGGCCAGACCTTCAATGTGAGCGGCGTGTTTGATCTGACCGCTCCGCCTGATGCCGGCGATCTCTATGGCATCCGTCTGACCGATCGCCTTTCAGGCGGCACCTCGCCGCAGCCGGGCACCGAGGTGGTCCAGCTCGTGGTCGTTCAGGGGGCCAGCCCTGGCACGGAGCAGGTCCAGCTCCGCGAGACGAATTTTGCCACGAACGTCACTACGGTTCTTCAGTCGATCAACGTCACCAATCCCGGAGCGGACAACGAGATCCTTCTGACGCTGAACAACAACGCAGCCAACAACGGCAATATCACCGCCTCCTTCGAGTTGGCGAACTCGGGCATTCTCGATCCCACAACGTTGAGGACTTTCAGCGCCACCGGGAGAATCTTCGACAACGAAAGCTTCACGCTGGCGCAGTTCATCTCGACCGCGCAGGCGCAAACGAGCACTTCGCCCACCGCCGACTCCATCCTGACGGGCACCTACGGCACACTCGACATCAAGCAATCCGGCGCCTGGACCTACCAGCTGAACAATGCCGCGCCGGCGACGCAAGCGCTGGGGGCCGGTCAGACCGCGACTGACAGCTTCACGGTGAATGTGACCGACAGTCACGGTGCTGTGGCGACGCAGGTGATCAACGTCGCGGTGCATGGCACGAACGATGCACCGGTTGCGAACCCCGACGTCGCGCAGGTGGTCGAGCAGGGCACGCAGCTCAACAGCGACCAGCCCAATCTCGGGAGTCCGTTTGCGGGCGGCAACGTCGTGCAGAACGACACCGATGTCGACCACGACGTGCTCTCGGTGACCGGCGTCGCGGCCGGAACGGCGAATGGTGCTCCGGTCGGCAATGTCGGCGTTGCGGTCACTGGCACCTATGGGGCGCTGACGATCAATGCGAACGGCACCTATAGCTACCAGCTCGACAACAGCAACCCGGCCACCGACGCGCTCGCACAAGGACAGGTTGTCAACGACGTCTTCACCTATGCGGTGAGCGACGGCCACGGCGGGTCCGCGAGCTCGACCGTCACCATCAACGTCACCGGCACCAACGACGCGCCGACGGTGTCGCAGCAGCTCAAGATGGAGGTGCTGGAAGGCTCGGGCCTGCATCAGATCGACCTGCTGCAAGGGGCGACCGACGCGGAAGGCGACACCATCCATATCGGAAACCTGAATGGGACCGCGGGCTTGTTCGAGAGCTTCCTGTCACTCGCTCCCGACGGCCACACGCTGACCATCGACACCAATGACTCAGCGTTCCAAGGACTGATGATGGGTCAGTCCGGCGAATACGGCCTGGGATACGATCTCGTCGACAGCCACGGCTCCATCAGCCATCAGATCGCGATTTTCCATGTGGACGGCACCGACGACGCGCCGACCATTACTTACGACGGCAACCACACAGTGATCGAAGCCGGCGGCACCGATCCGGGCCTGCCATCGAACTATGTGCGGCTCTTCGTCAGCGACGCCGACTGGGCCGGGCTTGGACCGAATAACGAGCCGATACTGCAACAAGACGTGGCCGATACCACCGGCTGGATCGACGACGGGGGCGGAATCTTCAGCAAAGTGGGCATCTACGGCACCGCGATCTGGGATACCAACTTTGTCACCACCCCGGACGGGCAACACTACGGAACGCTGACCTACGAGCTCGACAACAACAACCCGAACACGCTCGCGCTGAACAGCAGTGACAACGTCTATGACGACTTCGCGGTGACCTACACCGACGGCACGCTGTCGACATCACGCGACTTTCCATTCGAGGTCGTCGGCCGCGACAACATGTACGGCCACCAGCTCCATTGGGAGGTGTTCGACCCGACGGTCACCAATTCCGGCGCCACCAATCCGCCTCCGGGATACTCGGTGGGTGCATCGGTCACGTTCACGGTCGGAGATCAAGTCGAGCTTACGGGCTATTTCGACGCGGACTCCGATCTGACGCACGACCAGGTGATCTCCACGTGGCACAACGTGTCCGTCTATCCTCTGGGCGGAAACTTCCTCGGAAGCGACGGCAATATTCACCAGACGATTCCGGGTCCCAACGACACCTGGACCATCACCGGTACCTACTCCGGGCAGCCGTTCAACGGCTATGAGATCTCCGGACTGCCGACGATCGAAAACGTTACGTTGGATCCTTCATCTTCCCATACCCCGCGAATCTGGTGGGACGACAACGACATCTTCGTCGACAACCAGGGCCTGACCTACGCCCCCGGTGATGTGGTCAAGTATGACATCACGTTCAAGGCGGGCACGCCGATCGCCGCACTGCTGGGAAACCCCGGCTTTGTCGACGTCGGTGCGACCAACCAGTCGATCGGGCCGAACATCGCGATCGACAACGGCTTCACGTTCGATCTGAACCAGAACTACAACGGCGTGGTGCAGTTCACCGGGTCGACCGGCACGCTGAAGCTCGAACAGGCGGTGGGTTCGGTGACGGTCCAGAACTTCGTGACCAATTCCGAACAGTTCGATTTCAGCGCGATCACCCAGGGCAATGCCGCGGTGGTCGGGACGATTTCGGGCTCCACGCTCAACGCCCACAGCGTTGGCTGGGTGAGCAATGGCACCGACACCACCGTCTACGTCAATGCCACGGATCAGGTTGAGACGACCACGGCCGCGGACCTGACGGTGCACGTGCAGAACGTGACGCAACTGCACAACCACGACTTCATCGTCTAGGCGATAGCCTCCCAGAGCGCGCCCGCGACGAGCCTCGCGGGCGCGCTGTCGTTTTCCGGGCCACCATGACGCAGTGGGGGCCGTCTTGCTGCCCCGGACGGCCTGCTGCATTGTGCCCTGGAACGACAAAAATGCCCGGGAGGAGACTGCCGTCATGCGTCGCTGGCTCAGCGCCTTCGTTCTGCTCGCGCTTGCCGCGCCGCTTTCGCCTGCGCCCGCGCAGGACGTGCCGAAGGACTATCCGAACAAGCCGGTGCGGGTGATCGCGTCCTCCAGCGCCGGCGGCATCAGCGACATCTTCATCCGCGTGCTCGGCGACGAGTTGCAGAAGAAATGGGGCCAGCCGCTGGTGGTCGACAACCGCCCGGGCGGCGCCTTCAACATCGGCGCGCGCGCCTGCGCCGAAGCGCCGCCGGACGGCTACACCATCTGCATCCTTCCGTCCGACGTGCTGCAGTACAACCGCTTCCAGTTCAAGAGCCTGCCTTACGACCTGTTCAAGGACCTCGAACCGGTCACGCTGTTGTTCTTCCTCACCCAGGTGATGGCGGTCTCGGCTGACCTCCACGTCTCGACGTTCGACGAGCTTGCCGCGCTGTCGAAGGCCAAGCCCGGCACGCTCAGCTATTCGGCGCCCGCGGTGCCGCACCAGATCTTCATCGAGGAGTGGAAGGCGCGCAGCGGCGCCGACATCGTGCGCGTGCCGTTCCGCGGCGGCGGCGAGGCGGTCAACGGCATGCTGACCGGCACCACGCCGGTCGCCTTCTTCGGGCTCGGCAATCTGATCGCGCATCTGCGCTCGGGCTCGATCAAGGGCATCGCGATCGACGCCAGCAAGCGCTCGCCGCTGTTCCCCGACATCCCGACGCTGAAGGAGGTCGGCGCCACCGAGGACGTCACCCAGGCCGACTTCGCGATCTGGGCGCCGAAGGGGACATCGAAGGCGCTGGCCCACAAAATCCGCGACGACATCGCGGCGATCGGCAACGAGCCGTCGTTCCGCGACAAGGTTCTGGTCCAGCGGGGCCTCGATCCGCAGTTCAGCACGCCGGAGCAGTTCGCAGACTATCTGCAGAAGTCGCGCGTCATCGCCGAAGCCACCGCGAAGAAGGGCAACCTTCAGCCGCAATAACAAGACCGTATGTTTGAACTTGGAATGGGAGACACGACCATGAGACTTTCCACGCTGTCACTCGCAGCGCTCGTCGCGCTCGGCGCCGCATCGGCCGCATCATCGGCTGCCCGGGCCGACGACTGGCCCAATCGCCCGGTGAAGGCGATCACCACCACCAGCGCCGGCGGCCTGAGCGATATCTTCATGCGCGCGCTCGGCGAGGAGTTGCGCCAGAAATGGGGTCAGCCGCTGATCATCGAGAACCGCCCGGGCGGCGCTATGAACGTCGGCACGCGCGCCTGCGCCGACGCGACGCCGGACGGCTACACCATCTGCATCACCAATGCGGACGCGATGCTCTATAACCAGTTCCTCTACAAGAAGCTGCCGTTCGATCCCGAAAACAGCCTGGTGCCGATCACCAATGCGTTCCACCTGATCCATGTTCTGGTGGTGAACTCCGATCTCCACGTGAAGAACGTTGACGAGCTTTGCGCGCTGTCGAAGGCGAAACCCGGGACGCTGAACTATCTCTCTCCCGGCGCGCCGATGGTGCTCTACATGGAGACATTGAAGAAGGAGAAAGGCTGCGACTGGGTGCGCGTGCCATTCCGTGGCGGCGGCGAGGCAGTCAATGCGATCCTCAGCGGCACCACGCCGATCGGCCTGTTCGGCGAAGGCAACCTGATCGGCAACATCCGCGCCGGTCAGATGACCCCGCTGGTCATGATGAACAACATCCGCTCGCCGAATTTCCCGCAGGTGCCGCTGCTCACCGAGGTCGGTTACAACGGGCCTCCGTCGCGGAGCTGGTACGGCATCTTTGCGCCGGCCGGCACAGCGAAGTCCGTCGTCGATCGGGTCTCGAAGGACATCGGCGAGGTGATCAACCGGCCGGAATTCCGCGATCGGCATCTGACGGCGCGGAGCCTGGTGGGTGCGGCGAACACGCCTGAGCAGTTCGCCGAGGACATCAAGCGCGAGCGCGTGGTCGCCGAGAAGGTGGTGAAGGACGCAGGCTTCGAGCCGCAGTAGTTGCGGCTGGGCGCGGAGCTCTCTCCGCCTCATCCTGAGGAGCATCGCGAAGCGATGCGTCTCGAAGGATGGGGCGGCCTCGTGCTTCGAGACGCGCAGCTTCGCTGCGCTCCTCAGCATGAGGCCGGGAGAGAGTAACGTCGCGGATAAGAAGAAAATGCGAGCCGCTACGCCACCTCGAGCAAAATTTCCGCGAGCCGCTCCGGCATGTCGACCATGACGTCGTGGCCGCAGGGCACGTCGTAGGTGCGCCAACTCTTGTCCGCTTTCACCCGATTGAGCGCCTTGTCGAAGCCCGGGTTCGGATAGGCCCCGGCGCGGATGTAGCTCTTCTTGCCGATTTTCTCGCGCGCGCCGGTGAGCTTGAGCTTCTCGATCATGGTGCCGATCGGCTGCGGGCCGGTGAGCGAATCCACCCAGGCCTGATCCTTCTCGTTCACGAGAAATGCCGCGGCGGGCCGCCCGGGCACGCTGATGTCGCCGCGCGCGGTCGCAGCCATGAGCGAGTCCCGCACCACCTGGTTGGTCAGCTCGAACATGCTGTCGCCGTTCTCCGGCACGAAGGCGTCGAGGAACACGATCGAGCCGATTTTTTCCGCCATCTGCTCGGCCACCAGCGAGACCACCATGCCGCCGTAGGAGTGCCCGCACAGCACCACGTCGGTGAGCCGCTCCCATTTCATCAGGTTGACCACGTCGGTCGCGTGCGTGCTGACGTCGATGCCTGCGCGCATCAGATGGCTGCGCTCGCCCAGGCCCGTGAGCGTCGGCGTGAACACCTTGTGGCCCTTGGCTTCGAGCAGGTCCGAGACCCGCCGCCAGCACCAGCCGCCGTGCCAGGCGCCGTGGACGAGGACGAAAGTCTTGCGTGAGCCGGCCATGGCGGTTCCCCCGAACTTGTTTCCGCCCTGTGGATAAGTGGGAAAGCGTTGTCTTTCCAGGTGAATCTTTTGAAGCCTTTGACGCCCCGGAGGCCACGGTCCATTTGAGGGGTATGATGCTCAAGCCGGGCTACCGATTCGGCCCCACCGAACCCTGACTGTCATGCGCTTTTCGCCCCAGTTCCTCGATGAGCTGCGCGCCCGCCTTCCGGTATCGGAGGTGGTGGGCAAGCGCGTGAAGCTCATGAAATCGGGGCGTGAGTGGAAGGGGCTGTCGCCTTTCAACAAGGAGAAGACGCCGTCGTTCTTCGTCAACGACCAGAAGCAGGCGTGGTTTGATTTCTCCTCGGGCAAGAACGGCTCGATCTTCGACTTCATCATGATGACCGACGGCGTGGGCTTCCCCGAGGCCGTCGAGCGGCTCGCCGCCATGGCGGGTGTGCCGCTGCCCATCGTCTCGCGGGAAGAAGAGGCGCGCGAGGAGAAGCGCAAGACGCTCTACGAGGTGATGGAGCTCGCCGCGAAGTTCTTCGAGGCTCAGCTGTCCTCGCGCGTGGGCGCCAAGGCGCGCGGCTATCTCGCCGACCGTGCGCTCACCTCGCCGACGCAGCTCAAGTTCCGCATGGGCTACGCGCCCGGTGAGCGCTACGCGCTGAAGGAGCATCTCGGCAAGGAAGGCGTGCCGGTGCCCGACATGATCGAGGCCGGCCTGCTGATCGCGGGCGACGACATCCCGGTTCCGTACGACCGCTTCCGCGACCGCGTGATGTTCCCGATCCTGGATTTTCGGGGACGCATCATCGCGTTCGGCGGCCGCGCGCTCGCGGCCGATGCCCAGGCGAAGTATCTCAACTCGCCGGAGACGCCGCTCTTCCACAAGGGCTCGAACCTCTACAACGGCTTTGCGGCGCGGACCGCGGTGCACGACGGCGCGGCGCTCATTGTCGTGGAGGGCTATGTCGACGTCATCGCCATGGTGACGGCCGGTTATCCGGCGACGGTGGCGCCGCTCGGCACCGCGCTGACCGAAGAGCAACTCGGCATCCTCTGGAAGATGGCCGACGAGCCCATTCTCTGCTTCGACGGCGACAAGGCCGGTCAGCGCGCCGCTTATCGTGCGGCCGATCTCGCTCTGCCGCGGCTTCGCCCGGGCAAGAGTCTCCGCTTTGCGCTGCTGCCCGAAGGGCAGGACCCCGACGACCTGTTCCGCTCCGGCGGACGCGAGGCCATCGCCGATGTGCTGGCCGGCGCGCGGCCGCTCGCCGAGATGCTGTGGGCGCGTGAGGTCGAAGCCTCCTCGCTCGACACGCCGGAACGCCGTGCGGCGCTCGAAGCCAAGATCAAAGGCCTCGCCCAGGGCATCGGCGACGAGGCGGTGCGGAAATATTACGTGCAGGATTTCGAGACGCGGCTGCGCAATCTGCTGCAGCCCAGCACGGCCCGGGATGGCGCGGGGCCGCGCCGCTCCGGCAACGCCTGGTCCGGCGGGTTCGGCGCGGGCGCCCGCAACGGCTCCGGCTCCTGGCAGCGGAACCGCGGCCCGGGCGGCCGGCTGCCGCAGGGCCGGGAGCCACTGGCGCAGCCGAGCACCCGGCTGTCCGGCAGCCCGATCGTCCGCGGGCACCGGACCGCGCTGCCGCCGCGGGAGGCGCTGATCCTGATGGCGGTGATCAACCATCCCTGGCTGCTGGAGCATCACGCCGAGGCGTTTTCGGCGCTGGATTTCCTCAACCCGGACGCCGACCTGCTCCGGCGGGCGATCCTGGACGCCGTGACCGCCGAGGCCCAGCTCGAGGCCGAAACCGTCCGGGCCGCCGTCACCGGCCGGGGCCTGTCCGGGGTGCTGTCCCGGGTCGAGGGCGCCATCACCCACCTCTCGGACTGGCCGGCGAGAACCGGCGCCAGTCCTGAGGATGTCGACCCCTGGTGGACCCACGTTGTCGCCTTGCATCGCAAGCAGCGCACGTTAAATAGAGAGCTCAAAGAGGCCGAGCGCGCGCTGGGCGAGGAACTGACCGACGCCAATCTGGCTAGGCTTCGTGATGTGCAAGGCGAGCTATCCGCCCTCGATGGGAATGAAGCCCAGATCGAGGGTTTTGGCTTGTCCTCCGGGCGGCCGGCACGAAGCGTCTAAGGCTTATGAGGGTATGCGTTGCGTCTGTGCAACTGATGGATGCAACAACGAGAGGGAATAGAGATCGCGCCGACGGCGTTTGAACAGGGTT
>CAKZHN010000587.1 GCA_936924235.1 uncultured Rhodoplanes sp. | reverse complement strand
TGAGCCACCACGTCCGGTCCTGCCATCATTCTACACGCCAGACTGGTGTCCGCGAATGACGGACCGCGATGGCAAAATTGAGGTACCGGGCGGTCGCAAGTGTCGCGGTTCGGCCGTCCGCCCGCAACCCAACTTCGGTGTGGGGGCCCTAAACAAGTGGCGCGTGGCGACTGTCCCGGCAGCGCGGCGGGCCAACGCGACCGGCGTGCCATCCCGGAAGCCCGCCCCCCGAGGACGGTCAGGTCCCGGACCCGAGCAACAGCTTGAGCGCGACGTAAAGCAGCGCGAGAGCCACCACCACGGCCAGCGCAATAAGCCCCAGGCGCTTCTCGATGAAATCCTTGATCGGCTCGCCGTAGCGCCGCAGCAGCCAGGCGATGATGAAGAACTTGCTGCCCCGCGCCACGATCGCCGACGCGATAAACAGCCAGAGGTCAACCTTGGCGGCGCCGGACAGGATGGTCACCACCTTCATGGGCGGCAGGTGCGCCACGCCCGAGGTGACCAGCATCAGCAGGATGGCGTCGCGGCTGGATGACGACCGCAGCATCTCGAACTTGTCGAGACTTCCGTAGAACTCGAGCACCGGACGGGCAATCAGCTCATAGGCGTAGTATCCGAGCAGCCAGCCGGCGATGCCGCCGAGCACCGACCCCACGGTCGCGATCAGCGCGTATCGATAGGCCCGCTCCGGCCGGGCTAGCCCCATCGGCACAAACAGGGCTTCGGCCGGCACGAGAAAGATCGAGCTCTCGACGAAGGAGATGATGCCGAGCCACCACTCGGCGCCCTTGCGGCCCGCGAGCGAGAGCGTCCAGTCGTACAGTCGTTTCAGCATGGCGGGCTTGCTTAACGGCCGGGACTGGATTTGTCCACGAAGCCGGCCTGGCTCGACGCCGCTTTCAACGCCGCTTGGGCGTGTGGCGGCTCGCCAGCATCACGACCTTCCGCCGCGTCGCGGGCTCCGGCTGCTTCGCCTTGATCTTCTTCGGCAGCTTCTCGGCGAGGCCGAACAGCCGCTCCCGCCGCTCCATCTCGGCCCAGACGTCCTGCGGCGCAACGCCGGCCTCGGACCACAGCACCACGAGATTGTAGAGCAGATCGGCGCTTTCGCGGATCACCGCCTCGCGCTCACCGGCCATCGCGTCGATGACGACCTCGATGGCCTCCTCGGCGAGCTTCTTGGCCATCTTGGCGCGGCCGGCCTGCAAAAGCTTGGCGGTGCGCGACACCGCGGGATCGGCTCCCTTGGCCGCGACCACCTGCTCGAACAACCGTCCCAGCGAATCGCTCATGATGATTCTACTTACACCGCCACGTGTCTCTTGTCGGTTAATGACGAGGCTTAACGAAGACAGAAAAAGGCGCCGCAACCGGCGGCGCCTTGCAAGTTTCACGTCGTGACCACTTCAGCGATGGTCTTCCCGACGCGCTCAGTAGCCGTAGCGTCGGTACGGGGCGCCGTAGCCGTACGGACCGCCATACGAGCCGTCGTAGTACCGATACTCCTGGGCCTTCCGGTATTCCCGGGCCGCCGCGTAGGCGCCGACCGCGCCGATGATGCCGAGCATGATGCTCGCGGCTGCGGCGTTGCCGCGCGGGTAGTAGCGCGGCCCCGCAGAGGCCGGCGTGACCGCCGCGGTGGTGAGCGCAATCGCCGCCGCCGTCACGGCGGCAATGGCGCGATTACGGATGTTCAACATGGAATCGCCCTTTCGTTCGTTTCGCCCTCGACTGAGGTCGGAGCGTCAACGATGCAGATAGGGAGACGTTCCTGCGAACAAAGGATTGAACCCAATGATGTTTTTGTAATGTAGATCAACAGACGTTCAGCTTCGCACACGCGCACGTGATGGTGCGTGTGCGCGCGTTTTGCCGCACTGCCGAAGGCGTCACGCCTCGCTGTCGCTGAGCAGCGTGGCGTTGCCGCCCGCCGCCGCGGTGTTGACCGTCACGGTCTGCTCGGTGGCAAAGCGCCGCACGTAGTTCGGACCGCCGGCCTTCGGCCCGGTGCCCGACAAGCCGGTGCCGCCGAACGGCTGCGTGCCGACGACGGCGCCGATCATGCTGCGGTTGACGTAGGTGTTGCCGTTGGCGAGCCGTGCGATGACCCGGTCGGCGGTCTCATCGATCCGCGAATGGATGCCGAGCGTGAGCCCCGTGCCATTGCCGGCGATGTCGTCGAGCAGCTGGTCGAGACGGTCGGCGCGCCAGCGCACCACGTGCAGGATCGGACCGAACACCTCGTCCTGCAGGTCGCTGGCGCGATTGAGCCTGATGATCGACGGCGGCACGAACAGACCTTGCGGCGGCAGCGTGCGGCCTTCGTCCCAGCGGAACACCATGCGGCCTTGCGCCGCCATGGTGTCGAGCCAACGGTCGAGCTTCTGCTTCGCCTCTTCGTCGATCACCGGCCCCACGTGCGTTGCCGGATCGCGCGGATCGCCGAGCCTGAGCTCGAGCGCCGCACCGGCAATCATCTCCACGATGCGGTCGGCGACGTCTTCCTGCACGCAAAGGAGCCGCAGCGCCGAGCAGCGCTGGCCGGCCGAGCGGAACGCCGACATCACCACGTCGTCGGTCACCTGCTCGGGGAGCGCGGTGGCGTCGACGATCATGGCGTTGATGCCGCCGGTCTCGGCGATCAGCGGCACGATCGGACCGTCTTTGGCGGCAAGCGCGCGGTTGATGATGCGGCCCACCTCCGTCGACCCGGTGAAGGCCACGCCGGCGACGCTGCGGTCGCCGGTGAGCGCCGCTCCCACGTCGCCATAGCCCGGCACGAACTGCAGTGCGCTCGACGGCACGCCGGCCTGATGCAGCAATCGGATCGCCTCCGCGGCGACCAGCGGCGTTTGCTCGGCGGGCTTCGCGACGACCGCATTGCCGGCCGAAAGCGCCGCAGCCACCTGCCCCAGGAAAATCGCCAGCGGGAAATTCCACGGGCTGATGCAGACGAACACGCCACGGCCGCGATGGTGCAGCTCGTTCGACTCGCCGGTCGGCCCGGGCATCGGATGCGGCACCAGCGAGCGCCGCGCTTCGGCCGCGTAATAGCGGCAGTAGTCCACCGCCTCGCGCAGCTCGGACAGCGCATCGTCCAGCGTCTTGCCGCCTTCGGCCTGCATCAGCGCGATCAGCCGGCCGCGCGACGCTTCCAGCAGCTCGCCGGCGCGCTCCAGGATGTCGGCGCGGCGCTCGACTGGCGTGGCGTTCCAGGCCGCGAAGCCGGCCTGCGCCGCGGCCATGGCCTTCGTTGCGGTCGCGGCGTCGGCCTCAGTCACCTGCCCCACCACCGCCCCGTCAATCGGCGACAGCACCGGCCGCGTTTTGCCGCCCGCGGCCTTGCCGTCGATCAGCGGCACGGCCTTGGCGTCCTTCGGCACGGCGCCCGCGATCTCGCTCCGCAGCGCGGCCAGCGCTACGCGGTCGCCGAACTCGACGCCCGAAGAATTCTGCCGCGACGGCCGGTAGAGATCGCGCGGCAGCGGAATGTGCGGATGCCGCGCCTGCTCGGGACTGGCGACCCAGGCCTGCGGCCGCTTGAGAATGTCCTCGACCGGCACCTTGGGATCGGCCGCCACCGCGACAAACGACGAGTTCGCGCCGTTCTCCAACAGGCGCCGCACCAGATAGGCCAGCAGCTCGCGATGGCTGCCGACCGGCGCGTAGACGCGGCAGGCCGCGTCCGGCAGGTCCTCCAGGAGCTTCTCGTACAGCACCTCGCCCATGCCGTGCAGGCGCTGGAATTCATAGCCGTCGACGCCGCGGGCCTCCTCGATGACGCTCGCCACCGTCAGCGCGTTGTGCGTGGCGAACTGCGGATAGAGTCGCGGCCGCGCCGCCAGGAGCTGCCGCATGCAGGCCATGTAGGACAGGTCCGTCATCGCCTTGCGGGTGAACACCGGATAGTCGGCAAGCCCGCGCTCCTGCGCGCGCTTCACCTCGGTGTCCCAATAGGCGCCCTTCACCAGCCGCACCATCAAGCGCCGGCCGAGCCCGTGCGCGGCGTTGTCGAGCCAGGTGATCACTGCGCCGGCGCGCTTCTGATAGGCTTGCACCGCGAGCCCGAAGCCGTCCCAGCCCCCGAGCGACGGATCGGCCAGCACCTTGCCGACCACGTCCAGAGACAGTTCGAGCCGGTCGGCCTCCTCGGCGTCGATGGTGAAGTTCAGATCGTGGCTTTTGGCAAGGCGCGCCAATTCGAGCGTGCGCGGCACCAGCTCGGTCAGCACCCGCTCACGCGACACCGCCTCGTAGCGCGGATGCAGCGCCGACAGCTTCACCGAGATGCCGGGCCGCGCCGGCAGCGCCGCATTGCCGGCGCGCGCGCCGATCGCCGCGATCGCATCCGCATAGGCTTCGAAATAGCGCGTGGCGTCCTCGCCGGTCCTCGCGCCCTCGCCCAGCATGTCGAACGAATAGCGAAATTCGCGATGCGAGCCGGCGCGTGACAGCGCCTCCTCGATGGTCTGGCCGAGCACGAAGTGCGAGCCGAGCAGGCGCATCGCCTGCCGCGTGGCGACCCGCACGGTCGGCAGGCCGAGCCGCTTGAGCAGGCTGCCGACGATGTTCTCCGGCGTCTCGCCCGGCTGGATCACCCGCGCCGTGATGCCGAGCGTCCAGGCCGAGGCCGAGACCAGGAAGGTCCCGGAGGTATCCGGTTCCGACCAGTCACCGGCCGCGAGCTTATCCTCGATCAGCCGGTCGGCGGTCGCGCCGTCGGGGATGCGCAGCAGCGCCTCGGCCAGCACCATCAGCGCCAAGCCTTCCTTGGTCGACAACGAATAGGCGTGAAGGAAGTCCTCGATGCCGCCGAGCCCGCCGGCATGGTCCCGGATCGTCTCGATCAGCCGCCGGGCGCGGTCGTCGATCCGGGTCTCGGCCGCGTCGTCACGCCAGGCCGTGGCCAGCAGCGGCCGCGCCAGCTCGCGGTCCGGCGGTGCGTAGGGCGCCGCGAAAGTGGCGGGCTCGGTGCGGCTGCCCGGCTTGGTCAACATGACTTATTCGCATCCTTTGTGCGGGAGGCGCGGCGGACTGCCTTGTGGCCCCACTTTAGCAGCACCTTCCACGGCGGACTGCCTGCGATCGCGGCAGCATGACAATCTCATGTGCAGAACACCCGCGCTGCACCCTGCGACAGGGCCCTACCTTGCTCTTTCAAGCGGCATGTTCTTTGCTGTGCAGCAATTGAGCAATGATCGCGACCGGGCCGCCCGTCGAGCGGCCCCCGCGACAAAAGCCAACGACAGTTCAGGGGTAGCGACATGGTTGGGTTCAGCAAATTCCGCCGCAAAATTCGTCACCAGCACGCCGGCTTGATGTTCGCCGCGGCGCTCGCGGCCGTTCTGGCCGCCGGCCCGGCCAAGGCGGAAACCCCGATCAAGTTCTCGCTCGACTTCAAGTTCGAGGGCCCGTCGGCGCCGTTCCTGGTCGCCATCGACAAGGGCTACTTCAAGGCCGAAGGCCTCGACGTCACCATCGACTCCTCGGCGGGCTCGATCGAGCCGATCAACCGCGTCGCGTCCGGCACCTACGACATGGGCTTTGCCGACATCAACTCGCTGATCAAGTTCCGCGACGCCAACCCGTCGAACCCGGTCAAGCCGGTGTTCATGCTCTACAACAAACCGGCCTTCTCGATCATCGGACGCAAGAGCCGCGGCGTCACCAAGCCGAAGGACCTCGAAGGCCACGTGCTCGGCGCCCCGCCGCAGGACGGCGCCTATGCGCAGTGGAAGATCTTCGTGCAGGCCAACGAGATCGACGCCTCCAAGGTCAAGATCGAGGCGGTCGGCTTCCCGGTGCGCGAGCCGATGCTGCAGAACGGCCAGGTCGACGCCATTGCCGGCTTCTCGTTCTCGTCCTTCATCAACCTGAAATCGATGGGCGTGCCGACCGACGACATCGTCGTGATGCTGATGGCCGACCATGGCGTCAATCTCTACGGCAACGCCATCATCGTGAATCCGAAGTTCGCCGCCGAGAAGCCCGAGGCCGTGAAGGGCTTCATGCGCGCCTTCCTCAAGGGCCTGAAGGACACCGTGAAGGATCCCTCCACCGCGGTCGACTCGGTGATCAAGCGCAACGACGTCGCCAAGAAGCCGATCGAGCTCGAGCGGCTGCGCATGGCGCTCAAGGACAACATCCTCACCGACGAGGTGAAGGCCAACGGCTTCGGCGGCGTCGTCGAGGATCGTCTCGCCAAGTCGATCGACCAGATCGCGCTGACCTACGAGTTCAAGAACGGCAAGCCGAAGGCCGCGGACGTCTTTGACGCGTCGTTCCTGCCGCCGGCGGCCGACCGCAAGGCGAACTGAAAACAGCGTTGCGGGGCGCGAAGATTTCGGGGGAGTTTCGTTGACGGGGTTCATCAGTCTTGAAGGGGTCAGCCACGCCTATGGCGGGGCGACCAACGCTCCCGCCGTTGAAGGTCTGACGCTCGACATCCAGGAAGGCGAGTTCGCCGCCGTTGTCGGCCCGTCGGGCTGCGGCAAGTCCACCCTGATGAAGCTCGCCACCGGGCTGCAGTTTCCCTTCAAGGGCACCGTCAAGGTCGCGGGCGAGGTGGTGAGCAAGCCGGTCAAGATCGCCGGCATGGCGTTCCAGGCGCCGACACTGCTGCCCTGGCGCACCACGCTGGAGAACCTGCTGCTGCCGCTCGAGATCGTCGAGCCGCACCGGCGCGAGATCCGGCGGCGGCGCAACGAATACGCCGCGCGGGCCGCGAACCTCCTGACCTCGGTGGGGCTGCGCGACCAGGGCGACAAGTATCCGTGGGAGCTGTCGGGCGGCATGCAGCAGCGCACGTCGTTGTGCCGCGCGCTGATCCACGAGCCGAAGCTTCTGATGCTCGACGAGCCGTTCGGTGCGCTCGACGCCTTCACCCGCGAGGAGCTGTGGTGCGTGATCCGCGACCTGCACGCCATCCGCAAGATCACGGTGTGCCTCGTCACCCATGATCTGCGCGAGGCGGTGTTCCTCGCTGACCGGGTGTTCGTGATGTCATCGCGGCCCGGTCGCGTCATCATTGAGAAGAAGATCGATATCCCGCGGCCGCGCGAGCTCGACGTCACCTTCACGCCGGAGTTCCAGAACATCGTCCACGAGCTGCGCAGCCACATCGTGCGGGCGCGGCAATGACCCAGAGCGAGCTCTCCGTCCGCGCCGCGCCATGGCTCTACACCGCGGCACTGATCGTCATCTGGGAAGCGGCGGTGCGGCTGTTCGGCATCCCGGTGTTTTTCCTGCCGCCGCCGACCGCGATCGCCAACGCGTTCCTCGAATACTGGGGACCGATCTACCGCAATTCGCTGTTCACGCTCTCGACCACGATGATCGGCTTCGGCCTTGCGGTCGGCTTCGGGCTGCTGCTCGGCCTCGTGATCGGCTGGTCGCGCCAGATCTATGCCGGGCTCTATCCGCTGATGATCGGCTTCAACGCCATCCCGAAGGTCGCCGTGGTGCCGATCCTGGTGCTGTGGTTCGGCATCGGCTTCATCCCCGCGGTGCTCACCGCGTTCCTGATCTCGTTCTTCCCGATCGTCGTGAACGTCGCGACCGGGCTCGCCACCATCGAGCCGGAGCTCGAGGACGTGCTGAAGGCGCTGGGCGCGAGCAAGCTCGACATCATGCGCAAGGTCGGCATCCCGCGCACGCTGCCCTACTTCTTCGGCTCGCTGAAGATCGCGATCACGCTCGCGTTCGTCGGCTCGGTGATCTCGGAAAGCATCGCGTCGAACCGCGGCATCGGCAATCTGATGCTGCAGGCCCAGGCCCAGTTCCAGGTGCCGCTGATCTTCGCGGGCTTGGTCGCGCTCGCGGTCGAGGGCATCGTGATGTACTGGGTGATGGCGATCGTCGAGGCGCGCTCCACCGGCTGGGCGCAGCGCTCAGGCTTCGCGCAGACTTAGCAGTCACTGTCACCGCGGTCATTACGGGGCGCCGCGAAGCGGCGAACCCGGAATCCAGACAAGCAGGAAATCCCGACGTTCCGGATTCCGGGTTCGCGCCTTCGGCGCGCCCCGGAATGACCGCGGTGAGATTTAGGGTGGATCGAAACTAAGCCGCCGAAGGCTGCTGGCCGCGCGAAAAGCTCGTCGGCACGGTCGGCGGGTTGAGCGCCATCACGATCGCCTCGGCGAGCTGCTCGCGCTCCTGCATGTCGGCGCCGTCGCGCACATAGAGACCGCAGAAGATGTCGGGCAGCTTCGGCAGCGGCGCGTTGTCCCAGACCTCGAGCCCGGGCAGGTTGGCGCGGCTTCGCGGCAGCGCCATCACGCCGGCGCCGGTCGCGACGGCGTTCGCCAGCGCAACGAGGCTCAGCGAGGTGAACACCTTCTCGTAGCCGCGGCCGGCCTGGCTCAGCACGTTCATGCTGATGCGGCCGAACAGGCAGTCCTCGCCATACGACACCAGCGGCACCGGCTCATTCGGATCGAGCATGGCCCCCGGCGCGCGCACCCAGACCAGCGGCTCGGTCCAGAAAAAGCGGGTGTCCTGCGACGGCCCGGTGGACGAGGCCCAGATCGCGAGATCGGTGACGCCTTCGCGCAGGTCGCGCAGCAGGGTGTCGACCTTGGCCATGTAGACCTGGAACTGCAGCTCCGGCTGTCTGGCGCGGACCGCGCCGACGCCGCTCGCCACCGCCGCCGCCGTGATGTCGCCGGTCGCGCCGATCCGGATCGTCTGGGCTGCGAGCTTCGGCCCGGCAATGTCCAGGATCTGGTCGTTGATTGAGAGCAGCCGCCGCGCGTAGTTGACCACCAGCTCGCCGGAGGAAGTGAGGCTCACGCCCGGAGCGCTCTTGTCGAGCAGGTCGGCGCCCAGCATGCCCTGCAGGCGCTTGATCTGCGCGCTCACCGCCGGCTGGGTCACGCCCAGCGACTGGGCCGCCTTGGTGAAGCTTCGCAAATCGACGACGGCAACCAGCGTTCGCAACAGATCGGTCGGAATATTGGTCATTGCAGATTGGCCCTTAACGCCAGGACGACAGCCGCCATATCCTTCAGCGCCATGTCACCAACCAAAATATCGATCCGGCAAAGGCTCATCTATGAGCCATCTTCCTGAGCCGTGATGTTTTCAGTATTTCCAGCCACACACTGCGTGCGAACATGGAGAATCTTATGGCACATTATAATCCATTTCCAGCAATCGAAAATAACTAACGGGGCCGAATACTCGTAGTTTCGACACAATGGTGAATGTGCAGACAGAATTGCCGTCCGACCATCTGGAAAACCCAGTTTCAATTCGTGTTAAGGTCTCCTAACGCAGTCAAAGAGCCGGAAAAGCCTTACGTCATCGGACGCGCCGCACCGCACACCAGCTGAACCAGAGCAATTGCAACCAAGAAACTCACGATGAATTTCATCCGTTTATACACGCGCGTCCTGGAAATGCTGGGCGACGAATCCCGCCTCGCGATCACGCTCGCAATCGCCAATATATCGCTGGCGGCAGCGCAATTCGCCGAACCCATCCTGTTTGGCCGCATCATCGATGCGCTGTCCGGCGCGCAGAGCCGGAACCTGGCACCGGCCTGGACCGACCTGGTTTCGCTGCTCGGCGCCTGGGTGGCGTTCGGGCTATTCGCCATCATCTGCGGCGCGCTGGTCGCGCTGAATGCCGACCGTTTGTCGCACCGCCAGCGCCACGTGGTGATGAGCCGCTATTTCGAGCACATCCTGCAACTTCCGATGAGCTTCCACGGTACGATTCACTCAGGACGGATGCTCAAGATCATGCTGGCCGGCACCGACGCCATGTGGTGGCTGTGGCTTGGTTTCTTTCGAGAGCATTTCGCCGCCTTCGTGTCGCTGCTGGTGCTGCTGCCGCTGTCGCTGTTCCTGAACTGGCGGCTGGCGCTGCTCCTGATTGTGCTGTGCATCGTTTTCGCGGCGCTGACCACGCTGGTGGTGCGCCGCGCCGAGGAAGGCCAGAGCGCGGTCGAGCGCCACTACGGCGATCTCGCCGAGCGCGCCTCCGATGCGCTCGGCAACGTTGCGCTGGTGCAGAGCTTCGCCCGCGTCGAGCTCGAGGTGAACGGCATCAAGGAGGTCGTCAACCGGCTGCTCAGCGCGCAGATGCCGGTGCTGTCCTGGTGGGCGATCGGCGCGGTGCTGACGCGCGCCTCGACCACGCTCACGGTGCTGTCCATCTTCGTGGTCGGCATCTGGCTCAACATCCATGGCCTGACCACCGTCGGCGAGATCGTCACCTTCACGGCCTTTGCCGGCCTCATCATCAACCGCCTGGAATTCGCCGTGAGCTTCGCCAACCGCCTGGTGCAGGACGCACCAAGGCTCCGCGAGTTCTTCGAGGTCGCCGACACCGTGCCGGCGGTGCGCGACCGTCCCGACGCGGTCGATCCCGGCCGCGTGCGCGGCCTGGTCGAATTCGGCGACGTGTCGTTCTCCTATGACGGCAAGCGGCCCGCGGTGAGCGATATGAGCTTCACGGCGCTGCCCGGCGAGATCATTGCGCTGGTCGGCCCGACCGGCGCCGGCAAGTCGACCGCGCTCGCGCTCCTGCATCGCGTGTTCGATCCGCAGTCCGGCACCATCAAGCTCGACGGCATGGACATCCGCGGGCTCAAGCTCGAAGGGCTGCGCCGCAACATCGGCGTGGTGTTCCAGGAGGTGCTGCTGTTCAACCGCTCGATCGCCGAGAATCTCCGCGTCGGCAAGCCGGACGCCACCGACGAGGAGATCCGCGCCGCTGCCGAGCGCGCCCAGGCGCTGGAGTTCATCAACAGCCACGCGCAGGGCCTCGATGCGCCGGTCGGCGAGCGCGGCCGTATGCTGTCGGGCGGCGAGCGCCAGCGGCTGTCGATCGCGCGTGCGCTTTTGAAGAACCCGCCGATCCTCATTCTCGATGAGGCGACCAGCGCGCTCGACGCCACCACCGAGCTCAAGGTCTGGACCGCGCTCGACGAGTTGATGCGCGACCGCACCACTTTTGTGATCGCGCACCGGCTTTCCACCATACGCAACGCCACGCGCGTCCTGGTGTTCGATCACGGCCGCATCGTCGAGAGCGGCACATATGACGAGCTGCTCCGCCGTGGCGGCGCCTTCACCGAGCTCGCCCGCGCCCAGTTCCTGATCGCCGACGACACCGGCGCCGAGCCGCCGGCCGAGGCAAAGCCGCCGCTCGCCGAAGACGCCGCGCAATAGGATCGCAACACGCCTGTCTCACCATGCGGTACGCCGGACATATGTTTTCATATGTCCGGCCATGATGGCGCGCGCCACAAGCTCGTCTAAACTCCGCGCACAAAGGTCGGAGGAGACGAAATGGAAGTTCTGGTTTTCGAGAACGGAAGCCACATCAAGGCCGATGCACTTCGGAAAGCCTTTCCCGACCTGACGATCCACGGCACCGCCGACATCACCGAAGCGCTCCGCATGGGCGCGAATGCCGAGGTGCTCGCCGCGCTCGCGCATCACGTGACCGATCCGCTTCTCGAAGCGATGCCGAAGCTGCGCTGGATCGCGGCGCTGACCACCGGCACCGATCACTTCCACAGCCTGACAAAGCTGCGGAAGGACGTGCTGGTGACCAACGCCCGCGGCATCCACGGCCCGCAGATGTCGGAGCTTGCGATCATGAACATGATCGCGCTGTCGCGCCGCCTGCCCGCGATGCTGCGCAACCAAGCCAACGCAAAATGGGAGCGCTGGCCGCAGCCGGTGCTGCAGGAAAAGACCGTGGTGATCGTCGGCGTCGGCCAGATCGGCGAGGCCTTGGCGGATCGCTGCCGGTCGTTCGGCATGAAGATCGTCGGCGTCAGCGACGCGCGGCCCGATATTCCCGGCTTCGACCAAGTGTTGCCGCGGACGAAGCTCAAGGAGGCTGCAGCGCTCGCCGACTTCCTCGTCACGCTGGTGCCGCTCACCGCCGAGACCCGCCACATGATCAGCGACGACGTGCTCGCCGCGATGAAGCCGTCCTCGTACCTGATCAACATCGCGCGCGGCGACGTCATCGACGAGGCCGCGCTGGTGCGCCGCCTTCAGGCCGGCGAGGTCGCCGGCGCGGGCCTCGACGTGTTCGCCGAGGAGCCGCCGGAGCCGGACAATCCGCTGTGGTCGATGCCGAACGTGATCATGACGCCGCGCATCGGCGGCATGAGCGACCGCTATGCGGAACAGGTGCTGCCGCTGATGGTCCACAACCTCCGCGCCTTCGTCGACGGACGCGTGAAGGACATGCGCAACGTCGTCTAGCCGCGCCCTGATTGCCTAACATCCTGCGACGGGACAGGATGTCTCAACAATCAACGCCGGCCCACGTCGCATGGGCCGGCTTTTTGACCGGGAGAACCGCCATGAACCGCCGCGACTTCATTTATGCCGCATCCGCCGGCGCTGCCGCGTCGACCACGATACCGGCGCAGACGTTTGCGCAGGCCACACGCGGCGCCGGCGCCGACGCGCCGCGGGCGGCAGGAGCCAAGCTCCGCACCATCACGCTCGAAGAGCACTTCATCACTCCCGGATTTATCGCGGGACCGGGCAAGGAGTTCGTTGACGCGCTCCGCAACAGAGGCGGCCAGAGGATTTTCGAGCAGCTCCAGGACGTCGGCGACGGACGCCTGGCTGAGATGGATGCCGCAGGCATCGACGTGCAGATACTCTCGTTGAATGCCCCGGGCGTCGAGCAGGCCGAGGTTTCGGAGCAGGTCGCGATCGCGCGCGAGTCGAACGACTTCCTCGCCGACGTGATCAAGAAAAACCCGAAGCGCTTCGCAGGCTTTGCCTCGCTGCCGGTCGCGGCGCCCGACCAGGCCGCCGAGGAGTTCGACCGCCGGGTCAAGCAGCAGGGCTTCAAGGGCGCGCTCATCAACGGCCACACCCGCGGCCGCTATCTCGACGACAAGTTCTTCTCGCCGATCCTGGAGCGCGCCGAAGCGCTCAACGTGCCGATCTATCTGCATCCGACGGTGCCGCCGAAGCAGGTCGCCGAGATCCTGTATGGCGGCTTTGCGCCGCCGGTGAGCGCCGCGTTCCAGTCTGCCGGCTGGGGCTGGCACATCGAGACCGGCGTTCATCTGATCCGCATGATCCTCGGCGGCGTGTTCGACCGGTATCCCAAGCTGCAGGTCGTGGTCGGCCACCTCGGCGAGGGCGTGCCGTTCATGCTGCCGCGGCTCAACCGGAACCTGCCGCCGGGACTGACCAAGCTGCAGCGCCCGCTCGCCGCGTATCTCCGCGAAAACGTCCACTACACGTTCGCGGGCTTCAACTTCCCGGCCACGTTCCTCGATCTGCTGCTGGAGGTCGGAGCCGAGCGGATCATGTTCTCGGTCGACCATCCGTACGGATCGATGAAGGAAGCGCGCGCGTTCCTCGACCACATTCCTGTCAGCGCCACCGACCGCGAGCGCATCGCCCACGGCAATGCGGAGCAGATGTTCAAAATCTAAAGCCTGACCGGTTCAGGATTCTCGCGCCGGCGGATCGCCCGGCGGCGCGAGCGGATTGCGCTGCCTCCACAGCACGCGTTTCAATTTAAAGTGACCGCGCTCCGGGACATTGCATCCCCCGATCGCATTACGCGCGCGACCACGAAACTCGACTAGTTTCCCGCCGAGCGGAAACCGGAGCGCGGGGGCGTGCTCCGGCACGTTCATTTCATCACGCACATCCCTTGCCGGCCAGTCCGCGCCTTTTTCGACGGAGCCCACCACCATGCCCACCCAAATCGCCACCCCCGTGCCCACGCACGGGCTCTCCCCGGCCGCTCAGCCCTCACGCGAATCCAAGGGAAGCACGATGCAAAAGCTGGCGCTGCCCAATCCCGTTCCAGCCGCCGTTGTCGTCGGTCTCACGCTGCTGATCTGGTTCGTCATTCCGGTCCCCGAAGGCGTGTCGCCGAACGCTTGGCACCTGTTGGCGCTGTTCATCGGCACCATCGTCGGCATCATCATGAAAGCGATGCCGCTCGGCTCGCTGTCGATGATCTCGATCGGGCTCGTCGCCATCACCGGCGTAACCAATCCCGGCAAGCCGGGTGCCGCTCTCGTCGACGCGCTCTCGGGCTTCGCCAACCCGCTGATCTGGCTGATCGTCGTCGCCGTGATGGTGGCGGTCGCCGTCACCAAGACCGGCCTGGGCCGGCGCATCGGCTTTTATTTCGTGATGCTGCTCGGCGCGCGAACCATCGGTGTCGCCTATGGGCTGGTGCTGTCGGAGCTCGCGATCGCGCCGGTCACGCCGAGCAACACGGCGCGCGGCGGAGCGATCATCCATCCGATCATGCGCTCGATCGCGGACTCCTACGGCTCGAGCCCCGAGCAGGGAACGGCGAAAAAAATCGGCCGCTTCCTCGCGCTCGTCAACTACAACACCAACCCGATCACCTCGGCGATGTTCATCACCGCGACCGCGCCGAATCCGTTGTGCGTGGCGCTGATCGCGCAGGCCACCGGCTCGAGCATCCAGATCACCTGGGGCCAGTGGGCACTGGCCGCGCTGCTGCCGTGCCTGTGCATGCTGCTGGTGATGCCGCTGGTGCTGTACCGGCTGTTTCCGCCGGAGATCAAGCAGACGCCGGGCGCGCGTGCGCTGGCCCGGGCCGAACTCGCCAGGCTCGGGCCGATGAAGCTGCCCGAGATCGTCACGCTCATCGTGCTGACGCTGATGCTCGCGGTCTGGGCCGGCATCCCGGCCTGGCTGATGGGCGACGCGTTCGGCCTCGACCCGACCACCACGGCGCTGATCGGCCTGTCGCTGCTGCTGGTCACCGCGGTGCTCGACTGGGAGGACGTGCTCAAGGCGAAGAGCGCCTGGGACACCCTGATCTGGTTTGCCGCGCTGGTGATGATGGCGACGTTCCTCGGCAATCTCGGCCTGACCAAGTGGTTCTCGCTGTCGATCCAGAGCCGCATCTCGCATCTGGGCCTGGACTGGAAGTCATCGGCCGCGATCCTGGCGCTGGTCTATTTCTATGCGCACTACTTCTTTGCCAGCACCACGGCGCACGTGACCGCGATGTTCGCGGCGTTCTTCGCCGCCGGCGTCGCGCTCGGCGTACCGCCGATGCTGCTCGGCCTGCTGCTGGCGTTCTCGTCGTCGCTCAACATGTCGCTGACGCATTATGCCACCGGCACCGCGCCAATCATCTTCAGCTCGGGCTACGCCACGCTGAACGAGTGGTACGCGGCCGGCGCCGTCATGAGCGTGGTCAACCTGGCGGTGCTGGCCGGCGTCGGCGGCCTGTGGTGGCGAACGCTCGGCTACATCTGACGGCCTGAAGCGGCCTGCAGCGGGTTCAAGTCCGCTGCAGGCCGTTTTTTCATGACATTAGTTTTGACTCAAACCATTTGACCCCAAACTATCGACTGGTAAGCTTTGGCCTTCGGGAGGTTCCGATGCCGCGCCGGTCCGAAGGCAAGCCCAAGTCAGGAAAGCCAAAGTCTGCCAGCCTCAATTCGCGCAGCGCGTCGAAACCGGGCGCGCCCGCGCCGATCGACCTGGGCTGGCTCGGCGGCACCGTCGGCTTCTACCTGCGCACCGCGCAGGAGGCCGCCTTCCAGGCCTATTCACGAAAGGCGAACGGCGCCGACGCACGGCCGTGGCGCTTCGCGGTGCTGTCGCTGATCGACGCCAATTCCGGGCTCACCCAGGGCGAGCTTGCGGCGGCGCTCCGTCGCAACACGTCCAGCCTCACGCCCGTGCTCGATGACCTCTGCCGGCAGGGCTACGTGACCCGCGAGCGGCTCGCGAGCGACCGCCGGACCTACGCGCTGAAGCTCACGCCGAAAGGCAAGGCCGCGGAGGCCAGGCTGCTCGCGGCCGCGATGGCCCATGAGCGCGACATCGATCGGATCGTCGGTGCCGATCGCGCGAAACTCGTCCGCATCCTGAAGAGTCTCGCTTCAACGATCGCGCGAGACGGCTCCACAAAATGAAACCGTACAGCGTCACCGCGCAGGGAGGCGGCGAATGATCAAGCCTTGGGTGTTCGAGTTCTTTCCCGAGTTGGGCGGCGAGGATCGCGATCCCGAGCCGCACGACGTGGCGGCGTACTTTGCGCGCTATCTGGATCTCTGGACCCGCGACGAGGCGCTCGGCTACGAGGGCATCTTCTTCAGCGAGCACCATTTCGGCGGTTCGTTCTCCGGCTCGCCGAACCTCCTGATCGCGAACGTTGCGGCCCGCACGCAACGGCTTCGTCTTGGCGTCATGGGCGTGGTGGTGCCGTACTATCACCCCGCGCGCGTCATCGAGGAGATGGGGCTGCTGGATTACCTCACCGGCGGCCGTCTCGAACTCGGCACCGCCATCGGCGTGCCGCAGGAGCTCGCGCGCCTCGGCCTGAGCATGGAGGAGGCGCGGGAGCGCAACAACGAGATCATCGACGCGATCGATGCGGCGCTGAGCGGACAAGTCATCTCCCACCAGGGCAAATATTTCTCGTTTTCCAACTTGCGGCTCCTGCCGCGCACGTTCCAGCGGCCGTCGCCGCCGCGCTGGACCGCGGTGGTGAGCGTCGATTCCGCCAGGAAAGCGGCACGCCGCGGCTTGAAGATCTCGACCGGCTTCAATTCCGTCGCGACCGTCAAGGCGATCTTCGACGCCTATCGCGACGAGGCCAAAGCCGCGGGTCAGCCCGCCGGGCCGGATTGCCTGGCGCTGCGGCGGCGCGTGGCCGTCGGCTCCACGCCGGACGAGGCCCGGACCTATGCGTCCGCGATCACCGAGCGTTTGAAGGCCTATGTCGCCCAGGATTCCAGGGTCACCCAGCACGTCCCTGACAGTCCTGCGCGGTCGGGCGGCGGCTTCACGGTCAGCGACGATGAGTTCATCACCGGAACGCCGAAGCAGGCCGCGGCGCAGATCATCGAGCAGTGCCGCGCCATCGGCGCCGGGCATTTCCTCGCGATGCTGAACTGGGGCGCGCCGGTTGACGAAGTCGAGCAGGCGCACGAGGCGTTCGGCCGCGAGGCGATCCCGCTGCTGCGCGCTGCTTCGGTGTGAGCGTCGGCCGATCGTCTACTGCGGCTGTCCCAACAGCATCCCCAGGCGCTCCGGCAGCGCGTCATTCCGGCTCCCCAGCTTGATGCCGTAGGAGCGGATGATCGGCCACCACTTGTCGACTTCGGCCTTGTGGAAGTCGTGCAGCGCCTGCGGCGTCAGCTGCGCCTTCTCCGGGATGGTCATGCCGAGCGCGGCGACCCGCGCCTGCACCGTGGGGTCATCGAGCGCAGCGCGGGCGGCGGCGTTGAGCTTGTCGACGATGTCGCCCGGCGTGCCCTTCGGCGCCCACAGCCCGTGCCAGAACGAGATATCCATGCCGGAGATTCCCATCTCCTCCATGGTCGGCACGTCGGGCAAGCCGGCGTAGCGCGTCCGCCCCATCACCGCGAAGGCCTTCATCTTGTGCGCCGTCACATGCGCCAGCGTCTGCGACGCCTCGGCGCACATGGTGTCGACCGTGCCGGCCAGCATGTCCTGCATCGCCGGCGCGCCGCCGCGATAGAACACGAACTGCAGCCTGGTGCCGGTCTTCTGCGCGAAGTACAGCCCGCAAACGTGCGCGCCGGAGCCGGAGCCGACACTCGCCGCGGTCGCGGGCTCCGGCTGGGCCTTGAGCCAGGAGATCAGTTCCTTGGCATCATTGGCCGGCAGCGACTGCCGGCCGACGATCATCAGCGACGACACCGGTAGCCGGACGATCGGCGTCAGGTCGGTCACCGGATTCCACGAAACCGGATAGATCGCCGGCGCGCCGACATGGCTCGTCCAGTTGCCGATGCTGAGCATGTAGCCGTCGGGCGGCGCACTGACGACCCGTCCGATGCCGATGGTGGCGCCGGCGCCGGTCACGGTCTCGACCAGGATCGACTGGCCGAGCGTCCGGCTCATGTGCTCGCTCATGATGCGGGCGACGGCATCGGTCGGACCGCCGGCCGGGAACGGCACGATCAGCGTGATCGGTTTCGACGGAAAGGTTTCGGCCCGAACGCCGGTCACGCCCGCAAGCACGACGGCAAGCAACACGGCAAGGTCCCGCACCTGCATGGAATCGCTCCGGCTTTTGTCAGTCGCCCGAAGCGAGCATGACCGCAGGCACCAGCGGTAAAAAGTCAGCAGTGCTGTCCTGACGGTCGAATCCCGGCGGACAGAGCGCCGCACCCATGACCGCTACGCCGCAACGGCCGGCTTGCTGTTCCGCGCGATGATGGCGCGACGGACCAGCCCGATATGCTCGCGCAACGTATAGGCCTCGCTCGCGAACCCGTCGGGGATATGGATTCGGGCCACCGCCCGCTCGATCCGCTCCAGGTCAGCGAGCCACTGTTCCGTCGACGATGCATCCGTGCGCGCGGCGACATCCCGCTCGAGCAGAGCCAGCTCGCCGTACCACCGATAGACCCGCGACCGGACACGCCAGCGAAGCAGCTGGGGAAGGTAGTGGAACAACGGAAACAACACGGCCGCCAGCGGCAACAAGATGACGACGACCCGCTCGCCCATGGTGGCAATCCAGAACGGCAGATACTGATAGAGGATGCTCCGCCCAAAGCGTTTGTGCTCGTCGGCGTTGGGCGAAACGCGCAGATCGACCTGTGTCGTCGCTGGAAACTCGCCCGCCTCCTCGAACAAACCTTGCTTGCCGTGAATCTCACGCGCGGCGTCGATCAGCAGGTGGATCAGCGCGGGATGGAAGCCATCGCGGGCGACAAGCATTTCTTTGGTGCCGATGAGAGCGACTTCCTTCTCCGGAATGTTGTTCGCCAGATCGACCACGCCGGGCGGCAGCGTCAGCGTGCTGATGAAATTGAGACGCCGGCGATAGGCATCAGCCCTGACGTAGTTCAGCAGCTTCAACGTCGGATCGCGAAGTGCACTCCAGACGGCGGTGTTGTCGGCGCCGTCGACAAAGATGGCCGCATCGACCTCGCCCGACCGCAGCGCCAGCAGCGCTGCATTGTTGCTCAACGGCCGCAGCGTCACGTTGTCGCTCGTGAGGCCGTTCAGCGCGAACACAGCATCGCTCAATGAGCGAGCGCCACTGCCGGAAAGGCCAACGGCAACCCGGCGATTGCGCAGCTCGTTGACCTGCTGGAGCGTGTCGGTGCTGCGGTAGAAAACCCACATCGGCACGTAATAGAGGCTCGCAATCATCATGAGGTTGTCGGCTTCAGGAGATTTTGCGACCCCGCCTTGCAGAAAGCCGATGTCGACCCCCGAACGCGGATCCTGCAGCAGCCGCAGATTGTCTCCGGGACCGTTGGTCACTCGCTCTTCGACCGTCACTCCCGATCGGGCCAGGATTTCGATGTAGCGCCTGGCGTACTGGTGGAGCAGGCCGTCCTCCAGTCCCGACGCCAGAACGATGCGACGTGGCGGTGCGGTCTGCAGAAACAGCATGACGACCCATATCGCGCCCGCGACTGCGGCAAAGACGATTGCGGCCAGGCCGAGCCGGCCTCGTGACGACAACACCGCGAGATTTTCGAGCGCCATGCGGATCGCTTCCATCGCAACAGCCAAACGGGCTCGACTTTAATGGGTGGACCGCGCCGGGCCCCTATACGTACGTGTAATTGTCGCCAACGCGCCCGCGACGGTGAATGCCTTCTTATCCGGTGGTGGTCGGGGGAGCTGTGATGCCAAGGAACGCCGCGCACGTCGGACTGATCGTGATCGCCTTGTGCGTCTCGTCGCTTGAAAGCGCCAGCGCCCAGAGCATCGGCTATGCCGAGGCCGTGGATCGCCTCGCGGTCAGCTGCAAGGCCGACATCGAAAAGTTCTGCAAGAAGGTCGGACTGGGCGGCGGACGCGTTCAGCAATGCCTCGAACAGAGTGCGGCCGGCGTCTCGGCCGGCTGCAAATCGTCAGCCGGCGAGTTGCGGACCCTGCTGCAGACCAGGGCGCAGGCGCGTGCTGTCGTGATGCGCACCTGCGATTCCGACATCCGCAGGCTTTGCGCCGGCATCCAGCAAGGCGACGGCAATCTCATGGAGTGCTTCTACAAGGCGCGGCGCAACGTCAGCGCGCCGTGTCAGAAGGTGGTCGCCGACGCCGGGTTCGACGTGGCGCTCGCGCCCGCCGCCGCAACGACCCAGGTTCCTCTCGACTCGCGCGACATGCTGGAGAGCCTGCAGGGCGTCGAGACGGCCGCGGGAAAGATCAACGCCACGAGCCTGCGGCAACTGGCTGTGCAGTCCATCCACGACCCGTCCCGCACCAATCGGATCAACCGCGAGCCGTTGTCGGAGCAGCTCGGTAAGCTCGCGCAGTTCACGATTGCCATCCAGTTCGACTTCGACTCGGCCCGGATTCGCCCGGATTCATTCAGGGCGGTCGGCCTGATGGCGGATGCGCTGAACCATCCGTATCTGCAGGGCTACCGTTTTCTCATCGTCGGCCACACCGACGGCAAGGGCAATCGGGAGTACAACCTCAAGCTCAGCCAGCAGCGTGCCGATGCGATCCGCGAGGCGCTGATCAATCCGTTCGGCATTCCGGCCGCGCGCATCGAGTCCGTCGGTCTGGGTGAAGAGCAACTGCTCAATGCGGCCAAACCCGAGGCGGCGGAGAACCGCCGTGTGCAACTCATCAACATCGGTCCGGCGCGCTGAGGTGAGCGACGATCGTCCCGCCAACGCGGACGAAGCCCTCGCGCGCCTGATGGAGGGCAATACCCGCTTTGTGAGGGGCGAGCCGCGCTTTGCACGACAGTCGGCGACGACCCTCTCCGAGATGGTCATGGGCCAGCACCCGTTCGCCACCATCCTCGGCTGTAGCGACTCGCGCGTGCCGCCGGAGCTGCTCTTCGATGCGAACTTCGGCGACCTGTTCATCATTCGTGTCGCCGGCAACGTCATGTCGCCGGAGGTCTCGGGCAGCCTCCAGTACGCGGGCACGCATCTGCAAACGCAGCTGTTCATGGTGCTGGGACATGAAGGCTGCGGCGCGGTTCAGGCCGCGCTGGCGGCGAAATTCCAGCGCGCGCAAGAGCGTTCGCACATCCAGGCGCTGCTCAGGAACATCATTCCGGGTCTTGAAGACGTTGGCCCCGAGCTTCCGCCACAGCAGATGATGGAACGCGCCGTCGAGTCCAACATCCGGTGGTCGATGCGCCAGATCCTCGAGACAGCCGAGGGCCGCGCGCGAATGGCGGAGGGACGCGTGAAGCTCGTGGGAGCGGTGTACGAGATCGCGACCGGACGCGTGCGGCTGCTCGGTTGAGCAGGACAGTCACAGTTAAAAATGGTCTCAGAACGCAACCGAGCCCGCGCAACTGTGCCGTTGCGATGCAGTCCGCAGCGCATCGCGCAAAAAACCCCGCTTGCAACCGGTGATGCGGGGTTTATCATTTGATAATTGACGAGCCATCGCTCGTCTGAGTGCTGCCTGCGCGGCGGCGGGGTTCCGAACCCGCCGCTCATTTCGTTTTCAATGGGCAGCCCGATGCCACCGGTAGGCACACCGCAAAAAGCGGAATGCTGTTCGCACGGATCGGGGGCCTGGAAACGGCGAGCATCAAGTCTCGCGGTTTGAAGCCGTCACCACAGCGGCTGCATTGAATTTCGAAAATCAACGGGGGGACTGAACGTGCCGATCAGCATCAGCAGCGCATCACTGGTCTTTGTCTTCAGCGACAGCGGAAGCTCGCCGACCGATTACATCACCAACGATCCCACGCTCACCCTCGAAATCGCCGTCACTGCGGCGCAGGACACCACCGACAACTCCGTGCTGGGCATCTGGCTGACCGGCGGAGCCTTCTCGACCGGCACGCTCGTCGGGCAGATCACTGAGACGGTTGCCGGGGGACCCGTATACGAGTTGTTTGACCTGACCACCTCGAGCGTCCCCGCCGCGACATCTCTCGCCGAAGGCGACTACAACATCATCGTCACCCGGGGAACGACCGGCGTCGGCACCGATGTCCTCGCGCAGCATTCGCTTACGGTGGATACGACCCCGCCCGGCGCTCCGCTCATCAGCACCGTAACCGACGACGTTGGGCCGGTGACCGGCAACGTCGCCGACGGCGGCAGCACCGACGATCCCACCCTGACGTTCGACGGCACGGCCGAAGCCAACGCCACCGTCACCATTGCGGACGGCCAGACAACTCTCGGTACGACGACGGCAGACGGCACCGGAGCATGGACCTATACGACGGCGGCGCTGTCGAAAGGTTTGCACAGCTTTTCGGTGTACGCCCAGGATGTCGCGGGCAATTTAAGCGGAGGCTTTGCTGCCCGCTCGGTGACGGTGGACAGTACGGCGGTGGGCGTCGGACCCGGCATCAGCACCGTAACCGATGACGTCGGAGCGGTGACCGGCAATGTCGCCAACGGCGCCACCACCGACGACAACACGCTGCAGCTCGATGGCACGGCGGACGCCAATGCCACCGTCACGATTCTGTTTGACCGCTTCATGGTGCTCGGCACGGTGACGGCCGACGGCTCCGGAGCATGGACCTATACGACACCGGCGCTGTCGAACGGCTTTCACGTCCTTTCCGCGTACTCCATGGACAACACAGGCCATTCGACCGCGCTCAGCGAGCGCTCGGTGAATGTTGCGACCTCGGGAAACACCTCACCCGGCGCCCCGGTCATCAGCACCGTCACCGACAACGTCCCGCAGGTGACCGGCGACGTCCCCAACGGCCACACCACCAACGACAGCACCCTGAAGCTCGACGGCACGACATCCGCTGGCGCCAGCGTCACCATTCAGGACGGCTTGACGGCGCTCGGTACGGTGACGGCCAACGGCTCCGGCGCGTGGACCTTTACGACGCCGTCGCTGTCGGAAGGTCTGCACAACCTTTTCGCATACGCCGTGGACAGCACCGGCCATCTGAGTGCGGCCAGCGATTTCCGCTCCGTGACGGTCGACGTCACGGCGCCGTCGGCGCCGAGCGCTCCGGATCTTCTGGCGGGGGCGGACTCCGGCGTGTCCAACACCGACAACATCACGAGCATCACGTTCCCGGCGTTCTCCGGCACCGCCGACCCCTTGAGCACCATCAGGATCTACGACACGGACGGCACCACGGTGCTGGGGACCGGTTTCACCGGCGCCGCGGGCCAATACTCAATCGGAATGTCCTCTGCGCTGAGCGAGGGGGTCCACACCCTGACCGCGACTGCAATCGACGCTGCTGGCAACGAAAGCGCCCATTCGGCTGGCCTGACCGTCACGATCGACACCACGCCGCCCGACCTTTCGAACATCGTGGTCGCAGGCGACGACATCCTGACGTCTGCCGAAATTCAGGCCGGATTCACGGTGACCGGGACTGCGCCGGGCATCCCGGATCAGACCATCTCGGTCGGCCTCGCTGACTTCACCACACTGCAACTCCTGGATACCGCGACCGCCACGGTGACGGGCGGCGTCTGGTCGGTGAATTTTGGCGCCAATGAGCCGATCAACAGCACCACGGACAGCTACGTGGTCTTCCTACAGGCCCAGGACGCTGCAGGAAATTCCGGCGCCGCACTTCACAACTTCACGACGCTCTTTGGCGTGACCATCACCGGCAGCAAATTCGCCGACGTGATCGACGCAACCCACACGGTGGCCGGCCAGCCGCTTCCCACCAGCTATGACGACACCATCAACGGCGGCAACGGCAACGACACCATCGACGGTCTCGCGGGCAATGACAGGCTCTCGGGCGGCAACGGAGACGATACGCTCCTCGGCGGCGCCGGCAACGATGTGCTGAACGGCGGCGCCGGCAACGATCTCCTCGACGGCGGAACCGGGTCCGACCGAATGATCGGCGGCGCGGGCAACGACACCTACCGGGTCGACGATGCGCATGACGTGGTGGCCGAGTCGACCGGAGGCGGCACCGATACGGTTCTGGCCAGCGTCAGCTACGCGCTGCGGGCGGGATCGGAGGTCGAGAAGCTCACCGCGGACAGCGCAACCGGGCTCACCCTGACCGGCAACGAGTTCGACAACCGCATCACCGGCGGCGACGGCAACGACACCCTGAAGGGCGGCGCCGGCAATGACACGCTGATCGGAGGCGCCGGGAGGGATATCCTGTTCGGCGGCGACGGCAACGACGTGTTCGTGTTCAATGCGGTCAGCGACAGCGGCGTCACTGGGGCCACGCGGGACACGATCAAGGACTTCACGGCGGGCGACAAGATCGACCTGAGCGCGATCGACGCGGTGTCCGGCGGAGGGGACAACGCGTTCCACTTCATCGAAGCCCATGCGTTCTCGCACACCGCGGGCGAGTTGCGGAGCTACGCGTCCGGCGCCAACACGATCGTGGCCGGCGACGTCAACGGCGACGGCAAGGCGGACTTCTCGATCCTGCTCACCGGCGCGCATACGCTCGCGGCGACCGACTTTTTGCTCTAGGGCATGATCCCGAAAAGTGTGAAGCGGTGCTACGGGCGTCACACCACATGCGCAGGCTTTTGCGGGCACAGGTTGCCGTCGCGCTCGACCTGCAGCGTGACGTGCCCGATGCCGTGATCGTGACGCAGCTTGTCGCCCAGGACCAATAAAAACTGATCGCCGGGACAGCCGGCTTCCATCACCAGGTGCGCCGTCAAGGCGATCTCCGTGGTGCTCATGGGCCAGATGTGAAGATCGTGCACGCTGGAGACGCCCGGCTGGCGCTCCAAAAAGTGTTGCACGTCTGCGGGATTGATCTGGCCGGGGACCGCCGCAAGCGACATGGCCACGCTGTCCCGCAGCAGCCCCCAGGTCGCCCAAATGATCGTGACCGAGATTGCGAGGCTGACGATCGGGTCGAGCCATTGCCAGCCCGTGACCAGAATGATCAGGCCTGCGATCACGACGCCGGCCGAGATCGCCGCATCGGCTGCCATATGGAGGAATGCGCCTTTGATGTTGATGTCACCCTTGCGGCCTGACGCAAACAGCAAGGCAGTGGCTCCGTTGATGACGATGCCGATGCCCGCCACGACCATCACGGTCTTGCCTTCGACCGCGACGGGCTCGAACAGCCGGAGAATCGCCTCCCACCCGATCGCCCCGACGGACACCAGGAGGAATATCGCGTTGAACAGCGCCGCGAGGATCGACGTCCCCCGCAGCCCGTAAGTGTAGCGTCGAGAGGGCTCCCGTTGCGACAGCACCGAGGCAACCCACGCAATCAGGAGACCCAGAACGTCGGACAGGTTGTGTCCGGCGTCCGCAAGGAGCGCCACGGAATTGCTCGTGATGCCATAAATGGCTTCGATGATCACAAACGCGGTGTTGAGGGCAATGCCGATTGTGAAGGCGGTCCCGAAGTTGGCTGGCGCATGCACGTGCCCTGCGCCGTGGGCGTGATCGTGCGCGTGATTGTGATGATCATCGTCGCTCATGTCCGGGCCATTCTTCGGTTTACGTTTCGGCTGCTACGCCGTTTGGATTCGCGTGTTCTCGTGTCGATTCCAGAGACTCGGTGGCCCGCCCGAAGCGCAGATAAAGCGCCGGCAACACAAACAGCGTCAGCAACGTCGCGGAAATAAGACCGCCGATCACAACGGTTGCCAAGGGCCGCTGCACCTCTGCTCCTGTGCCGGTTGCCAGCGCCATGGGCACAAAGCCGAGCGAAGCGACCAGTGCCGTCATCACCACGGGCCGCAATCTGGTCAAGGCGCCAAGTTCGACAGCTTCGCGGAGAGGCTTGCCTTGGGCCGCCAGGTCCTTGATGTAAGTGAGCATCACGAGGCCGTTCAGCACCGCAACGCCCGACAGGGCGATGCACCCCACTGCCGCGGACACCGAAAAGGGAATTCCCCGCAGGCATAACGCAAACACACCGCCCGTCAGGGCCAAGGGGATCGCGCTGAATACCAGGAGCGCATCTCGGGCGCTGCGGAGAGCACCAAACAGCAAAAGGAAGATCAGCACGAAGCAACTGGGCACCACGATCGCAAGGCGTTGCCGCGCCGTCGCCAGGTTTTCATATTGGCCGCCCCAGGCGATCCAATATCCGGCCGGGAGCTTCACAACCGTCGCGATTCGATCACGAGCCTCCGAAATGACCGACGCGATGTCGCGGCCGCGCACATTGGCCGTGACCACCACCCGGCGCTTGCCGTTCTCGCGGCTGATCTGGTTCGGACCTTCATTGAAGCTGAACGTCGCGACACGGCTCAGCGGCACCGTCTGCATCTGAACGTTCGGCGCGTCTTGTGGCAGAGCGACGGGCAGATGACCAAGCATTTCAAGGTCAGCCCTGTTCGCCTCGCTCAGGCGCACGACGATATCGA
>CAKZHN010000586.1 GCA_936924235.1 uncultured Rhodoplanes sp. | reverse complement strand
CGCGCCAAGCCGAAGCCGTATGGCGGCACGCGGCCGCTGATCATGAATGCGGGCTCCTCAGGTCCCGGCCAGGCCTTCGCGATGCGCAACTGCGATGCCTACTTCACCGCAACGTCGGAAGCGCGCAAGGGCGGCGCCGATGTGATGAAGAAGATGGTGGCCGGCATCAAGGCCGAGGGCGCGGCGCTCGGCCGCGAGATCGAGGTGTTCACGGTGGGCCAGGTGGTGTGCCGCCCGACCCAGAAGGAGGCCGAGGACTACTACCACTACGCCATCATCGAGCAGGCCGACTGGGGCAGCGTCGACGGCATGCTGCGCATCAAGGACATCACGCCGGAGAAGCTCGGCGAGGAAGAGTACAGGAAGAAGCGCGAATATTTCGCGTCGCGCGCCATCGGCGGCTATCCGTTCGTGGGCTCCGCCGATCACGTGGCCGAGCAACTCGCCATGGTGAGCCGCGGCGGCATCCGCGGCATCGCGTTCTCCATGATCAACTATCTCGACGAATTGCCGTTCTTCCGTGACGAGGTGCTGCCGCGCCTTCAGCGGATGGGCGTGCGCGAAGGCTGAACGGGCGCAGCCACACTTCAATCCTCAAACACCGGATATCCCATGATCCTGGACTGGCATTCGCATATCTACACGCCCGAAGAGGCCGCCGACGACCTGCGCACCTGGGACGGCAACACCGGTCCATCGTGGGGCGAGCGCGGCTGTCCGATGGTGCTGGAGAACTTTCTCCGCGCGCACCAGGAGAACAAGATCGACATCAGCGTCGTTACCAATGCGGCGCACTACCTCAAGGGCAAGCGCGACGGCGAGGAGTTGAAGTCGGTGCAGTCCTGGACCGACTACGCCGCGAAGGTGCAGCAGGACCACAAGGGTGTGCTCTACAGCTTCGCCACCATCCTGCCCTGTCGCGGGCCGGCCTTCATCAAGGAGACCGAGCGCGCCATCAAGCAGTGCGGACTCAAGGGCGTGTTCATCCATTCGAGCCACAAGGGCCAGTATCCCGACGACGACGAGGCGCGGCCGTTCTGGGAGCTCATTCAGGATCTCGACGTGCCGGTGATGGTCCATCCGCCGCATCTCGGCTTCGGCGAGGAGCGGATGAAGGAGTATCGCCTGGCCTCGAGCATCGGCCGGCCGTTCGACCTGTGCCTCGCGCTCGGCCGGCTGATCGTGCGCGGCGTCCTGGAGGATTTCCCGCGGCTGAAGATCGTGGCCTCCCACGGCGGCGGCGGCATCTGCGAGACCATCAGCCGGATGGACTATGCCTACGAGCTGCAGGACGAGGCGTTCTTCCTCGGGCCGTACAAGCCGATGAAGATCAAGCGCAAGCCCAGCGACTACATGAAGATGATGTACATGGACACGGTCTGCTACAACCCGCCGGCCGCCAAGATGGTGCTGGAGTGGCTCGGACCGGACCAGGTGCTCTACGGCAGCGACGCGCCGCCGCTCACCTCGCTGAAGCCGCGCGCCATCAAGCTGGTGCAGGACCTGGATATTCCGGCGGCCGACAAAGAGAAGATTTTCTGGAGCAACGCGCGGCGGCTTTTGAAGTTGAACTGACGCGGCGCCAGGAACGTCAAGCGACAGGGGAGGGCGACATGGTGATGCTTCGCATCGCATTATTGACGCTGGTCGCATGGGCCATGCCGGAGCTGGCCAATGCCGAGCCCTACCCGACCAAACCGATCCGCGTCATCACCGCCAACAGCGCCGGCGGCACCAGCGACATCTTCGTCCGCGCGCTCGGCGAGGAGCTGCAGAAGCGCCTCGGCCAGCCGATCGTCGTGGAGAACCGCTCCGGCGGCGGCATGAACATCGCCGGCCGCGCCTGCGCCGAAGCGCCGAACGACGGCTACAACATCTGCATCCTGCCCAACGAAGTGCTGACGCTGAACGAGTTCACCTTCAAGTCGATCCCCTACAACCCGACGAAGGACTTCGAGCCGATCACCAACTGCTTCATCAACACCCAGGTGCTGGTGGTGTCGAGCGCGCTCAACGTCAATTCGCTGGCAGAGCTCGCCGCGCTGTCGAAGGCCAGGCCCGGCACCTTGAGCTACAGCGTGCTCGCCATCCCGATGCAGATCACCTTCGAGAGCTGGAAGAAGGCCACCGGCGCCGACATCGTCAACGTGCCGTCGCGCGGCGGCAGCGACATGGTGACAGGCCTGCTCACCGGCACCACGCCGATCGCCATCGTCGGCCTGCCGAACTTCATCCCGCATATCCGGAGCGGCGCCGTCAAAGCGCTCGCGGTCGATTCGGATGAGCGCTCGCCGCTGTTTCCCGACGTGCCGACGCTGAAGGAGCTTGGATTTCCCAACCTCGCGCCGGTGTATTTCGGTTTCGTTGCGCCGGCTGGCACGGCGAAGGACGTCATCCAGAAGCTGCACGACGAGATCGTCGCGATCGGCACCGAACCTTCGTTCAAGCAAAAGCGGCTGATCGACATCGGCATCGTGCCGGTGTTCGACACGCCGGGCGAGTTCGGCGCCTACCTCGCGGCGCAGCGCGCCGCCGGCAAGAAGATGATCGAGGACGCGGGCTTTCAGCCGCGGTAGCGGCGGGACCGGGCGCCGGTACCCGTTTCTGGTGAGGTTTTGTGCATTACAACCTCTGCCAAATGACGTAAGTAGCCACAACCGCAAGACGTGACGATTGGGCGCGGCACGCCTTCAGCGTTTATTTACCAAATGATGCGACGACAATGGCCGGGGGCCCTTCTGCGAGCAAACCGGCGGGTCGTCTTGGCTGATCCATGCGTTCGTCTGCATGGCAAAGTCAGGTGTCGGAGCTCTTGGAACGCTCGATTTTTTTCCAGGAATTCCACATGAAACTTTCGAACATCAAGACACTCTACAAGATTCTGCTCTGCTTCGCGGTTCTGACCGTCATCATCGCCGGCACGACTTGGTTCGCGACGAGCCGCATGCGGCAGATCGACGATACCTACACGGTGCTGCTTGAGAAGGAGGCGATGGCGATCCGTGACAGCGTGCGCATGCAGTCGGCGCTGCAGAATTTCGGGCGGCTCAACTGGCGCATGGTCGCCGAGACCGATCCGGCCGCGATCAAGTCCACCGAGGACGAAATCACCAACAACCGGAAGCGAATGGTCGACCTGCGCGAGAGCGTGCTGAAGCTCTCGCCGACGTTCGGGCCGCGCCTCGCCGAGGTGGTCGATGGCTACGAAAAGCTGATCGCTGACGACTTCTCCAAGGTTCGTGCCGCCAAGGCGGCGAACAACCACGAGGAGGCGCGGCGCCTGACGGTGGCGATGACGCCGAAAACCAGCGCGTTGCGGACCCAGGCGGTCACCGTTTCCGACGAGTTGGAAAAGTACGTGATGAGCAACTCCAACGCCGCGACCGACCAGACCAACAACACCATCTTCGTGACAGTCACGGTGACCAGCGCGGCGGTGGGCGCCGCGGTCCTGCTGGCGTTCCTGCTGGCGCAGTTCAGCATCGTGCGGCCGTTGAAGGCCCTGACATCCGCCATGCATGAACTCGCGAGCGGCAACTTCGACGTGTTGCTGCCCGGCCTCGGCCGCAAGGACGAGGTCGGCGAGATCGCCGGCGCCGTCGAAGGCTTCAAGGTCAAGGCCGCCGAGAAGGCGCGGCTCGAAGCCGACGAGACGCTGCGCCGGCAGAAGGCCGAGGCGGAAGCCGAGGCCGCCGCCCAGGCCAAGATCGCGGCCGAGCAGGCCCGCGCCGCCGAGGAGCAGGCCC
>CAKZHN010000585.1 GCA_936924235.1 uncultured Rhodoplanes sp. | reverse complement strand
ACGTCTCGAACTGGTCGATCATCCTGGCGCCCGCCGGCACGCCCCGCGAAATCGTGAACAAGCTTCATGGCGAGCTGAAAGCCGTGATGGCGCAGCCGGACATGAAGGCGCAGATGGCCAAGATCGGGATGATCGCGGTCGACAGCCCCTCGCCCGAGGCGCTGCAATCCTTCATCGGCTCGGAGGTCGCGCGCTGGGGCAAGATCGTGCAGCAGGCCGGCATCGCCGGATCGCATTAGCGGAAAAAATTTGAGGCATCGGCGGTGCCATCCCTCCCCGCGAGGGGAGAGCGGACGCGAGCGCAGCGAGCGGCCGGGTGGGGAGAACTCGACGCATCCCGCCGACTTCTCCCCACCCCCGCGCTTCGCGCGGACCCTCCCCTCGCGGGGAGGGATGAGACTGCCCGTGTCGCAAGCGAAACGAAGAGGCGCCGATGTCAGCCCCGCCCGAACCGCTCGAACGAGAACGGCGCCAGATCGATGTTGGACGGCTCGCCGAGGATCGCGCGCGCCAGGATGTCGCCGCTGGGCGCCGACATCGTCAGCCCCAGATGGCCGTGGCCAAAGTTGAACCAGAGGCCACGATGGCGGCTTGGTCCCATCACCGGCAGCGTGTCGGGAAAGCACGGCCGGTGCCCCATCCAGAACGACCAATCATCTGGAATGCGCGCGCGGGGGAACACGCGCGACAGGTCGCGCACCAGATATTCGGCGCGCTTGCGCGTCGGCGCCCGTTCGAGCCCGCCGAACTCGACGGTGCCGGCGACACGCAAGCCCTCCTCCATCGGCGTCAGAAAGACCTTCCGGTCCGCCGCGACCACCGGCCGCGAGATCGTCACGCCGCTTGAAGGCACCGTCACGTGATAGCCGCGCTGGCTTTCCAGCGGCAGCGTGTAGCCGAGGTCCGTGAGCAGTTGCGTCGACCACGCGCCGGCGCAGATCACCGCATCGCCGCAGGCATAGACGGCGTTCTCGCCGCGAACCCCACGCACCTGATCGCCCTCGACCTCGATGGCCGTGACGCGGTCACGGACGATGCGTCCGCCGCGCCTGGCAAAGTCCGACGCAATGGCGGTGACCTGCCGATAAGGATTGACCGACATGCCCTGGTCGGGCGTGAACATCCCGATGGTGTAGGTCGGCCCGACCTCGGGCTCGAGCTCGAGGATGTCGCCACGGCCGAGCTGCTCGATCCGAAGACCATGCTCCCGGCGCAGCGCCCAGGACATGTTGTCTTTCGCAAGCCACCGCTCGTCCGGATAAAGATAGAGCTGACCGGTGCGGCGCGCGATCTCCGGAGCGCCGACGCTGTCGAGGATCTCGACGTGCTTCTCGATCGAATGAGCGAGCAGGCTCGACAGGACGTTCGAGAGGCGGCGCACCTCGTCCGGCCGCGACGCCTGAACGAACCGACGCAGCCAGGAGGCCGCCTTCGGCAGATAGGTCAGCGGAATGCGCAGCGGGGCCGCTGGGTCGAGCAGCATGCCCAGCGCATCGCGCATCACGCCCGGCATCGCCAAGGGCGCGACGCTGCCGAAGCTCAATGCCCCGGCGTTGCCGAACGAACAGCCGAGACCGGGCTCGTCGCGGTCGATCAGCGTGACGTCGGCACCACGTCGAAGCAGGTGCCAGGCGGTGCAGACTCCGACAATGCCGGCGCCGACCACGACCACAGTGTCGCGTTCGTTCGTGCTCACATCCTTCAGCGGCATCGGGTCAATGTTCGATTCAGTTGATCTGGATCTGGTATTCGCGGATGACACGGCCGAGCCGCTCGGTCTCTTCCTTGACGAAGGTCCGGAATTCGGCGGGCGAGTTCGCCACGACCTCGGCGCCCTGCTCGAGAATTTTCTTCTTGATGCCGGGGTCCGCCAGGACCGTTGCGCTCGCGCGGTGCAACGTGTCGATGATCGCGGGCGGCGTCTTGGCCGGCGCCAGCAGGCCGTACCAGGTGCCGCTGCGGAAATCCAAGCCCTGCTCCGCGAACGTCGGCACGTCCGGAAGCAGCTCCGACCGGCGCTCGGACGAGATGGCGATGGCCTTGATCGATCCGCTGCGGAGCATGCCGAGCACGGTCACCACGCTCGAAAACAGCGCCTGCACCTGGTTGGTCATCACGCCGACGGCCGACGGCCCGCCGCCGTTGTAAGGGATGTGCGCCATCTTGGTGCCGGTCATGCTCTGGAACAGCACGGCGGCCAGATGCGGACTGCTGCCGACGCCATAGGAGGCATAGTTCAATTCGCCGGGGTGGGCCTTCGCATAGGCGATGAACTCGGGGAGGGTGTTGACCGGCAGCGCCAGCGGCACGGTCAGCACGGTCGGCGAATTGGCCACGAGCGTGATGGGCTCGAGATCGACCAGCGGCTCGAAGCCCAGGTTCTTGTAGAGCGACGGATTGGCGGCGAGCCCGAAGCTCGTGATCAGGAGCGAGTAGCCGTCCGGCCTGGAGCGCACGACCGAGAGCGTTCCGAGATTGGTGTTGGCGCCCGGGCGGTTGAGGACGACGAACGCCTGACCCAGCCGCTTGGAAAG
>CAKZHN010000584.1 GCA_936924235.1 uncultured Rhodoplanes sp. | reverse complement strand
CTCTTCCGATCTGGAGAGGTCGGATCGCGAAGCGATCCGGGTGAGGGGGACTCTCGATAGACTTCGGTCTTTGAGACTCACCCTCACCCCGACCCGCTCCCCGCTTGCGGGGAGAGAGAGAGCACCACCGACGAGGCAGCAACGGGACTACGGGCAGTCCGACACGCGCTCCGCGTAAAGCGTGGTGACCGTGTCGCTCATCGGCATGCCGCCCATCTCGGTCCGGGTGCGCACGATGCCGGCGTACTCGTGTCCTTCGCGGAACGTGTAGTCGCCGGTGATCTCCATGTTGAGCTGGCCCTTGCAGACGAGCTTCCACTTCAGCCGGTCGTCCTCGAGGCTCGACTCGAGCTTGCCGCATTCGGAGTTGATCGTGGTCGGCGCGGGCGAGAACGTCGCGACCAGATCGCGCGCCTGCTCGGCCGTGAAGCACTTCGCCGACTCCCGCGACGGGCTGGTCGCGCCGTTCGCCTCCATGCGGGTGATGATCTTCCACAGCCCCGGCTGGATGCCGTCGGCAGAGGCCTGCGTCGCCCACAGCGCGATCGCGGCAGTCACAAGAACACGATACAAGAGCGACATCGAACCCTCACCCACCTGCTATCGCCCCGCCCACACATCTGAATACGTCACGCGCAGCCGCCGCCACCCGTTGCGCAGGATGCGGAACGGCAGCGCCAGATAATACTTGCGCAGGATCTCGAAGCGATCGCCGAGCGTCGCCTTCGCTTTCGATTCCGACGACACGTACCAGCCGTTGTTGCCGAGCCGGCGGATGAGCCGGTAGCCGCGCGCCTTGAGATAGCGATGCGTCTGCAGGGTGCCGACATGATCCTCGATCAGGATCAGAAGCGGCTGCCAGCGCTGGAAGTCGAAGCCGCTCAAGACCTCGATCTCGTGGCCCTCCACGTCGATCGACAACAGATCGATCGGCGCCTCTGCCTGCGCCTCGTTGAGGATGCCGTCGAGCGTCTTGGTCGGCACCGCGATGACGTATTCGGCCTTCGAGCCCGGCGCCATGCGCTCGCGGTTGAGGCCGGAGCGGGCGCCGTCGACATGCAGCGACAGCACCTGTCCGGCCTGCTCCGGCGACGTGCAGGCCACCGGGAACACCGTCGCGCGCTTGCGCTCGGTCACCAGGAACGCCGCGAGATCGGGCTGCGGCTCGACCAGGATGCCGTTCCAGCCGAGCTGTTCGAGATGCCAGGTCTGCGAGCCTTCGGTCGGATGGTTGGCGCCGACCTCGACATAGAATCCGGTATCGTCGCCGCCGAAGAACTCGCGGACCAGTTTCTCTTCCTGTTGCTGCGACGGATGAACGGCCACGTCAGTTACCAGTCCCCTTGTCGGCTCAGCGCTTCTTCTGCGCGCGCGACTTCTCGACGATGCGCGTCGTGCTGAAGCCCTGCACCAGATCGACCAGCACGACCTTGCCGCCGAGTTTCTCGACCAGCTCGCGCCCGACCACCTGGTCGGGCTTGTAGTCGCCGCCCTTCACCAGCACGGTCGGCCTCACCCGCTTGATCAGCTCCAGCGGGGTGTCCTGCGTGAAGATGATCACCAGATCGACGGCTTCAAGGCCGGCCAGCACCTCGGCGCGGGCGCGCTCGGGCTGGATCGGCCGCTCCTGGCCTTTGAGCCGCTTCACCGAGGCGTCGCTGTTCAGGCCCACCACCAGTCGGTCGCAGGCGGCGCGCGCCTGCGCCAGCACCTTGATGTGACCGGGGTGCAGCAGATCGAACACGCCATTGGTGAAGCCGATGCGCAAATCCTCCGCGCGCCACTCGGCAAGATGGACGTCGATGTCGTCCCAGTCCTCGACGATCTTCTCTTCCGATGCGAGTGTCGCTGACGGCAGAATTCGTGCGCGCAGCTCAGCGGGGCCGACCGTCGCGGTGCCGCTCTTGCCGACCACCACCGAGGCTGCGGCATTCGCCGCGCGCACCGCCGACTCAAAATCGGCATTCGCGGCGAGCATCACGCCGAGCACGGCCGCGACCGTGTCGCCCGCGCCGGAGACATCCTTCACCCGCACCGAATAGGCCGGCACATGCACCGGGTCCTGACCGCGGACGCAGAGCAGCATGCCCTCCTCGCTCAAGGTCACCAGCACAGCCTTGCTGCCGACCTGCTTCATCAGCGCCTTGGCCGCAGCGGCCGCCTCCTCCAACGTGCCGACCGGCAGATGCGCCGCCTCGGCGAGCTCCTTCCGGTTCGGCGTGATGATGGTCGCGCCGCGATAGATCGAATAGTCGATGCCCTTGGGATCGACCACCACGGGCTTGCCCAGCTTGTTCGCCTCGTCGATCACGGCGCGGATGAGCTTTCCGGTCAGCACGCCCTTGGCGTAGTCGGACAGCACCACCGCGCCCGCGCGTGGAAGAAGCTTTAGCGCGTGACCGATCAACGCGGCTTCGGTCTTGGCTTCGACCGGCGTCGTCACCTCCCAGTCGGCACGCAGCAGATGCGTCGAGAAATGCTCCGACACGAAGCGGAGCTTCCGCGTCGTCGGCCGCATCTTGTCGACCACGAGCTTCGCCGCGATGCCGGTGCCCTTGGCGGTCAGCGCCTGCTGCAGGTCCTGGCCCTGCAGATCGTCGCCGACAACGGCGACGAACAGCGCGTCCGAGCCGAGGCTCGAAATGTTGCGCGCCACGTTGCCGGCGCCGCCGACCACGATCTCCTCGTGGCCGACGCGAATGACGGGCGCCGGCGCCTCCGGCGAGATGCGCGTGACGTCGCCATAGACGAACGCGTCGAGCATCAGGTCGCCGATGCATAGCACCGTCTGCTGGCTGAGCTCCGCGAAGCGTTTTTCGAAGTCGAACATGCGTGCTGTGTCTAGCGATAGCTGTCGGCGGTGTTGAGGAACTGCGTCACGTAACGCGTGACGCCGTCCTCGAGCGAGGTGAAGCCCGCGTTGTATCCGGCGCGGCGCAGGCGGTCGACCTCCGCTTGGGTGAAATACTGATACTGGCCGCGGATGTTTTCCGGCATGTCGACATATTCGATCTTCGGTTCCAGCTTCAGCGCGCGGAACACCGCGGTCACCAGGTCGCGGAAGCTCCGCGCCTTGCCGGTGCCCACGTTAAAGAGACCCGACACCTGCGGGGCCTCCATCAGCCAGCGCACCACCGCGACCACGTCGTCCACGTAAATGAAGTCGCGGCGCTGGTCGCCGTCGGCTATGCCGTCGCGGTGCGATTTGAACAGCCGCACGGTGCGGCCGGCCTTGGCGTCGTCGAAGCGCTTGGCGACGAGGCTCATCATCTCGCCCTTGTGGTACTCGTTCGGGCCGAACACGTTGAAGAACTTCAGCCCCGCCCATTGCGGCGGCAGCTTCTCTTTCCTGGTGACGCGCTCGACCAGCGCCTGGTCAAACAGGTGCTTGCTCCAGCCGTAGAGGTTCATCGGCCGCAGCGTCTGCAACGCCTTCGGGCTCCAGTCGTCGTCGAAGCCCGCGGTGCCCTCGCCGTAGGTCGCAGCCGACGAGGCGTAGATGAACGGCACCCGCGCCGCCGTGCACCAGTCGAGCAGCCTCAAAGAAGTGCGGAAGTTGGTTTCGATCACCAGGTCGGCGTCGGTCGCCGTGGTGTCGGAGATCGCGCCCATGTGGATCACGGCGTCGAGCTTGCGGCCATCGAGCCAGCGCATCAGGTCGGCCGGGCCGACCACGTCGGCGAGGCGCCGCTTGGCCAGGTTCCGCCACTTCCGGTCGGAGCCGAGGATGTCGTTGACCACGACATCGGCGCGTCCGGCCTCGTTCAAGGCCGCGACCACATTCGAGCCGATGAACCCGGCTCCGCCTGTGACCAGAAGCATCCGCGACCCTGTTGCCGTTCACGCCGTCGTTTGGGGTGGTCTTCCTTTGCCCCAGACCGGACGGACAAGCAACTTGGCTCGCTGCCCCAAATTCCGGCTAGGTTTATGGCGGATCAGCCGAAAAGGTCGCTGGACGGGTGCTTTCCAGGCTGGACATGGGCCCAACGGCCGGGTTACCGCCTCCCCGTGGACCCACAAGAAATGAACAGCAAATCCAGCACGGCCGCGGCGGAGACGCCGATTCTGCTGGTCCCCTACATGTGGATCGGCGACTTCGTGCGCTGCCACTCGGTGATCCGGCTCCTGAAGGCGCGGTTTCCCCAGCGCCCGGTCGACGTCTTAACCACCACGCTGTGCGCGCCGCTGCTCGACTACATGCCGGGCGTCCGCAAGGGCGTGGTCTGGGACCTGCCCAGGAAGCGCCTGGCGCTGGCCGAGCATAAGGCGCTGGCCCGCCGCTTCGCGCTCGAAGGCTACGGCAGCGCGCTGGTGATGCCGCGGACCTGGAAGTCGGCGCTGGCGCCCTACCTTGCCGGCATTCCGGAGCGCACCGGCTTTGCCGGCGAGGTCCGCTTCGGGCTCCTCAACGACATCCGCTTCGGCGAGAAGAAGCTGCCGCGCATGATCGACCGCTGCGGCGCGCTGGCGCTGCCCAAGGATGCGGCGATCCCGGTGGAATGGCCGAAGCCCGAGCTCCGCGTGCCGCCCTCCGAAGCCGCCGAATGGCGGGCCAAACGCGGCCTAACCCAGGACGGCCGCCCGGTGGTGGCCTTCGCGCCCGGCGCGGTCGGTCCCAGCAAGCGCTGGCCGGTGTCGTATTTCGCCGAGCTCGGCCGGTCGCTCACCGCCGAAGGCTTCTCGGTCTGGGTGCTGGGCAGCCCGGCCGAGGCGCCGCTGGCGAAAGAGATCGTCGAGGCCTCGGGGCCCCATGCCCGCGACCTGACGTCGACGGATCTGCGCAACGCCATCCTGGCTATGAAAGTGGCGGACGCCTGCGTCTCCAACGACTCCGGCCTCGTTCACGTCGCGGCCGCGATCGGCACGCCGACCGTGGGCATCTTCGGGCCGACCAGCCCCTGGCACTGGGCGCCGCTCAACCCGCTCGCCGCCATCATCGAGACCAAGACCGAGGTGGACTGCCGGCCCTGCCACAAACCGACTTGCCGGATGGAGCACCACCGCTGCATGCGCGACATCCCGGCGACCCAGGTGCTCGCCGCGGTGCACCGGGCGCTCGGCCGGCTGCCGGTCCCGGCGTAAGCTTGCGCGCACCCGCCCTGCCCGCTACCAAAACGTCATGGCCGATCCCCGCACCGACGAACTGCAAGCCTATTTCCGCCGCTCGCGCGAGGCCGTCGACAAGGCCATGGCCGATGCGGCCTTCATGGCCGCGATCCTGAGCGCCTCGCAGAAGATCGCAGCTTCGCTGAAGAACGGCGGCAAGGTGCTGTTCGCCGGCAATGGCGGCAGCGCCGCCGACGCCCAGCACATCGCCGCCGAATTCGTCGGCCGCTTCATCAACGACCGCGCGCCGCTCGCCGCCATCGCGCTCACCACCGACACCTCGGCGCTGACCGCGATCGGCAACGACTACGGCTTCGACCAG
>CAKZHN010000583.1 GCA_936924235.1 uncultured Rhodoplanes sp. | reverse complement strand
CGAGACGCGGGCGTCGATATAGGAGACCGCGGCCGCGACCATCTCGGGGGTCGCCAACACCGACTTCTCGCAGGCCGCCTCAACCGCAGGCCCGGCGACGGCGTCGAGACAGGCGAGCGCCGAACCCGGCTGGATCGCGCGGATCGTCAGGTCCGCGGCGCGCGCCTCGAGAGCCCGCCGTTCGGCGATCTGGTCGCGGATCGAGGAGCGGTCGAGCAAGGCCCAGGCGAGCAGCACGCCGACCAGCACCAGGCCGCCACGCCACATCATGCCGGACGTGCCCGCCTCGCCGACCCGGCGGAACGCGATGCCGCCGAACACGGCGATCAGCGTGATCGCGGTGCCCGCCAGCAACACCGTGAGCACGAGCGCACCGGTGGTGAGGTCGGTTCCAGGCAGGACGTTGAACGTACTCAACATGCGGTCGCCGCGTACTCGTCTTGCTGCTGCTGAAGGCCCCGCAGCCCAATCTCGTAGACCAGTCGCTAATATGCCGTAGCGCCCGGATTGAGGCCAATCTGCAAAAAGCCTGCGACCGGACGGCACGCCGCCGAAATGTCCGATGGCACCGCGTTATTTGGCCGGCGCATGCGCCGCGGCGTTAACCATGCCGGTCCATTTTCCGCCGTTTTTCCCCAGAAAACGCCGGCCATCGCCGAGTTCCCCGGCCGCGCCGGACCGGAACCGCGCTCAGGCGCCGCCGGGCGTGCGGAACGAATGGGCGAGATCGCCGGCCGCTGCAAAAGCGCCCTTGGCCTCGACCGCGCTCAGCGCGACGGTGGTGCGCAAGTCGGTGATGCCGCCCGCGCCCGCCGCCGACAGCAGGATCGCGGCCATCTGGGTTTCGCCCGGCGCCTCGACGATGGCGAGGAAGTCGTATTCGCCGAACGTCAGGTAGTAGCCGATCACGCGGCCGCCGGCGCGCGCGACGTGCTTCGACAGCGCCTCGTAGCGGTCCTCGGGCTTCACGATCATGCCCTTGATGGCTTCGCGGGTGTAACGGCCCTGAGTGATGTAGGTCGCCATAATGTTGTCGTGCTCCCCTGCTCGGCCGCGGCGATGCGCGCCTGTGTCGCCCGAGAGTTCTAGCAGCGCGATATCGCGCGTCCACGGCAAGAGTGCGAATGTTCCAAATGAAAACGGGCCCTCGCGGGCCCGTTCTCATCGATATTCGATCGGTGCTCAGTGCTCGCGGTCGAGCTGGCTTTCCTTGGCAACGCGCTCGAACGCTTCGCCGAGACTCTTGATGCGGTACTGATGCTCGTCGCCGTCGGTCGGCAGCAGCTTCACCACCGTGAAGGAGCCGTTGGTGCCCGCACGCGTGAACGGGCCGGCCGTATAACGAACATTCTCGCCAATCGAATACTTATGGTTCTTTAGCACCGAGACCCCCAATCATACGCTGAGAGACACCCCACTTACGGCATCCATGTCTCTGAATGGCCGTTCACGCGAAACCATAGCACCGATATCGGTAGCATGGTGCGAAAAAAGCACGGATGACCGCAATGCCATGAGGCCATCACGACCATGAATAATCATTATATTTCAAAGGATTGATATGATTTCTTGAGAGGTAAAATAATCCGGCGATGGCCTTTATGCGAAAGCCGAATGGCTTGCTATCGGACGCAACCAAACACCGCTCCGGCGGGGCCTAGAACGTCTCGACCCAGGGCCGCACCTCCACCTCGTGGGACCAGGCGCTCGGCGCCTGCCGGATCACGCTCAGGTAGGTGGCCGCGATGGCGTCGGGATCGAGCAGGCTGTCGGTCTTGCCGGGCGGGTCCGCGCGTCGTTCGCTCCGAATGCCGCCGTCAATCACCACATGAGCCACGTGGATGCCCTTGGGGTGCAGCTCCCGCGCCATGCTCTGAGCAAGCCCGCGCAGCGCGAACTTGCCCATCGCGAACGGCGCCGATTGGGCATAGCCCTTCACGCTGGCCGAGGCCCCGGTGAAGACGATGCAGCCGCGCCCCTTCGGCAGCATGCGCTTGACGGCCTGCTGCGCCACCAGGAAGCCGCCGAAGGCGGAGACCATCAGCGCCTTCTCGACGTCGGCCGGGTCAAGCTCGGCGATCGTGCCCCGGGTGCGGAAGCTCGGATTGAACACCACGACCTCGGGCGCGCCAAACGAACCGTCGAGATCGGCGAACAGCTTGTCGACATCGCTGCGCTTGCTGGCGTCGCAGGTGAACAGCGTGGCGCCGGTCTCGCTCGCGAGCGCCGCGAGATCGGCGGTCGAGCGCGCCGCAAGCGCGAGCTTGACCCCCTCGCCCCTCAGCGCGCGGGCCACTGACGCGCTCAACCCTGAACCCGCGCCCACGATCAGCGCCGAACCGTATCCTACCGCCATGGCCCACCTCCCGACTGTGTGAAAGCACAAGTGGTGACTGTTGGACGAAACGCCATTGCCGGGGCGTCCGTCAAAAGACACAATAACGCAAAGCCGGGGGTATCCGAATGCGTGCGGCGTTCTACGAACGAAACGGCGCGGCGCGCGACGTGTTCAGCGTCGCCGATGTCGATACTCCCGTTCCGGGGCCGGGCGAGGTCCGCGTCCGGCTCACGGCCTCGGGCGTCAATCCATCCGACGTGAAGGCCCGCGAAGGCCGCACCCGCAAGATCGGCTATCCGCGCGTGATCCCGCACAGCGACGGCGCGGGCGAGATCGATCAGGTCGGCGACGGCGTGCCGGCCACCCGCAAAGGCGAGCGCGTCTGGGTCTGGAATGCGCAATGGAAGCGGCCGTTCGGCACCTGCGCCGAATACGTCGTGCTGCCGGCGCCCTACGCGGTGCCGATGCCTTCGCACGTCAGCGACGAGGCCGGCGCCTGCCTCGGCATCCCGGCGATGACCGCCTACAACGCCGTCGAGGTCGCGGGCACCGCCAAGGGCACGACCGTGCTGGTGACCGGCGGCGCGGGCGGCGTCGGCCATTACGCCATCCAGTTCGCCAAGGCGCGCGGCGCGACCGTGCTGACCACGGTGAGCTCGGAGGCCAAGGCCGCGCTGGCCAAGAAGGCCGGCGCCGACCACACCATCGATTACAAGCGCGAGAATGTCGGCGAACGGGTCGCGGCGCTGACCGGCAAGGCCATGGTCGACGCCGTGATCGAGATGGATCTCGCCGCCAACGCCAAGCTCTTTCCCGTCATCCTGCATCCCCGCAGCCACGTCGTGATCTACGGCACCGGCAGCGCCGAGGCGCCCATTCCGGCGCAACACCTTCTCGTCAACGGCATCCGGCTGCAGTTCATCTATGTCTACGAACTCACCGCCGCCGAACGCAGCTCCGCGGTCACCGGCATCAACCGGATGCTGGAGAACAAGACGTTGATCAACAACGTGGCGCTGACATTGCCGCTCAAGGACATCGTCGCGGCCCACGAGGCGGTCGAGCAAGGCAAGGCGATGGGCAATGTGGTCGTCACGCTTTAGCAGTCGAATTTCAACGAAAGGGTTGGGAGGATCGTCATGCTTCGTCTTCTTGCGCTGGCCGGTTTGGCCATGACCTTGGCCGGAAGTCCTGCGGCGCTCGCACAGGATGCGACGTTCTACACGGTGACCTATGTCGAGGTCGGGCCGGTGCTGGCCAAGGTCGGCGCTGCGGCGCTGAAGGGCTACCGCGACGCCGCCAAGAAGGAGACCGGCGTCGTCGCGCTCGAGGTCTATCAGCGCATCGACCGGCCCAACCAGTTTGCCGTACTCGGCTCCTGGACCAACCAAATGGCCTATGACGCCCACGCCTCGGGCGACACGGTGAAGAAGCTCAACGAGAAGCTCGCCTCGATGCAGGTCGCGCCGTCCGACACCCGGCAGCACAACGCGCTGGCGGTGGCCGCGGCCAAGCCCGGCGCCAAGGACCCGGTTTTTGCGGTCACCCACGTCGACGTCATCCCGCCGCAGAAGGACAACGGCGTCGCCGCGCTGAAGCAGCTTGCGGAAGACAGCCGCAAGCAGGCCGGCAACCATTCGTTCGACGCCTGGCAGCAGACCAACCGGCCGAACCATTTCACCGTGGTCGAGTCCTGGACCAATCGCGGCGCCTTCGACCTGCACCAGATGCAGAAGGAAACCCGCGAGTTCCGCACCAAGCTCGCCGCCATGACCGGCGCGCTCTATGACGAGCGGCTCTACAAGCCGATGAAGTAACGGCCGCGGCAGTTCCCTCGGACTCGTCTGGGCCTTTGCCTTTGGCGAACGGCACCCTTCAATCATACGAAGGGCGCGCGGCTGTGCGCGGGTATATAGAGGGCGTCCCTTCACAGACCGGATGCTCTCGTTGTGCTGACCGCGCTGCTGCCGTTCGTCTTTGCGCTCCTCTGGGCTTCGTCCTACGTGGCCGCCAAGGTCGGCCTCGTCGATGCGTCGCCGTTTGCGCTGGTCGCAGTCAGGCTTTCGATCGCGGCGGCCGCCGCGGCCTTGCTGATGTGGCTGATGGGCCGAAGCTGGCCGCGCGCGGCCAAGTGGCCGTACATCCTGCTCGGCGGCGCGCTGCTGCACGGCTTCGGTCTTGCGATGACGCACGCCGCGCTCGTCGCGGTCGACGCCACGCCGACCGCGCTGGTGCATGCGTTTCACCCGATCCTCACCGCGGCGGTGAGCGTCGGACTGTTCAATGAGCGGTTCGCGCCCTGGCAATGGCTCGGCGTGCTGCTGGGCTTTGTCGGCGTGCTGCTCGGCGTGCCACTGTCGCTCGGCAGCGGCAATCTCGCGCTGCTGGGGCTGAGCCTGTTCGGCCTCACCGCCGGCACCTTGACCTTGAAGCGCTTCGCCGCCGACGTGCCGGCCTTCGAGTCGACCTCGGTGCAGCTCATCGGCGGCGCGCTGATGACGCTCATTCTGATGCTCGGCTTCGAGACGCCGCGCATGCACTGGACCGCGCACTTCGCTGAGGCGCTGGCCTGGAACACGCTGATGATGTCGATCGGCGGCATGGCGATCTACAGCCTGATGCTCGAGCGCTACGGCGCGGGCCGCGCCTCGTCGGGCTTCTTCGTGGTGCCCGGAGCGTCGGCGATTCTCGCGATGGCGCTGCTCAGCGAGCATCTGTCGACGATGGCGATCGCAGGCCTTGCGGCGTCCACGGTGGGTGTCGTGCTGGTGTGGTGGAAGCCGAAGGCGATCTGAACAACCGAGCCGTGGAACCTTTCTCCGTCTCCGCCGTTTTGTTCGAAACCAAGCACGGAGGAGAACATGGGCTTTGGACGAGGAATGTTGCTGTGGCTGCTCGGCATTCCGCTGCCGATCATCATCCTGTTGGCGTTGTTCTGGCATAACTAGCCGAACCATCGCGTTCGGACGAACCAACGCGGCCTGCGGCGCGAGACGCCGCGGGCCGCGTGGTTTTTGCGACCTTGAACAGCCAGCTCTCCCCGATAGCCAACGCTTCGCTTGGCCGGGGCTTTGTTTTTCGGACGCCCGGCTGCGCCCGTCTCCCTGTTTT
>CAKZHN010000582.1 GCA_936924235.1 uncultured Rhodoplanes sp. | reverse complement strand
TAGGCTGCTATAGCGGAACGGTAAGGACGCGGGCGCACTGATGTCCGCTTTGGTCGGCTTGCGTCACTTCGCGGCTCGTCGTGTTTGACCCATAGCCGTCGTCGGGGCCGGAGAAAATAGCCCCATTTGCGCCCCCTGTCGCGGCAGGCGTTCTAGATGATCTTTGATCTGGTCCGACGGGACCGAGGGACTGACCTGTTTTGGGGCGCTGGCCGGTAAGGTTGTGCTACGATATTCTTGCATTCGCACGCTGTTGAAGGGCGAGACCGGGGGGACAAATGAAATCACTGCGCTTGGCTCTATGCGTGTTGCTGGTCGCGGGCGTGTCATCGCCTGGAGTAGCCGCGATGGGAGGCGCGAGCAGCATAGGGGCCACTCAGGTAGCGGCGAAGTCTGGCAACACCAGTGCGGCGAACGCACTGTCCAATACTGTTTCGAGTGCAAGCTGCGTGGCCACTTGTCAGAGGAATGGCCATTCGAACTGCCAACAGACATGCCGACCCGGAACTTGCTACTATAAGTCCAGCAGTCCTTTCTGCATCAGATAAGAGGCCGCCCTAGTTGGCGCCCTCTTTCGTTCCGAACCCAAAACAGAGCATGGCCACCATCACCGAGGCTGTTGCTTGGATTTTTTCACAGCCCGATGATTCGACAGTTCTTTCTTGAATGCCTGCAAGGCTGAGCTTAGGGGCGGACATGCGGCGGCGGAAATTTCTCGGTCTTGTCCGTGGTGTCGCTGTTGTGTTGCCACATGTAACCCGTGCGCAACCAGTCCGCAGGCATTTTCGGATTGGCTATCTTGCCGCAGAGGTCGGCCGCGCTGTGCTCAATTCGTACTTCGCGCAGGAGATGGAGAAACTCGGCTATGTTGAAGGTATAGATTTTTCAATTGAGTGGCGGTTCGCGGACTGGAACTATGATCGCCTGCCTGCACTAGCGTTGGAGCTGTCAAATCTTAGAGTTGACGTCATCGTGGCGACGACCAATCTCGCAGTTCGAGCGGCTCAGAGTGCATCACGCGAAATTCCAATTGTCATGGCGGTTTCTAATGATCCAGTGAGGATGGGTTTAGTCGACAGCCTTGCACGTCCTGGGGGCAATACTACAGGTTTGTCGAGCGCCAACGACGAGGCCGCTGCGAAACAACTACATCTACTAACCTCGATGGTTCCCAATCTGGCGCGTGTCGGACATTTGATAAACGCGGCGCGCCCCGAAACAGTTAACCCCTACCTTTCTAAGACGCCGACGTATCTGCAGGTCGCCGCGCAGCGGATCGGCATAGCGATCCAGCGGATAGGCGTCGCGAATCCGAACGATTTCGAAAACACATTTTCCAAGATGAGCAACGAACACATGCAGGCGTTCATATTGGACAGTAATTATTTATTTAATGCGGAGACATTGAGAATCGCGAAACTCGCATTGACATGGAAGCTACCGTCAATTTCTCAGCGGCGCGGGTACGCGGAAGCCGGTGGCCTGATGAGCTACGGCGAAAGCGCAAGGGAGTTTGTTCGGCGGACTGCGTATTTCGTAGACAAAATTCTTAAGGGGGCACGGCCAGCTGATCTACCAGTTGAATTACCAACGCGCTTTGAATTGGTGATTAATCGTAAGACCGCGAACCTCCTTGAGCTTACAATACCGACGCAATTGCTTACGATTGCTGACGGTATATTGGAATGAAGCGATGCATTTGCGGCCTCGCTATTTAGAACGAGCGACAGCCGCGATGTTGCCTTTTGGCACTACGAACGCGCGGCACCTGATGTCCGCTTTGATCCGAAAGCGATCCGCTAGCCGGCAGTACTTGGCGACCGGCCGGTACAGCCGCTGGTTCCCGTGCAGCCCTTCTAGCGTGACCGCGCAGCCCTGCTGTGCATCCAGCGACTCCGGGCCTACTCTCACCGTCTTTCGGACCGTGGCGCAGCGCGGTACCATGGGCCTCTACTCAGAGGCGAACATGAGGCGGCGGGAATTTTTTGGCCTATTTGGTGGTGCGGTAATTTGGTGGCCGCTGACGGCTCATGCGCAGAAGTCCGGCAAGCTATCAACGATTGGGTTGCTAGTTTCAGGAACCCCATCCACGCACGGGCAATGGATCGCACTGTTTTTACAACGACTGCACGAACTCAAATGGACTCAGGGGCGCAATCTTGCAATTGAATATCGCTGGATGGGCGGCCAAGCCGAACTTGTCGCCGAAGCGGCAGCCGAATTTGTGCGGCTTAATGTCGACATCATCGTCACCAACGGGAATGCGACGGTTACGGCCGTAAAACGGGAAACTTCGGCGATCCCGATTGTTTTTGCGGTGGCCGGCGATCCGGTTGGCACCGGTCTTGTTGAGAGTTTGCGGCGACCGGGAGGCAACGTCACTGGATTATCGATACAGCAGACCGACACCGCGACCAAGCGCCTGGCACTTTTGCGCGAAATAGTCACTGACCTGCGCCGATTGGCGATTATGACCAATGCTGGGAATCCCGCCGCGACCCAAGAGATGAGCGAGGTTGAGAAGGCGGCGGGGTCATTGGGAATCGAGACTTCTTCATTTGAGATACGGCGCTCGGAAGATATCCCCTCTGTTTTCGATGCCGTCAAAAGCCGCTTCGATGGGCTCTATTTTGTTGGCGATCCGCTCATAAACAGCAATAGAACACGCATTAATACCCTCGCGTCCTCGGCACATCTGGCGACGATTTTCAGCCAGCGCGCTTTTGTGGATGGAGGAGGCCTCATTTCCTACGGTCCGAGTTTCGCAGAATTTTACAGACGGACCGCCGAAATCGTCGACAAGATTCTGAGGGGAGCAAAGCCCGCCGATATCCCGGTCGAACAACCGACCAAATTTGAGTTGGTCATCAACCTGACGACGGCAAAGGCGCTTGGCCTGAACGTACCGGCATCGCTTCTGGCGCGCGCAGACGAGGTGATCGAGTGATTAGGCGGCGCGACTTTCTCGCAGTTCTAAGCGTCACGGCGACGTGGGCATCAGGTGCTCGTGCGCAACAAGGTGCGCGGGTCCGCCGTCTGGGCTTGGCCACCGGGATCATGGACGAGGCCGGAACGCGCGCCCGCTACACGGCGCTCTTTGCAGAACTTGCCCGACTGGGGTGGACTGAAGGCCGGAATTTGCAGATCGATTATCGGTGGGGTGAAGGCCGCGACAGCGACATGCGCAGGAATGCGCAGGAGTTGGCGGCACTGGCGCCCGACGTCATTGTCGTGACCGGCGGGGCAACGCTCGGATCACTGCTGGAAAAGACTCGCGCGGTGCCGATCGTATTCGCCCTTGTGCCTGACCCGGTCGGCTCTGGTTTCATCGACAGCCTTTCTCACCCGGGCGGCAACGCGACAGGTTTTGCGCAGTTTGAATATAGCGTAAGTGGAAAATGGCTGGACTTGCTCAAAGAGGTCGCGCCCGGCATCAAGCGGGCGGCCGTTCTTTGGGATCCGAAACTTCCGGCTGGAATAGGCCAGTTCGCAATCATTCAATCAGTGGCTCCGGCGCTCGGCGTGGACGTCATCCCAATTAAGCCTGGAACGCCAAGCGAACTCGACGAAGCCCTGTACGCATTCGCAGCGGCCGGCAATGGCGGCTTAATCGTGACGTCCTATCCGCAAGCGGTCGTGCAACGCGAAGCAATTGCCGCAATGGCGGCGCGGCACAAGCTGCCTGCGGTCTATTCCACCCGAGACTTTGTCGCGAGTGGCGGCCTGTTGTCATATGCGGCGGACTTTATCGATCAATACCGTCTGGCAGCAGGCTACGTTGACCGCATCCTGCGAGGGGACAAACCGGCTGACCTTCCTGTACAGACGCCAACTAAATATCAACTGGTCATCAATTTGAAAACGGCCAGAGCCATGAGCATCAGCGTGCCAACTTCACTACTCGCCCGTGCCGATGAGGTGATCGAGTGATTAGGCGGCGGGAGTCATCGCGCATAATCGGCGGACGCCGCGTCCGCGGGCTGGTCGTCAATCCTGATCCGTTCCTGCTCGCGCGGCGCGACCGCATCGCGACGATCTTCCACACTCATGAGCCGGTCGTGGCCGGCGGATTGATGAGCTACGGAGCAAGCTTTCCGGAAGCCCACCGCGAGGCGGGACGCTACGTCGCCCGCGTTCTCAAAGGCAAAAAGCCGGCCGATTTGCCGATCCCGCTGGCGACCAAGTTCGAGATGGTGATCAACTTGAGGACCGCCCGCGCGCTCGGTGCCACCATCCCGGCGTCGCTGCTCGCCACCGCTGACGAGGTCATCGAATGAGTGCGCCAGCAAGCTGGTGCGATCCAGCCGGTGGAAGACCGGTCCAGGTAAGGGGCAGCGAAAAACTTCGTGGGGGCGTGATGGGCTGTGACTTATCGCACTTCAACGTTGCGCTGATCTGTTCGAAAGTACATGCGAGGGTGAAGTCTTAGGGGACTTGCCATGCACGCCAATCACGAACGTCAAGTCAGGTTGTTCGGCGGCGAATGCATCAATCCCGGGTATCGGGGCCGCCGCACAGGGACACGCATCAGCAAGCAGGCGAGCCGCCGCCGCCTGGCGGTTATTTTCGGGGCGCTGCTTATCGGGTTCGCCACCGCTGCGACGGCCTTCACGGCCGGCCATTCAGGGTTGACAGAGCCGCACGTCAACGCGGGTGCCAATCTCAACGTGCTGCCGGGCATCGGTGCGGTGAACCTCTGGTAAGCGCGCACTCCGCAAGACCTAACTGTTTTCAGATAGAGTACCGCCGTTATGTGACGCTGCTTCTGCTTACGTCGCAGCATTTTCGGGTCGGAGTATCTTTTATCTATTTTGGCGGGAGCATCCTATGGACGGCCCGAAAACGTTTTCCGAGATATGGAAAGAAGCCCATCGCGAGCGCAGCGAACACGTTTGGTCCATCATAACCAGACTTATGGCTTCACCTCGCCGGCCTGCGCCACAACGGGTCTCCAAAGACAGTTCCGAGGTTGGTGACATCGCTAACCTTGATACGCCCAAAATTTCCACTTGAGGGGCGGCATGCCAGTGATAAACTTATCCAGTTCCTACCCGCGACCACGCCCCTCGCCGAAGCACCATGGCGGGGGGCCTTTTTGTTGGGGTGAACCATGGACGTGAACAGCACCGGTTTGCGGATCGCGCTTACCATCGTGGTGCTGGCCGCCGGCATCTTGGTCGTCTACCGCGCATACCAGGTTGAAGCTCACGCGTCCTTTTCGGCTGAGCACGCGATGTTTGACCGTTGATAGGTAGGGGCCTGCATGTCATCCGCACTGCTGTCGGCCACCGAAAAGATCGACGATGGCTGCATGGCGCGCGTGTGTCAAAATTTATAGCCGAGAAAGATTCACCGAAGTTCCGCTGAACCTCGTGCCACTGCTGCGCAACGAACGAAGGTAAACAGGCAGGAGGCCAACATGACCCACACATCCTCAATCTCTGCACTC
>CAKZHN010000581.1 GCA_936924235.1 uncultured Rhodoplanes sp. | reverse complement strand
GCCCTATGCGCAAGACAAGTCGCGCACGTCGCCGGGCAAGGAGCGACAGGAGCAGTATGAAAAGGCCGGGGAGGCGGGAAGGGCGACCGGCGACACTTTCAAGAAGTAACGCCGAGCGGCCGGTGAGTGCATCGGTAATTAAAGCCAGATCAGGCGGCCGGGGTTATGGCGTTCTTAGACGAAAACTGCAACGAGGCCTTTTTTCATTTTCGCTTGCGTCTACCTCCTACCCATGCGCGTCGTATTTTTTGACATCGACGGTGTCCTCAACACCCCCAGCACGCCCAATCCCCGCAAGCTGCCCTATGTCGTCGAGCCGCGTCTCCTGACCCGCTTCAAGAAAATCATTGTAAAGACCCGAGCCTGCCCGGTGATGATTTCAACATGGCGATACGATCCGGCAGGGCTCTTTAGCGCTCGTTATCACGGCATTCCATATCGGGATGTGACGCCAGACTTTCCCAAGCGTTCGCGCCACGACGAAATCAGCGCATGGCTTAAGAAGCACCCACGCGTCACGCGCTTCGCGGTGATCGACGATGATGACGACGGCCTTGATGCTCTTCCACTCTTTCAGCCGAAGGCGAGCGAAGGCCTCACCGCTCCGATGGCGAAGGCCGTGGAACGCTACCTGCTTGGCGCGAGCGACGCAGTCATGCGGCGGAGCAAGCTCGTGCGCCTTGCCGAGAACGCGCTCGACGTGGTGACCGGACACAATGGATGAATGTGCGAGGCGACGCCGGGCAGGGCGGACCACAGCCTTTATCAAACTTAATAGTGCATGGCCGCAACTCTGTGAGAAGGTTGAAGAGTCGGGGGTCTCTTGCCGGAGACCAACATGTTGAAACGCTCAACCTACGCTTGGACCGCAGACGACGAGGCCAGACTCAAGGATCTAGCCTCCAGCGGTCTTTACCTGCGCCGCATCGCGCTCCGCTTAAAGCGCTCTGAAAAGCAGCATCAAAAAACGTGCCCGAGAGCTGGGCGTGGCGGTAAAGAACACCCCACGCGGGACGTTCCGGTTTGATGCGGCGCGGCGGTAGCCGGCCGCGCCCCGGCTGAGCTCCGCATCGGGGTAATCCGACGAACCGGGAAGGGTATCCGCCAGAGTCTGCCGGGACCAAACGTTCACAGCCTCCAGAGCTGGAACTTTGCTCTATCAAAAGCTTTATCGGCTCACTGAGACGGAGGTCGATATGCGGACAGCAGAACTCTACCGGCAACGGGCGCTGGAGTGCGAGCGATTGGCCCTTCAGAAGCCGCGCGAAGATCAACGGCTGAGGGAAATCGCCGAGACGTGGCGGTTTTTCGCTCAAGAGGCTGACGACCAAGCCCAGCCCAACAACGCTTCAACGGTCCACTGAGGAGGCACAAATGTCCTTGCTTAAGTGGGCTTTGATCATGTTTCTGGTCTCGATCGTCGCCGCGCTGTTCGGCTTCACGGGATTGGCCGCTGCGAGCGCAGATGTCGCACGCGTTCTCTTCTACATCTTCCTTGTGATCTTCCTTGTTCTGCTCGTCCTCGGCCTTATGGCCCGACGCGGACCTGCGTAAACGCAAACGCTTGAAAACGTGATGGCTAGATTGTCCGACGACCTTGCGTTTTCGGATAGTCTGGCCAGGCAGGGCCTGCGGCTAGATGTTCTCAGCCTCAAGCGGCGAGGGCACGGGAGCTGAGGTCTGACCCTGGCCTAATCGCTTCAACATCGCGCTAAGCCGTTGTTCCGCACGGTCCGCCAACACGTCAAAATCTGCGGCGATACGGAGGAGCCCCTGTTTGGTTGCGAGGTGCTCGGCACGCTCTGCGCGTTCGCGCATTGTCTCGGCCCGCCGCCGCAGCTGCTGTGGATCGTCACTCGAACTCACCGGACGCACTCACGATTTACACAATTCACCCAGCAATCTCGGCACGCGGCTGGTTCACCGAATATAAATGTAATTTTGGAAAAATACGACCCCGTGCAGGCGATCCACCTGCGCACCCCCGGGACTGGTCAGCATGCCCGGAAGCAGCGCTGGCGTCCCACCATGTCGAACGATACATTGCTAGCTGTGATCGACACGTAAGCGCAGCGCGCGGCAAGCGCATGCGCTCGAAAAAGAAAGCCCCGGCAAGGCCGGGGCTCCCTAAAGAAGGGCAGTTGCCGAAGGCCACGCTTCCCATCGGCGGCGCCAGCCTCGCCCAGAAAAGTTGAAAGCCCCTTCACGCCGCACGCAGAATTCAGCGTGACTGTCAGGCTCATCCTGACGACCGACTTAGTGGGAAGAGCGCGCGTTCCCTAAGAAAAAGCCCCGCCGTTTCCGCCGGGGCAAGGTGTTCAGTCAGGAGTAAAACGCATCGGGCATCGCCCACGCCGCGCGCTTTCTTGTCAGCACAGGCGGATTACAGCTGTTTAATATTGAGATCGGTAGAACTCCTCGCTGAGTCGTTTGACACATTTACGCATCCAGCTCCCCAGGTCCGCTCCAGCGGCTCTCCGGAACTATTTTTGCGACGGCCGGTTGAGCGGGCGACTTTTTATTTTGGGTGCGAGCCTATGCAAACCTTACCCATGACCGCCGCCGGCTTTGCGACGCTTCAAGAGGAGCTGCGGCAACGCGTTCACGTCGAGCGATCGCAGATCGTGGCGCGGCTTCAGCAAGCCATGAGCGACGATACCAATCTCGGCGAAAACGCTGAGTATCAAGCTGTCGTCGCGGAGCAGGCCGTCAATGAGAGTCGCATTGCAGATCTCGAGGCAAAGCTCGCGCATGCTGAAGTGATCAATCTCGCGCAACAGACGGGCGACGTCATTCGCTTCGGGGCTACCGTGACGCTTATCGACGAAGACACCAAAGCCAAGAAGACGTGGCAGATCGTCGGCGAGCCGGAAGCTGATGCAGCGCACGGACGGATTTCCGTGACCTCGCCAATCGCGCGCGCCTTGATCGGGAAGAACCGTGGTGAGTCAGTAGAAGTGCACGCCCCCGCAGGTACACGTTCGTACACAATCAAAAACGTGCAATGGCCCGATGAACTTCGAGGCTCGCTGTCGTAGCTCCGGGCGATAGCGTTTGCCGGTAAGTTAGCGGCGCGGACCTGCGGTGCGTTTCGCTTTAGTAGGCGAAGAGCTCCTGCGCCTCCTCCTAGGATCGCTCTTCTGTTGGGTTGGCTCGAAAAGAAGCAAGAGAAGGTCGGTCACCTCCCGGTACAGCTCTTGTCCTTCACGGCTCTCTTTGTAGGCCGCGGCGTCGGTCTTCCTGTGCTCGCTTTTAGCCATGTCGACTTCGCCCATTCGCTCTCTCACAAAAGAACTCGGGCCAGTAGACAGAGTTGCGTCAGCGGCGGTCCGGTCTGGGATTTAGGGGCGCGAGGGCAACGGATCTAGCTTGCGGTTCCATTCCAGGCTTCAGAAAACGACAGTTGCCGCTGCGCCACGGTCGGTCGCATTGCGCTCACACCCCCTTGATGGCCGCGTGCACGACTGGCCATAGGTGCGCTGCTGGCTGGCGGGGAAGCGCATGAGTTCCAAGGCATCTAAGGGCACCATCGTCGATGGCGTGCAGCTTACGGGTTTGATGGTGACTATGCTGACGGAGCACGCCAGCGGTGATCGCCCCGTCAAAGTCAGTGATCTCGAAACGCTGCGAGCATTGCGCGCGCGTGGGCTCATACGCTTTTCGCACGCCGTGCGTCCCTCGCGAACATTCACGACGCCGCGCGGCCGTGAAGTCGTGAGCGCATTGCTGGCGAGGATGGCGGACGTGCTCGTGGCTAACGAAGCTGCGCGAGGTGTCCGCTAGCTCGTATTGCAGTCGAACCTAGACAACGAACCCCCCGCCCGTGTGCGCACGCGAGGGGTTCGCAGTTGGGATCGTAACAGCCTGTCGACAACACCCGATGCGGCGGAAGGTCCGTCGATCAAGCAAAGCCATCCTAGCTGCGTCAAAGAAGCTGTCTTTGTTGAACTGGATTAACAGTAAATCGGAGCGCTACCGAAACAGCATCGGAAAGGCGCAGGTATCGACCGCAGTCTCACCCCTCGTCGCCGCCGCCATTCCGCTTTTCCAGGTCCGCGCAGATGCGCGCCCACGTGTCCGCCATGTGCTCAAGCATCACCCGGTGCTCGGGGTTCTGTACCCGCTTGGCCATTTCCCGGCACTCGGCGACCTTGGCGTGACACTCCGCGACGGTAAGGTGGGGCGCGTGTTCGTGCATCATCGACCTCTCGCGATGTGTCTTTTTTAATGGCGCGAGCCGCCCGTGGTTACCCTGGAAATGCCCGCGTGTCCCTCAACGGGAAGTCGCCCTTGGAACGCCGCTCGGAGCCGGGCGTTTGCCGACAAAGAGCGCGTGCTTCCCATGTCAAACGACAATCCCAGTTGCGAAGGTTGCGGGAAGGCGACCGAGTACGTCACCACCGTCTCAGCCCTCGGCGATGAGCCGGGGTACCGCATTTATCAATGCGCCGCCTGCCGCAAGTTCGTGTGGAGGCCTTGGCGCAGGACTGCTGAGCAAAAAGCGCGCACGCAAACGTGAGGCGCCGCCTCTAACCGGACTGCAATTTTCGCCGACACGTTGAATTCAGCCGCGAGCCCGCGCAGGACGCGTTGCGCGTTGAAGGGATGGCTGTAACCCATTTGAGCGATGGTACGGCTTCGCGCGGTCTATTAGCGTTGCAGGCGTTGGGAGGGACGGGGGTACATGCTGCGGTACCGGGCGTTTACGATAGAACCTGAAGCTTCTTCGATGGGCTCGCCCATCGAGTTTGATGCGCCTGACGATGAGGCCGCGATGAAACATGTAACTGATGTTGCCAAGGGCAAGGACATTCAGTTGTGGGAAGGCGGGCGCTTCGTCCGCGTTATCAAAAACCAAGCGCAAGGTTAAGCGCCGACGCTGTGGGTCAGCGCTACGGGCGAAGCAGGTTTTCGATGTCTCGATCCAGCAGCTCCTCATCGAGGGAGATACCCCGCAGCCTCAGGGCGGCTTCCACGCCCCGAACGAGCGACCACATCGCCGCAAGTTCAGGCGGCGTAAGTTGCTCAAGCGCAATTTTCACGTAGGCACCCGCCAAATATTTGCGCGATAAGGCAACGAATTGGTCGATGTCTTCCGAAGGCACGCCGGTCCCCCCAAGGTGCGCGCCGCATCCCCATACTAAGCCACGAGCCGAGGTTCAGGTTGCACCAGAACCGCTTGCGTGGTTAACAGCCGACGCTTCGTTCTTGGCTACGGGAACGTCATCTCGGCAGCACTGTTGAATAAGTGCCGCTGCGTGGCCGAACATCAGCCCCCCCTGACTCCCCAGCCAGGCTGCGCGGCGGCTTTTATGCGAGTAACTGCATGCGTAGTCCCTCAATCGTCCCCGGCTTTGATGTCGACGTGTATCTGGTGTTGGATGACTACGGTCC
>CAKZHN010000580.1 GCA_936924235.1 uncultured Rhodoplanes sp. | reverse complement strand
CCCACCCCGCGAGCTTCGCTCGCGACCCTCCCCCTCCAGGGGAGGGTGAAGCGACACCACCGTTTCATTTCAAGAACGAGTTCGAGGAATCCAGAAAAGCATGCGACTGGTGAATGTGGTGGGCCTCGGCCTCGTGCTCCTCGGCACGAGCGCCGCGGCGCAGGAATTTGCGCCCGACAAGATCAAGGCCGGCGCCGACGTCTACGCGACCTACTGCACGCCGTGCCACGGCGCGCAGATGGAGTATCCCGGCGGCAGCTTCGACCTGCGCACGTTTCCGCCGGGGCAGTTCGCGCGCTTCGAAGCGTCGGTGACCAAGGGCAAGAACAACATGCCGCCCTGGGGCGAGGTGCTGCAGCCCGGCGACCTCGAGGCGCTGTGGGCCTATGTGATGGCCGGCGAAAAGAAGTAGCCAGCCGCGCTCAGTGACGCGGCTTGCCCTGCTCCGGCGGCGACGCGACGGGCTGGTCGAGCCACCTCGGATTGTGGATCAGCCACAGTTCGAGCAGCGACAGGAACACCACGATCGAGCCGATCAGCACCGCGACATGCATCGCGCTGCGGTGCGGAAAATCGAGGATCCACGGCGACGCGATGACCCAGCAGCCGATGGCGAGATTGACCCACTCCTCCCACTCCCGGAATGCGGCGATCGCCAGCAGCGAGACCAGCATCAGCACCGCACCGGCCGCGAAGGCGCCGTTGCGGGCCGGGCTGTAGGCGTAATCGAACAGCCAGGGCGAGACGATCAGGAAAGCGCCGAGGACGGCGTTGTAGAGGTCGAGGGTGGCTTCGCGGCGTTGCATGGCAAACCTCCCGCATTTGCTCCGGGATTCCGGAGCATCAGAACAACCACACTTGAGACATGGGGGTTCCGGACCGGGATGCCGCAGGCCGGACGGCGTGTCTGGCATGCAATTTTTCAACAGCCATTGTGCGCTGCATGTTGCGCCGCCTCGGCTTCGGGCGTTGATAGAAGCGCCTCTGCCGGGGAGACAACGATGAGCACCATGACTGCAACGGGCGCGGATGCGCGCCCGGATGCCGCAGCGCACAAGGCGCTGTTCGCGTCCGCCATCGGTTATGCGATGGACGGCTTCGACCTTCTGATACTCGGGTTCATGCTGCGGGCGATCTCGTCCGAGCTCGGGCTGACGCCGCCGCAGGCGGGCTCGCTCGTCACCTGGACGCTGATCGGCGCCGTGGTCGGCGGCATCCTGTTCGGCATCCTCAGCGACTACTACGGCCGCGTCCGGGTGCTGACCTGGACCATCCTGCTGTTTGCGATCTTCACCGGTCTGTGCGCGTTCGCGCAGGGCTACTGGGACCTGCTGATCTACCGGACCATCGCGGGGCTCGGCCTCGGCGGCGAGTTCGGCATCGGCATGACGCTCGTCGCCGAGGCCTGGCCGGCCGGCAAGCGCGCGCGGGCCTGCTCCTACGTGGCGCTCGGCTGGCAGGCCGGCGTGCTGCTCGCCGCACTGGTGACGCCGGCGCTGCTGCCGGTGATCGGCTGGCGCGGCATGTTCATCGTCGGCCTCGTGCCGGGCGTCATCGCCTTCGTCGTGCGCTGGTATGTCGGCGAACCGAAGATCTTCCTGGAGAAGGCCAAGACCACGCCGGCGATGCCGCTGCGGCTCCTGGTCAAGGACGCCGCCACCGCCAAGATCAGCCTCGGCATGCTGATCCTCTGCGCGGTGCAGAACTTCGGCTACTACGGCGTGATGATCTGGCTGCCGAACTACCTGTCGACGCAGTTCAAGTTCGGGCTGACGCAATCGTCGGTGTGGACCGCGGTCACCATCCTGGGCATGGCGATCGGCATCTTCGTGTTCGGCGTGTTCGCCGATCGCGTCGGACGGCGGCCAGCGCTGCTGACGTTCCAGGCCGGCGCCTTCATCATGGTGCTGGTCTATTCGCAGCTCACCGACGCCAATGCGCTGCTGATCGGCGGCGCCGTGATGGGGCTGTTCGTCAACGGCATGCTCGGCGGCTACGGCGCGCTGCTGTCGGAGCTCTATCCGACCGAGGCGCGGGCCACCGCGGAGAACGTGCTGTTCAATCTCGGCCGCGGCGTCGGCGGCTTCGGGCCGTTCGTGGTCGGATTGCTGGCGACCGGCTACGGCTTCTCGGTCGCGATCGGACTGCTGGCCGTGATCTATCTGATCGACATCGTGGCGACGCTCGCGCTCATTCCGGAGCGCAAGGGCGCGGCGCTGGAGTAGCGGCCACGCCACAAAGACAGAGCCCGCCCCGCAAGCGGGGCGGGCTCTGCTTGATCAATCGCTATCGCGCCGCGGGCTTCTTGGTGTCGGCCTCGGCGGCCTTCTTCTTCGCCGCCGGCTCGGGCTTCTTCGTCTCGGCAGCAGTCGGCTTCGCCGCGGGCGCAACCTTGGCCGCAGGCCGCGCGGCCACGGGCCGGTGCTCGACCGGCCGGTGCACGACCGGCCGCGGCGCCGGCGTGTGCTGCGGCGGCGTCACCACCGCGACCGGTGCGGGCGCAGCCGGCGCGGGCGTTGCCACGGCGGGAGCTGCCGGAGCAGGCGCCGGCGGAGCGGCGGCCGGTGCCGTCGTCGCGACGGGGACCGGCACGGGCTTGGGCTGCGGCGGCGCGACCGTGGTCACGGCCTGCGGTTTCGGCGCGGGTGCCGGGGCAGCGGCCACCGGCTTCGGCGGCGCCGTGCTGGTGGTCAGCGCCGCGACCTGACCGCGGCAGAACAGACGCTTGGCTTCATCGGTCTCGCCGATCACCGCGGCCAGCGCCGTGATGTCGGTTGCAGCGATCACCGGAAGCCCCTCGCCGCGCGGCTGACTCTCAGCCGCGGCCTTCAGGGCTTTCGACGCGGTGGTCTCGGCATCCGTCGCGGCCTGCGCCTCGGCGTTGGCCTTGGCGAGCACCTGCGACGCGGCTTCGTGCTGCGCAGTGGCTTCCTGCGCCGCCGCGGTCGCGGCCTTCGCGGCCTCCGCGGAGGTCGCCATCGCGGCCGCGGCATTAGTCACCGCTTGGCCGCTGCGCTTGGCGTCGGCGCTGGCGTCCTCGGTGCCGCGCGCAGTCGTCATGCGCGTGGCGGCGGCGGTCTGCGCCGCGGTGAGCGCGGTGGCGGCTTTCTTGGCGACATCCTCGGCCGCGGCATTGAGCGCCGAGGCCTGCTTCTCTTCGGCTTCGGCGTCGCTTTCGCTGGCGAAGAATGCGGCTTCCGCCGACTTCACGGCTTCGGCGGCCTCGCCGGCCTTGGTGTCGGCGTTGCGCGCGAGCGCGGTCAGCCGCGCGATCTCGAGCGTCGCCGCATCGGCGTCGGCCTTGGCCTGATCGGCGGCCTTCTGCACCGTCATCGCGGTCTCGATCGAGGCCGCGGCCTCCTGCTCCATGGCCTGCGCGGCCTTCACCATCTCGGCGGTCTTGTCGGCCGCGGCCTTGGCGTCGGCGATCGCCTTGTCGCGCGCCGCGATCGCGGTCTTCAGCGTGTCGGCGAGCGTCGAAGCCGTGTCGCTGGTCTCGCGCATGGTGTCGGTGATGGCGGACGGACCGCCCCCGGTCGAGCCGGTGGCATCGGCCACCACGCGCGCCTTGCTCTTCTCGAGCAGCGCCGCCGTCGCAGCCGACGCCTTCTGCGCCTCGGCAACCGAATCCGAGAACGCCTGCGCCGACGCTGCAATGAGATTGCTCTTCTGCTGCTGCGCCACGGCGGCGAGCCGCACCGACTCGTATTTCCGCCGCATCGCGTCGGCGGCGAGCTTGGCCTCATCGGCCTTCTGCTGCGCTTCGTTCGCGGCAGCCGTTACCGCCGCGGCCTTATCGCGCTGCGGGGCGATCGCGGCCTGCGCCTGCTCGGCGGCCTTGCGCTGGTCTTCCGCATCGCGGATCGACTGCTGATGGCGCTGCTGCATGTCGCCGACGTAAGTGCGCGCGGCGCGCGCCTTGCGCTGCTGGGCGAGCGCGACCTTGCGGAGCGCTTCGGCCGAAGCGGCGGCAGCGGTGCTGGTGTCCTCCTTCAGCGCCGCGACGGTCTCGGCGGTCTTGGCGGCGCCGGCTGCATCCTTGGCGGCCTGGGCCTGGCTGGTGGCGGCGGCCTGCGAGCGCTCATGCTCGGTGGCGGCGGCGGTCGCCCTCGCCTGCGCGGCCTGGGCCGCGGCATTGGCGGATTTGGCGGTGGCCTCCTTGGTCGCGGCATCGGCCGCGGCCGCGGCGGCGCGCGCCTTGGCGGCGGTCGCGGTGGCGTTGGCGTTGTTGAACGCCGTCGTCGCGCGGGCGTGCTGGTCGATGTAGACCAGCAGGCTCATCAGCTTCTGCTTGTCATCGACCGTCGGTGGCCGCGGCAGGCCATCGACCGGCAGCAGCAGCAGCTCTTCGGTCGTGATGGCGGCGAGCTTCTGCTTCTCGGTGTCGGTCTCGTTCGAGGCCGGCAGCGTCGCCGCCGAGCGCAGCGCGTTCACCAGTCCGGCGAACTTCAGATAGCGGTCGAGGAATTCCGGCGCCCGGGCGGAGCGGCCGGAGCGCAGCGGCGAAAAGGCGCCGTCACCCGCGGTGGCGTTGCCGAGGAAGCAGCGCCAGTTCTCCTCCGGCGCCCAGTTGGTGATGCGCATGCCGGCATAGAGGCGCCGCAGCTTGTCGGGATCGATCTTCACCAAGGTGCGGCTCTTGGGCGAGCCCGCCAGCCGCAGCGTCAGCCGCTGGCCGTCGAGCGAGGCGGTCCATTCCGGCGTCGCCGTGACGGCCTCCTGGCGCACCAGCAGACTGCCGGCCACGGAATCGACGCGGCCGTCGGTCGGCGCCACGTCGGTGAAGTTGATCTTATTGCCGCTCGCCGCAACCTTCGCGGCGGCCAGCGCCGGCATGTCCGAGCAGACCTTGTTGTCGAAGCAGGCCTGGGCACCGCCGGCCCAGAAATTCATGGTGCGGTCGGAGACCGTGCCGTCGGCCTCGATCTGGATCACTTCTTCCATCGGCGCGATCGCGCCCTGCTTCCAGAGCTTCGGCAGCGTGTCGTCGATCGCGATCCACCAGCCGGCCAGTTCCTGCGTCTCCAGCGCCTGCGAGGCTTTCGACGTCAACCCATTCATGCCAAGCGCAACCGCGATCGCGAGCCAAGCGGTACGCCGCATCAAACCAGTACGAATGAAATTTGTTTTCATTGAACCCGTCCCGATCTGCCCATCCCGTTAAATTTGTAAACCCGGTCTTTGCCGCGCGTCGAATCGTTTGTCAGGGCCGTGGAAAATTTGTCGCGGTTCCGCGGCAGGTTCCGAGCGAATTGTGGCAAACGCGGGTTACGGCAGAACTGCGGCAAAACGGGACACCTCCCATCCTGTCAAGCGCGCCGGTTTCACACCTTTGTCAGCCCGACTGTCCCGCTAAGGCACTAAAGTCCAGCGGTCTGCC
>CAKZHN010000579.1 GCA_936924235.1 uncultured Rhodoplanes sp. | reverse complement strand
GCCTTGACCTCGTCCGCCAGCACCCGGCTGACGGCGGGCTGCTCGGTGTGAGCCTTGCTTTCGCCGCGGCAGCCAAAAACCCGCAGCGAGCCGCCGTGAGTGGGCACCTCGTCGACGTCGAACACGCGAAGGCCATGCTTCTTCAAGACCCGCTGCACCACGTGCAGCGACAGATAGGAGAAGTGCTCGTGATAGATCGTGTCGAACTCGTTGTGCTCGATCAGACGCAGCAGATGGGGAAACTCGAACGTGACGACGCCGTCCGGCTTCAGCAGCACCGCGAAGCCGCTGACAAAGTCGTTGATGTCGGGAACGTGCGCCAGCACGTTGTTCGCCACCATCTGATCGGCGGTGATTCCGGAATCGCGCAGCCGGGTGGCGGTCTGCTTGCCGAAGAAGGCGACCTCGGTCGGAATGCCTTTTTTGACTGCGACCTCGGCGATGTTCTGGGCCGGCTCGATGCCGAGCACCGGCACGCCGCGCTTCTGGAAATACTGCAGCAGATAGCCATCGTTGCTTGCGATCTCGACGACGCGGGAGCTCTGATTGAGGCCGAACCGCTCGGTGACGGCGCCGACATAGGCCTCGGCGTGCTTCAGCCAGGCGTCGGAGAACGACGAGAAGTAGAGATAGTCGGAGAAGATCGAATCCGGGGTGGCGAATTCCTCGAGTTGCACAAGGCGGCACTCGCTGCAGACGAAGGCATGCAGCGGATAGAACGCTTCCATCTCGCGCGTCCGGTCGAGCGGAATGTAGGAGTTCGCAAGTGGCGACATGCCGAGGTCCGCAAATGTCTCGCGCAAAATGCTATGACAAAAGCGGCATCGAGAATCAGTCGTCATGCGTACCTCTGCTGACCCGTTGATAAAGGCAACACGTGGACGCAACGAACCGACGGTCACAAGTTGAGAAGGCTTGATCTCGATGGACCTTGTGCAGGAAGCGACCAGGATTTTGAAATCAGGGCCAGTCCTGGTGACGGGTGCTAACGGATTTATCGGGAGAAATCTAGTTGGGCGGCTGCTGCAGCTGGGCGCCGACACGGTCGTCGCGGTCAGAAGCGTCGGCCGCCGCCTGACCGACATCGCTCCGTCGCTTCGAATCGTCGAATGCGATCTGACCGACGCCGATCGGATGGCGGCGCGAATCGCCGCCATCCGGCCGGCGGTGGTGTTTCACTTGGCGGCCAGAGTCGCCGCTGGCGCCCCGCCGTCCGAGATCGTCCAGACCAACGTCGTTGGCACGATCAATCTGCTCAACGCCGTGAAAGGCGATTTCCTGAGGCAATTCGTCTACTGCGGCACCGGTTCGGAATATGGCGCAGGCTCAGGCCTGTCCGAGAGCGCGCCGCTGCGCCCCACCAATATGTATGGGGCAACCAAGGCGGCGGGGCATCTCGCGGCCCACTGCTTCCGCCGCACCCATGATCTTCCGATCGTCTCGGTCCGCCCGTTCACGATGTATGGGCCGTGGGAGCCGCCCCGGCGGTTGATTCCATTCGTCTGCTGCAGCGCCCTCGACGGGCTCGACATTCCGCTGACGCCGGCCGAGCAGGAGCGGGATTTCGTGTTCGTCGACGACGCAGTCGACGCCTTTGTCCGCATGGCCGCGGTCGTGGCGAGCGACGAGGTGGAAGCGGTCAATGTCTGCAGCGGCGTTCCGGTCAAGGTCCGGGATGTCGTCACCGAAATCGTTGCGCAGTCGGGAGGAAAGGGCCGGCCTCAGTTTGGCGCGCTGCCGTATCGCGCCGGCGATGCGCGATCGGAATGCGGCGACGGATCGCTGGCGCGCCGGGTGCTCGGCTGGTCGCCGCAAACGTCGCTGAAGGACGGTCTGCGCCAGACGCTCAACTGGATGGATGGCCATCGCGCGTTGTTGAAAGAGCTGGCCTGATATCAGCTGAACAGCTGCTTGATCATCGCGATGAGCGCGACGTAGCCATCGCCGATCGTGGACCAGAAGCGGCCCATCCAGGAGTCATCGCGGATCGTGGTGGTGCTGGTGGGCTCGTTGGCCGGCGCGGGTGCGCTCACGGGGTTGAACTGCTCGGTGCGAAACTCGCTGGCGTCGGCCCATTTGGTGCGATCGCGATTGTCGGTGTCGGGCGCGGCGCCGTTGGTTTCGGCCGTGGAGTTGCCCGCGTTGCCCATCGCGAGATCGATGGCGTTGACCTCGTCGCCGGACACCACCTGCACGTCGTCGGGTGAATGGGCCGCAAAGGCGGTGGCTGCGGCTGCCGGCAGCGCGGGCGGTTCGGAGGCGAGGGGCACAACGTCGCTGTTGGAGCGAGCCGCCGTCTTCGTCGGATGCCGGTGCTTGGTTGCGGCTGTCTTGGCGGGCGCGGGCGCGGCGCCGGCTTTGGCGGCGCCGGTTTGACCCGAGCCGTTCATGAAGTTCATCAGGTTGAGCGGCGCCTTGCCGGACGCGTTGCACGTCGCGCCGTTGCTGCAGACGCTGGCGGATTGCGCCGCGACATTGAGAGCGGCCAGCAGGCCAACGATGAGCGCGGCACAACAGACGACGGCGCGGAACATCATGATACGCATCCCCACGTTACTGGGCGGCATATCGCTCCGGCGGCATGACCCGAGCTTGGCGCAATTGGGGAATTCACCGCCCAAACGGTGGCCGGATTGGGAGGATTGCAAAGATGGTTTATGCGCCGGGAGCGACACGGCTTGCAGAGCCATGCGCGCGGCCGTTTGTGATTGAAGTTGCAGGCTGATTCGTGCTCTGTGGCCTCGGGGACGTTGGGTTACCGAGCTGATCCCGCCCGACAATGACCCTGGCTGCGCTGCAAATACCGGCCCAAATGGCGGCCTTCACCGGAC
>CAKZHN010000578.1 GCA_936924235.1 uncultured Rhodoplanes sp. | reverse complement strand
GTACTCGTCCTGCGCCTCGCGGCTGATGCCGTAGCGGCGGGCGACGACCTCGGCCCGACGCTCGACACGCTGATGGACCAGAAGTCGCAGTCGTTCGCCGCGATGGGCGTGACCAATATCTTCGCGTTGCCGGGCTATCGCGAGTTCTACAACGCGCTGGCGCAGATGCAGGGCTTCGCGCATGTCAGCCGGCTCGATGTCGGCGCGCAGACCGCCGCGGCCAATCTCGGCCTGGTCTTCCGCGACTCCTACTACCATCTGCTGGCGAGCTACGACGGCGGCGAGCTGTCCAAGTACGGACCCGGCGCCGCGCATATGCATCACCTGCTGCAATACGCCATCGAGCAGCGTTGCCGGACCTTCGATTTCACCATCGGCGACGAGCGCTACAAGCAGGAATGGTGCGACAGCCACATCGTGCTGTACGACCACGTTACGCCGTTCACGGTGCGCGGCTCGATCGTCGCGGCCAGGCTCTACGCGGTCGGCCGCCTCAAGCATTTCATCAAGCAGAATCCGGCGCTGTGGGACAAGGCCTACAAGCTCCGCGCCGCGCTCGGCGCGCTGAAGCGGCGGTCTTAAGCCTTACCGCCCCAGAAGAATGAATGCAGGCCCAGTCGCCGCTTGGCGACGATGAACAGCAACACCGATTCGATGACGATCGCGACCGAGGTTGCGAAGGCCGCGCCGGTGCCGCCATAGGTTGGCGCCAGCATCACGCAAATGCCGGCATTGACCGCGAACGCGGTCGCGTAGATCACGGCGCAGATGCGCTGCTGGTTGAGCATGTTGAGGAGCCGCTCGGCCGGCCCGACCGCGGCACGGGCGAGCAGGCCCACCGACAGGATCAGCATGAAGGTGTAGCCCGCAACGAAGTCCGGGCCGAACAGCCACAGGATCGGCTTGCCGAGCGCGAGCATCACCATGGTCGCTGCGAGCGACGGCCAGAAGGTCCAGCGCGCAGATTTCGCGACAAAGGCCTTGAGCTCGGCCTGGTCGCCGGCGACGTGCAGGGCCGTGAAGCGGTGGGCGACGGCGGCCGACATCGAGAAGTGGATGAAGCCGACCAGCATCAGCGTCTTGACTGCCGCGTAGTAGTAGCCGACCTCCTGCGGCGGCCGGAACTGCTGCAGCACCAGCACGTCGGCGTAGCAGAGCAGGGTGTAGAACGACCACACCACGATGATCGGCAGTGAGGTGGCGAACCAGCGCTTCACCTCGTATTGCCGCGGGCCCGGCGCGACGACGCTCTTGAGCCGCCGGTCGACCAGCCAGAGCTGGAACAGCGACGTGCTCCAGATCGCGAGCGTGAGCGCGATCATGGTGGTGGTGGCGTCGATCGGGAAGCCTGCCGCATAGGCGAGCGCCATCAGGGCGAACAGCACGACGGGGCGAAGGAGCGTATGCGGTCCGAGCCCCAAAACGATCCAGTTGTAGGACCGCGCCAGCCCGTCGCACATCAGCGAGGCGGTGAAGAACGGCAGCGACACGCAGGCGAGATAGAACGGCAGCACGGTGTGCGGATCGAGCCAGGGCGTCAGCGCGAAGATCGCTCCCGCGCCGATGATCGCGAAGGCGGTCGCGAGCCCGAAGGTGATCCAGCGGCTGCCGATCAGGAAGCCGCGCAGCGCGTCGAGCTGGTTGTGGTGGGTGTATTGCGGAATGAAGCGCTGCGCGATCAGCGGAATGCCGAGATGCACGGTGTCGCCGGCGAGCAACATCCAGGTCCAGACCGAGACGTAGATGCCGAAGTCGTAGCCGCCCATCCAGCGCGCCAGCGCGATCTGCGACAGGAAGGTGACGCCGGCGCTGGCGACGCGGATGATGAAGGCCATGCCGGCCATGCGCTGCGCCGCGCCGTGCTCGCTGTTGAGCCAGGCCTGGACCCGCGCGCGCAAGCGCGCGGCAGCGCCTGCGGGGGCGCCCGGCGCGGCAATGTTCTCGGCGTCGGTCATGGCCATGCCGGGCCATGGAGACGCCCAAAGCTTTAAGGCGTCGTTAAATTCCGGGCTTCGCGTTCATATCGCCGTGGGCGATATGAACGCTTCTTGAAGCCTATCCGGCCACGGCGATTTGCAGCGGGAACTTGTCCACCACCTCGTGGCCGGTGTCGGTGATGATGAAGGTGTGGCCGAGGAAGATGCCGAACATGCCGTCGGCGGTGATCGGGTTCGGCTCCGCCATGATGATCATGCCGGGCTTGAGGATCATGTCGGCCTCGGTACCGCCGATGTGGTCCGAGGTGATGTGCGGATTGTCGGTGACGATGTCGATGCCGTGGCACTGCGTCGGCCGCGACTGCACGCCCTTGTCGCGGAAGAAGCGGCTCGCCTCCTGCATCGCCTTGGCGTTCTTGCCGGGCTTTATCTCCTCGACGATCTTGTTGTAGCCGGGCAGCGTGATCTCGTCCCAGAACTTCCGCACCATATCGGTCGGCGGCCCGAGCGTAATGGGCGAGCCGACCTGCGCGGTGTAGCCGCGATAGCCCGCGGCGATCTCCATGTTGATCATGTCGCCCTTCTTCAGCACGCGGCCGGACGGCCGCGGATTGCCGAAGATGAGCGCCGGATTGTCCATCGGCGTCGAGCCGATGATCAGGAAGTCGATATCGCCGCCGCCGTCCATGATGGCGGACGCAGCCGCCGCCTTGATCTCGTATTCCTTCACGCCGGGCTTGGCGCGCGCCACCATCGCCTCCATGGCGCGCTCGCAAAGGACGCCCGCCTTGCGCACGCAGTCGAGCTCTTCCTTGGAGTGGACCACCACGAGCTCGTGCAGGAAGTTCTTGGTGAACACGAGCTCGGCGTCCGGCAATTCCTTGCGCAGCGTGTTGTACTGGTTGACCGGCAGGTAGTCGCCGTGGCGCGGGTCGATCTCCATCAGGCCGATGCGGCCCTTCTCCAGCCGCAGCTCGCGCAGCCGCTCAACCATCACCATGGCGTACTGGCCGTTGCGGCTGTGCCGCACGTCCTTCACCGCGACCTCGACGTGGCGGCGCACCGCCTCGGCATGGGTGCCGCCCATCGAATAGATCATGGTCGGTTCGCCATCGAGCGGCACCAGCACGTAGCAGCACAGCGCGTGCCACTCCCAGTGGCCGGTCAGCCAGGTCATGCCGGCGCCGAAGCTCCAGTGGCTCGGACCGCCCGGCACCACCACGGCGTCGAGCTTGTGCTCGCGCATCTTGGCGCGCAGCGACTCGTAGCGGCGCTTGTACTCGCCGGCCGAGAACTGCTCCCAGATGCAGTCGCGGTAGTACGGCGTGTCGCGCATGTTGGCGAACGGCAGCGACTGGTCGAGCTTGTCTCGGACGACGGGCCAGGGCTGCGGGCCGAGCGGGCGGCGGGGTTGTTCGTTCATGGCGGCGTGTTCCTCAATTTGCTTTGTGATTGGTATCTGGTGAGGGACATCGTAGCCCGCCGCTTACACCGCTGTCATCGCCGGGCTTGTCCCGGCGATCTTGGCCAGGTGGGCACTGTGCGTCCCTCATCGAGATCACCGGGTCACGCGCCTTCGGCGCGGCCCGGTGATGACAGTGGAGCAAGGTGCGCCGGCGCGAGCAGTCGCGAGCTTCTACTCCGTACAATTTCCGATCGTCACCTTGCCGCCGGCGAGCTCGACCGCTTCCTCGGCGAGCTTCATGTTCGCCACTTGCTCGACAGTTGGCTTCTTGGCGGCCTCGATGTCGCCGTTCTCGACGCTGTTGTCGATCGACCACTGCGTGCGCTTCTCGTTGAAGCCGGTGTTGACCGACCAGATGCAGTTCTTGGTCTCGACATCGATGGCGAATTCGACCGCCTCCTTGGGCTTCTTGGTCGCCTCGACCATGATCGGCACCACCTTGTCCTTGTCGCGGTAGATGGTGCGGTTGGCCTCGATCATCGCCGCGATCGTGTCGCGCAGCAGCGCGCGGTCCTTGGCGATCCATTCGGTCGAGGCGCCATAGGCGTTGAACATGTAGAGCGGCATCAGGTCCACCAGGTTGACCAGCGGATGCAGGCTGTCCTTCTGCTTCCTGGCCATGAACACGTCCTCGGGATGCAGCGCGACGCCGTCGATCTGTCCGGCGATCAGGCCGGGGAGGCGGCCCGCGGTGGGCGAGGGGATGAACTGGGCGTCGCCGACGTCGAGCTTCGCCGACTTCAGCACCTCGCGGCCCATGCGCCAGTTGAAGCCGCCGACGCCGCCGCCGGTTGCCGACAGCCGCTTGCCCTTAAGGTCGGCCGCGGTCTTCACCTCGCCCGGCACCATGTAGGCCTGCGGCATGCGCGGGGCGAGGCCCCAGATCTGCTGCACCTTCAGCCCGCGGCCGATCGACACGTCGCTGACCGAGACGATGGCCGAGCCTTGGGCCGCCGCGACCGCCGAGGTCTGCGACTGGCCGCCCTCGAACTGCACGATGTTGGCGTCGATGCAGCGCTTCTCGAAGAAGCCGAGCGCCTTCGCGATATAGGGCGAGGTGTGCACCACGTTGGGCGGCGCGACCGAGACGCCGATGTTGATCTTGCGCATCGCCGGGCACGGCTGTGCCGCGGCCCGATCGATACCGCAGGCGGCCGCGAGCGCGGCCGCGCCGATGCCGAGCATCAAGGCTTTGTTGAAGAGCGTCCCGGGCATTGTTCCCATCCTCCAGAAGTTGTCGCGGCCGGGGCAAACCATGCCCTGCCATCACACAGTCTTTTGGGCAGAATAGGAAAACGCTGGTGTCCGGCACAAGGTGCGATTGCGTCGCGTGCTGCGACGGTTCGGACGCTCGATTGCGGGCTGATCAGAAGCGATAGCGGTTCTGACCGGATTCGCCGCCGCTCCAAGACGGACGTTGCCAATCAGGGCGCTCGCGGCGGGGCGGCACACCGTACGGATAGCCGTTCTCGACCGTCCGGACCTCGCCCTGTCCCTGGCCGTCACGAGATGCGGCGTAACGCCTGCCGCGTTCGAGCTTGCGCGCTGCCTGCTTGTGCGCTTTTGGCGCCGGCGCGGGCCCGGCTGCCTCACTCTGTGCTTCCTTCGGCGCCGTCGTGATGGCTTCGCGCTTGGCCGTGTTGCTTTCAGCAGTCGCGATCCGCGCAGGCGCGGTTTTCGCAGGTTCAGTCGGTGCGATGGCCGTCGTCACAGCTTCAGGCTGGCTGACCTCCGTCTCGCTGATCTGGGGTTTGGCAGGTTCAACCGGCGCCACGGCCGGAGGCGTCTCAACCGCTTCGGCGATCTCCGCGATATGTGGGGCGGCCGGCTTGGCAGCGGGGGCGGGCAGCGATGCCGTGTCCTGCACCGGGGCGCGAGGCTTCGGAGCCTCCGGCTGCCGCTGAGCCTCTTGCATCCGCTTGGCCTGCTGCGTCCGCGCCTGATCGGCGCGCGGCAACCCTTCGGAATTGTTGGTGAACTGAGGGGCGCGCGGCTTCAGCGCGGCGTCGGCCCAGAACAACAGCGCCAGCAGCATGGTGCCGGTCACAGCGACAAAGCGAAAAATCGGCATGGGCATTACCCACTTTCACATGCACATCTCGCCCGGCAGCCATGGCCGGGCGTCCTTCTGCATGTGTAGCGAAATGCCGACGGTCCGCCTGTGCGCTAGGTCACAGGGCGAACGCGGCCGTGGCCGGTGCGCCCGTACCGCTAGTCTTCGTGTCCCACCGCGGTCCACGGCGCGACCCACGTCTCGGCGAGCCGCAGCAGCGCGGTCAGCGTCACGCCGAGGAGGCCCAGCGTCACGATCGGCACGAACATGCGGTCGACCTGGAACGTCGAGGCGGTGCGCACGATCAGATAGCCGATGCCGGAAATGGCCGTGTAGAGATCGGCCAGCACCATGCCGATCATGCCGCGCCCCACGGCGAGCCGGATGCCGGTGACGATGAACGGCAGCGCTCCGGGCAGCACGATGTTGGCCCAGAGTTGCCGCTCGGAGCAGCGGAACGCGCGGCCCACTTCGAGCAGCTTCGGATCGACCGACTTCACGCCCTGATAGGTGTTGATCACCATCGGAAAGAAGCCGAACAGGAACAGGATGATCACCTTGGCGGTGGTCTCGTAGCCGGCCCACAGCACGATCAGCGGCACCAGCGCCACCGACGGGATCGAATAGAGGAACGTGATGTAGACGGTGAGGCCGACGTCGAGCACTCGGAAGCGCGCCAGCGCCAGCCCAAGCAGCGTGCCGAACGCGATGGCGAGCGTCAGCCCCATCAGCAGCACGAGCAGGCTCGGCCACAGCGACGCCCAGAGTTCGCCGGTCCAGATCATGTCGACCGCAGCGACCGCGACCTTCCACGGCGTGGTGAACAGCACCGGATCGACGTTCATCGCCGCGACCTGCCAGAGCGACAGGAAGATCGCGAGCGACACCATGCGGATGATGAAGTTCTGGAAGCCGGCGCGGCGGCGGCGCGCGCTCGCAGCCTGCTCGGCGCGCTTCTGGTCGCCGATGATGTCGGCCTGCAGGTCGGCGGCGGCGCCGGTGTGTTCGACCGTGCTCATGCCACCTCCCGCGGGGCGCGGGTCTGCTGCGGCCGCGTGTTGTGCAGCTGCTTCCAGATGTGCGCGCGCATCTCGCCGAAGCGCGGATCGGCGCGCAATTCGTTGGCGTCGCGCGGGTGGCCGAACGGCACGTCCAGCATTTCCTTGATGCGGCCGGGGCGGGCGCTCATCACGGCGATGCGATCGCCGAGCAGAAGCGCCTCGTCGATCGAATGGGTGATGAACACCATGGTCTTGCGCTCTTCCGGGCGCTCCATGAGCTGCAGCAGCTCTTCCTGCAGGATCTCGCGGGTCTGCGCGTCGAGCGCCGCGAACGGCTCGTCCATCAGCAGCACCGACGGGTTCATCGCCAGCGCGCGGACCAGGCCGACGCGCTGCTGCATGCCGCCGGAGAGCTGATACGGATAGTGCTTCTCGAAGCCGGAAAGGCCGACCAGATCGAGATAATGCGTCACGCGCTCCTTGATGGTCGCGGCCGAGGCGCCGGCCATCGCCAGCCCGAAGGCCGCGTTGTCGTAGACCGTTTTCCACGGCAGCAGGCCGAAATGCTGGAACACCATGGCGACGCCGTCGGGCGGTCCTTTGACCTCCTTGCCGTCGACCTTGAGCGCGCCGGTGCTGAGCTCGGTCAGGCCGGCGATGCAGCGCAGGAAGGTGGTCTTGCCGCAGCCGGAGGGGCCGACGATGCAGAGGATTTCGTCGCGCTTGATGTCGAGCGACAACTGGCGGAACGCCACCACTGTCCCGTCCAGGAACAGCTTGCTCGCGTTTTCCGCAACGATGACCGGACCCACTCCCACCGTCTCACTCCTGATTGGCGCCGCTGTTGGCAAGCGGTCATTGTTACGCTCGAAGCCCGCACGGTGTCGCGCGGGCCGGGCCCGAATGCAAGTCCAGCCTTTAGGCGATCCTAGCGCCCCGCAGCGTAACCCTGCATGCCGCGCGGATTGGCTGCGGCTTTGCGGCGCACGCCGTCCTTGGCGGCGGCCGTGAGGCGGCCTTCCGACCACTCCGGCTCGACCTCGATGATGTGACCGCGCCGGGTGAGCTCGTCGCGGCTCTCCTTCGGCACGCGTTTCTCGATCTGCAGCACGCCGGGCCGCGAGGTGCGCGGCCAGAACGAGATCGGGAAATGCTCGGAGTGCCAGGCCGGGGCGTCGATCGCCTCCTGCAGGTTCATCTTGGCGTGCACGTGGCGCAGGAAGAACTGCGTGATCCACTGGTCCTGCTGGTCGCCGCCGGGCGAGCCCCAGGCGAGGTACGCGTCGCCGTCGCGCAGCGCCATGGTCGGCGACAGCGTGGTGCGCGGCCGCTTGCCGGGCGCGAGCGAGGCCGGGTGGCCTTCCTCCAGCCAGAACATCTGGCCGCGGGTGCCGAGGCAGAAGCCAAGCTCCGGGATCACCGGCGAGGACTGCAGCCAGCCGCCCGACGGCGTCGCCGTCACCATGTTGCCGGCCTTGTCGACGATGTCGAAGTGCACGGTGTCGCCGATCACCTCGCCCATGCGGCCCACGGTCGGCTCGCCGGCGCCCATGCCGGCGACGAGCTTGGCGCCGGTCTTGAGCTTAACCAGCGCGCCGAAGCCCTCGACCGAGCCCGGCCGCAATTCCATCGAGGCCTTGTCGGTGACGAGCTTGCGCCGTTCGGCGTTGTAGGCGTCCGAGAGCAGCGTCTCGAACGGCACCTCGACGAAATTGGGATCGCCGTAGAACTTCTCGCGGTCGGCGTAGGCGAGCTTGGAGCACTCCACCACCAGGTGGATGAAGTCTGGCCCGACCACGTCCATGCCGTCGAGATTGAAGCCCTTGAGCAGCGCGAGCTGCTGCAGCGTCACCGGCCCCTGGCTCCACGACGCCTTGCACACCGTGTAGCGGCCGTAGTCGTAGGTCAGCGGCGCGTCGAGCGTCGCCTGCCACTTCGCCATGTCCTGGCCGGTGAGCACGCCCAGATGTTTCTTGCCGCTGGTGTCCATCACGGCCTGGGTGCGGCAGAATTTGTCGATCGCTTCGGCGACGAAGCCCTGCGACCAGACCTTCCGGGCCTTCTCGATCTGTGCGACGCGGTCGGCGCCGGCGCTCTCGGCCTCCTTCAGCACGCGCGTATAGGTCGCGGCCATCGTCTTGTTGGTGAACAGCGAGCCGGCCTCCGGCACCTTGCCGTTCGGCAGATAGACCGCCGCCGACGTCGGCCAATGCTCGCGGAACAGCTTCTCGACCGTCTTGATCGTGGCCTCGGCGCGCTCGACCAGCGGATAGCCGTTCTGCGCGTACGAAATCGCGGGCGTCAGCACGTCGGCGAGCTTCATCGTGCCGTAGTCGCGCAGCATCATCATCCACGAGTCGAACATGCCGGGGATGCAGGCCGCCAGGAGACCCGTGCCCGGCACCATGTCGAGGCCTTCGCTCTTGTAGTGCGCGATGGTCGCGCCGGCCGGCGCCGGCCCCTGGCCGCAGATGATCTCGGGCTTGGCCTTCTTCACATCGAAAAGAATGATCGGCACGTCGCCGCCGGGGCCGTTCAGATGCGGCTCGACCACCTGCAGCGTGAAGGCAGTGGCGACCGCGGCGTCGAAGGCGTTGCCGCCGCGCTCCAGGATGCCCATGCCGACGGCGGTGGCGATCCAGTGCGTCGAGGTCACGACGCCGAAGGTGCCGTCGATCTCGGGCCGCGTGGTGAACGGGTTGGGGTTGATGTTGCCTGCCATGATCCGCCTGGAGTGAGTTCCGATTTGCCGGCCAGCATAGCACGAGGCCCGGCCTTTGTGTCCCGGCGCGCCGCGCGGGCGGCTCATAGCCGGCAAGCATTGTTTCAGCCCTCGTGGCCGCCCTAAGCTCGGGCAACTGCCAAGCCTCGGAGGTCACAAATGGACATCGTGCTGTATTACGCCCCGATCACCTGCGCGCTCGCGCCCTACATCACGCTGACCGAGGCGGGGGCCAAGTTCGAGGCGCGGCCGCTGAATTTCCGCAAGGACCAGCACCGCTCGCCGGATTTCCTCAAGATCAATCCCAAGCACAAGGTCCCGGTGCTGCTGATCGACGGCCAGATCCTGACCGAGAGCGCCGCGATCCAGATGTGGATCGCGCGGAACTTCCCGCAGGCGAAGCTCCTGCCCGCCGATCCCTGGCAGGAGCTGAAGGCGGTCTCGATCCTGTCGTGGTGCTCGTCGGGCATCCATCCGTTCCTGGCGCGGATCAACGCGCCGCCGCGGGTCTGCGACCTGCCGGACGCAGGGCCGAGCGTGCGGAAGCTCGCGGCCGAGGTGCTGTACGAGAACTTCCAGATCGCCGACGAGATGCTGGCCAGCCGCGAGTTTTTCTTCGATCACTTCACGGCCGCCGATGCGCACTTTTTCTGGTGCTTCCGCCGTGCCACGCAGTTCGAGCTCGATCTCGGCAGGTTCAAGAACTGCCTGGCGCACTTCGAGCGCATTGGCGCCCGTCCGAGCGCGCAGAAGGTCGTGGCCTACGAGAAGTCCGTGCAGGCCGATTTCGCCAAGGCGGCTTAAACCCAAGCATCAGCTTCGATTGATAAGGCAGCGGTATGGATTGATACCGTCTGTCATGCGCGCGGTTTCGCCTGAGCGGCCGCCCCGGGCATAGCTCGGCTATGGATGCGGCGTGGCGAATGCGGATACCTTCCGTTGGAAGGATCACGCAGCGCGGCCATGGACATCAACAACATCAATCACGTCGGCATGGCGGTCCGCGATCTCGCCAAAACCACGGCGCGCTACGAGGCCATGGGCTTCCAGCTCACGCCTTATTCGCCGCATTCGGGGGCCTGGAAGCCCGGCGAGCCGGTGCAGCCGCTCGGTTCCGGCAACCGCTGCGTGATGTTCGAGAACACCTATCTGGAGATTCTGGCGAGCGAGAACCCGAAGAAGCCCGCCGCCCGTATCGTCAACTTCCTCAAGCGCCATCAGGGCGCGCACATCGTCTGCTTCGATTGCGGCGATTGCGACCTGGTCGACCGGCGCGTCCGCGCCGCGGGCTTCGAGACCTCCGACGTCATCCCGCTCCAGCGCGAGATCGACACGCCCGACGGCGTGCGCACCGCCAAGTTCGTGCGCTGCCAGTTCGCGCCGAAGGAGTCGCCGGAAGGCTACATCCAGTGCACCACGCACTTGACGCCGGAATACATCTATCAGCCGCGCTACGTCGTCCACGCCAACGGCTGTTTCCGGTTGGCCGAAGCCATCATGGTGACGAGCGACCTGCAGGCCTTCGCGAAACGTTATGAGGCGTATATCGGCGCGGCCCCGTCGCGTGAGGATGGCGCGGTGAAATTCCATCTGCTACTCGGCACGACGATGACCTTGATCGATGTGCGCGATGCCGCTGCGATGATGCCCGGCACGTTGCTGCCGCCGATCCCGGGCATTGCCGCGGTGGTGTTCCGCACACGCGCCATGGCGGGGCTCAAGGACCGGCTCGCCGGCAAGGGCTTTACCGTGAGCGACGCGAAGGACCGCCTGCTGATTCCGGCCGAGGAGGCGAGCGGCGTCGCCGTGATGTTCGAAAGCTGAGCTTATGAGAAAAACGATGAAGACACTTTGCGCCCTGGCGTTTGCGATCCTGGCTCTGGCCTGCGGCCACGCCGCCGCCCAGGACTTCCCGTCGCGCCCCATCAAGCTGGTCGTACCCTATCCGCCTGGCGGCGGCGTCGACGGGCTGGCGCGGCCGCTCGCCGATCGGCTCAGCAAGATGTGGGGCCAGCCGGTCGTGATCGAGAACAAGCCCGGCGCCAGCACCATGCTGGGCGGCGCCGACGTGGCGCGCGCCGCACCCGACGGCCACACGCTCCTCTTCACCACCGACTCCTCGATCACCAGCAATCCGCACCTGTTCAAGCAGATGTCCTACGATCCCGCGAAGGAGCTCGCGCCGATTACCCAGCTCATCGACCTGCATCAGCTCGTGCTGCTGCATCCCTCGGTGCCGGCGAACACCATGAAGGAGCTGGTGGCGCTGGCGAAGGAGATGCCGAACAAGCTGAACTACGGCTCCTACGGCATCGGCAGCCAGCCGCATCTCCTCTTCGAGATGCTGCGCAAGGAGGCCGGCGCGCCGATCCAGCAGGTGCCGTATCGCGGCATCGCGCCGGCGCTGACCGCGGTGATGACCAACGAGGTGCAGATGACGCTCGGCGGCATTTCGGTCGCGGCCGGTCACATCCAGAACAAGACCATGAAGCCGCTCGCCATCAGCCGTCGCGCCCGGCTGCCGTCCTATCCGGACGTGCCGACGCTCGCCGAGGCGGGCTTCCCGAACGTCGATCCGCGCTCCTGGTACGGCCTGTTCGCCACCGCGGGCACGCCGGCGGCGACGATCGACAAGATCCAGAAGGACGTTGCGGCCATCCTGGCCGATCCGGAGTTCAAGGCGCGCTTCATCGATGGGCTCGGTTACACCGGAGTGGGCAGTACGCCCACCGCTTTCATCAAGTTCATCGCCGATGACATGGAGTACAAGCGCAACCTGATCGCCGTCACCGGCATCACGGCCGAATAGATTCCGGTCTGCCCGTCTTGCTGCTGCTTCCGGCTGCCCGGATAATTGCCGGACCGTCGCATGAGGGCGTGCCATGAAGCGCAGCGAAGGCCGTATCCGCACCACCCACGCCGGACGCCTGCCGACGCCGCCGGGCTGCGAGGGCCTGCCGATGCGACTGTTCCGCGGCGAGAAGGTCGAGCCTGCGGTGATCGATGCCGGTATCGATCATGTCGTCGGCAAGCAGCTCGAGCTCGGTATCGACTGCATCGGCGACGGCGAATTCTGGAAGATGCGCAATTTCGGTTATCTGAGCCGTCACTTCACCAGCATCGCGACAAGACCGCTGAAGCCGGACGAGCCCGCCTCGACGCGGGTGTTCACCCGCGAGCGCGACGAGTTCGTGCAGTTCTACAAGGACCTCGACGCCACCGGCACGATCTTCCACGTGCCCGGCGAGAAGCCGATACCGCCCGAGCGCGAACGCGCGATCGTCACCGGCCCGATCAAGTTCAAGGGCGGCGATGCGCTAGCGCAGGAGATCGAGACGTTCAAGGCCGCGATCGCCCGGGCCGGGCGTGCGGTCGACGAGTCGTTCTTCTGCGTGATTGCGCCGGGCTGGCTCGATCACTTCATCTTCAACGAGCACTACAAGAGCGACGAGGAGTATGTCTTCGCGCTCGCCGAGGCGCTGCGCGAGGAATACCTCGCGGTCGTGAAGGCGGGCTTCGTCCTGCAGGTCGACGATCCCGGACTGCCGGACTGGTGGGACATGATCAAGCCGGCGATGAGCGTCACGGATTACGTCAACAAGTTCGCCAAGGTCAGGATCGATGCTCTCAATCATGCGCTCAAGGGCATTCCCGAAGACCGCGTCCGCTATCACCTGTGCTGGGGCAGCTGGCACGGCCCGCACACCCACGACCTGCCGTTCGAGCACATCATCGGCCTGATGCTTCAGGTCAACGCGCAGTGCTATTCGTTCGAGGCCGCCAACGTCCGGCACGAGCACGAGTGGAGGCTGTGGGAGAGCAACAAGCTGCCGGACGGCAAGATCATCCTGCCCGGCGTGGTCAGCCATTCGACCAACCTGATCGAGCATCCCGATCTGGTCGCCGACCGTATCCTGCGCTTCACCCGCTGCGTCGGCCGCGAGAACGTGCTGGCCGGCACCGACTGCGGCCTCGGCGGCAGGGTGCATACCGAGCTCGCCTGGGCGAAGCTCGGCGCGCTGGCCGAAGGCGCGCGGTTGGCGTCGAAGAAGTTGTGGCCTTAACACCGAAGATTGTTCGGCATCGGCGGTGTCGTCCCTCCCCGCGAGGGGAGGGTGGACGCGAGCGATAGCGAGCGGCCGGGTGGGGAGAAGCCTCCGTGAAGCGCATCGCGTGGTGAGTTCTCCCCACCCGGCTCGCTTCGCTCGCCACCCTCCCCTCGCGGGGAGGGATGAGACCGCCCGTGTTGGGACTACCGCCCTGTCTTGGACAGCGAATTCACCCAGCCGACCATCCGCGACTTGGCGTTGTCGATGTCCTTCTTCGAGAAGAAGTCCTCGGGCTTCACCTTCTCGATCGGATAGACCGGCCGCAGGAAGTCCTCCTCGTAGCCGAACGGCACAGTGGCATCGATGCCGAGCCCGCCTTCGAAGCGGGTGTTGGACGCGGTCCACTGCTGGCCGCCGGCGGTCATGCGCTCGGCCGGCATGAAGGTCTGGCCGCGGCCGCCGGGGATCGGATTGAGCAGATCGGTCTGCGGGTTGACCCGCGTGGTGAGGCACCACATCACGTCGTCCATCGAATAGGGATCGACGTCCTCGCTCACCGCAATGGCGAGCCGCATGCCCTGCGAGCACGACAGCACCGCGCCGAGGAAGTTGCGCTGCCAGCCCTCGTCGATCTGGTTGCGCTTCTTCACCTGCAGGATGCAGCCGCCCCAGTCGGTCATCGAGTAGGGGATCACCACGTCCTGGATGATGCCGGGCTGCAGCCGGTTGCACAGCTCGAAGATCGTGGCTTCGCGCACGGTCGTGTCGATGTTGTGCTCGTCGAGCATGTGGACGCCGAGCGCGAACACGATCGGTTTGCTCGCGGGCTTGCGCATCGTCACCGCGGTGACGTGGAACGTGGGCGCCTTGTAGGCCTTGCCCATGTAGCCGGCCCATTCCGGATGGAAGTGGTGGCGGCCCTGGACGCCGGAGTCCTCGGACTCCTTGGTTTCGAAGCGGCGGTCGCGCGGATTGACGTAACCCTCCAGCACGATCTCGGCATCGGCCAGCGCATAGGCATCCACGGTGCGCGCCTTGACGATGCGGATCGGCGAGCCCTGCACGGCGCCCGCGATACCGACCTCGTCGCAGCCCTGCGGCATGATGGCGTAGCCGAACGCCGCGCCCGCGAGCAGCGTGCAGGCCGGCGGCACGCCGAAGCACATGGTGATCGGCACCGGCTGGTCTTCCTTGTAGTGCTTGTTGACCACCTGCCACATGTGCGAGCCGGGCGAGATCTGGAAGGTGCCGACGTTGCCCCAGCGGAAGTTCATGCGGTTGTAGCCGAGGTCCGAGCCGCCATCGAAATAGTCGCCGGTAACGCAACGGATGCCCGAGCCGACCGTCGCCTCCGGCTCGAAGGTCGTGTGCCGGATCGGCACCATGAACTCGTTGACGTCCTTGGGGTCCTTGATCACGACCTCCTGGCAGGGCGCCACGCTCTGCATGATCTCCTGCGGCTTGATCGGATGCGTGATGGCGTGCGCGAGCTTCCGCGTGCGGTCAGCGTCGTCGGTCCAGCCGAACATCTTGTTGATGACGTTCATGTCGCCGAACAGGTTGGTGACGAGGCGGTGGTTCGGCTTGCCCTTCACCTTGTTGAACAGCATCGGGCAGGCGCCATCGAGATGCTTCTGCAGGCCGGTGACCTCGAGGTGCGGATTGACCGGCTTGTCGGTCTCGATCAGGTCGCCTTCGGCCTTGAGCCACTCCAGCGTGTCGCGGAGCGTGGTGGGCCGCTGCTGCACGACCTTCAGATCCTTCTTGCGGACGGCCTTTTGCATGATGTGACGCTCCTCAAAGCGCGGTTCCGCTGGCAAAACCGGCGTGCAAAACCAGCGTGATGGGCTGATTTGAGGGCACTATTCGTCTGGGCGCTGTCGCCTGTCAACGGAGCGGGATGCGCACCGTCCCGCTGCCGCGCGCATGGCGCTTCACGGCAGCAACTAGCCGATGCGCTCGTTGGCGGCGAACCCGTAAAGCTCCGCCGGATTGTCGACCAGCACCCGAGCGCGCGTTTGTGCATCCGGAATCCAGCGCTCGACCAGATCGGCGAGCTCGCCGTCATTGGCCATGCGCTTCTTCTTCATCACGTGCGGCCAGTCGGTGCCCCAGACCAGCCGCTGCGGCGCGGCCGCGACCAGCGCATGAGCCGCGGCATCGACATCGTCATAGGGAACATCGGCGCTGTCGGAGATGCGATACGGTCCGGTCAACTTGATCCAGCAGCGGCCCTTGTCGATCAGGCCGAGCAGGTCGGCAAAGGCGGGATGCCTGGTCCAATGCCGCGCGCCCGATTTCGGATAGCCGAGATGGCCGAGCACGACCGGCACAGGGATGTCGGACACGGCGTTCGCGAAGTCCTTCGCCTCGTCGACGTTCACCAGCAATTCGATATGCCAGCCGAATGGCGCGATGCGCTTGGCGACGTCGCGCAGCATCGCGGCCGGCACCACGTTCTTGTCCTCGCGCCGGTCGACCACGTTGAAGCGCAAGCCGCGCACGCCCGCGGCGTGCAGTGTCTCGATCTCTTTCGCCGAAACCGAAGGCTTGGTCACCGCAACGGCGCGGACGCCCGGCCCGAAGGACCGCATCGCATCCAGCATCGCGGCGTTGTCGGCGCCGTAGACGCTCGGCTGCACCAGTACGGCGCGCTCGACGCCGAGCGCGGCAAGGAGCTTCCTGTAGTCGTCAGTGGTCGAGTCCGGCGGTGTGTAGATGCGCTCCTTTACGTAAGGAAAGCGCGTCGCCGGTCCGACGATGTGGGCGTGCGTGTCGCACGAGAGCGCGGGAAACGGCGTCCGCGGACCGCGCGGGCTGCGGTCCGGCGCCGCGCACAGTGGGGCGTAGTCGGGAACGGCCTCCACCATCAATCGATCTGCGCGCCCGAGGCCTTCACCACCGCGGTCCACTTCGGGATCTCGGCCTTGATGTAATCCTCGAACTCCTTCGGCGAGCTGCCGATCACATCGACGCCGAGATCGAGCAGCTGCTTCTGCGTCGCCGGATCCTTCAGCGCCTCGGTGACGGCGATGTTGAGCGTCTCGATGATCTCCTTCGGCGTGCCGGCCGGCGCCACGAGGCCGTGCCAGGTGGTGGCATCGAAGCCCTTGAGACCGAGCTCGTCGACCGTCGGCAGGTCGGGCAGCAGCGCGGTGCGCTTCATCGTGGTCACGGCGAGCGCGCGCACCTTCTCGTTCTTGATCAGGCCGATGACGGAGGCCGCGGTCGCAAACATCATCTGCACATGGCCGGCGATGACGTCCTGCAGCGCCGGCGCCGCGCCCTTGTAGGCGACGTGCACGATGTTGATCTTGGCCTCGGTCTTGAACAGCTCACCGGCGAGATGCGCGGCGGCGCCGTGGCCCGACGAGGCGAAGTTCAGCGCGCCCGGGCTCGCCTTGGCGAGCGCGATCAGCTCGGCCATCGAGTTGGCCGGAACGCTCGGATTGACCACCAGGATGTTGGGCTGGGTGCCGACCAGGCTGATCGGCGTGAAATCCTTCTGGGCGTCGTAGCTCAGCTTCCGGTAGAGCGCCGCGTTGGTGGCGAGGATGCTGTTGTTGCCCATCAGCAGCGTGTAGCCGTCGGGATCGGCGTTCTTGACCTGCTCGGCCGCGATGTTGCCGCCGGCGCCGGGGCGGTTCTCGACGATGAACGGCTGATGCAGGACATCCTGAAGCCTGCGGCCGATGATCCGCGACAGAACGTCGCTCGGACCGCCGGGCGTGAATGCGACCACGATGGTCACGGGCCGGGCCGGGTATTCGGACGCCGGCGCGACGCTCGAAAGGACAATCGCAGTCAAGGCACCGGCCACCAGCGCCGTCAGTTTCTTGAGCATCAGCCTTCGCAGCACCACTTCCTCCAGTTACACAAGCCAGCCAGTACGCCCCCTCGTTGTTCTTACACGAAACTAGAGCCGTGCCGAAACGCCGCCGTCGACCGCCCAGGCGCTGCCGTTAACGAAACTTGCGCGGTCGGAGGACAAAAATGCGGCCACCGCCGCGATTTCCTGCGGTGTCCCCATACGGCCGAGCGGGATCTTGGCGACGCGGGGCTTCAGCACCTCGGCCTCGGACTGGCCGGTCTTGGCCATGGCGTCGCGGATGTTTTGGTCGTGGCGCTCGGTGCGCACCGCAGTGGGCACGATGGCGTTGACCAGGATGCCGTCCTTGCCCAACTCGTTCGCCAGCGCCACGGTCAAATTCTGCACGGCGGCGTTGTTAATTCCGGTCGTAATGGCGCCGAGCTGCGGCGTCCAGGCTGCGCCGCCGGAGATGTTGACGATGCGGCCCCATTTGCGCTCGCGCATGTGTGGGACGGCAAGGCGGATGCAGCGCACCGTGCCGCGCAGCTTGTTGTCGAAGGCGCTGTCCCAGTGCTCCTCGGTCATGGCGAAGAAGCTGCCCTGAACGACGTTGGTGGCGTTGTTGATCAGGATGTCGAGCCGGCCGAACTCGGCGAGGGTCTTCTGAAAAAGATTCTCGACAGCCGCGACGTCATTGAGATCGGTCGGGATGCCGACGACGCGGCCGTTCGACTGGCTCTTGAGCTTCGCGATGGCGTCTGCGTTGCGCTTGGGATCGAGGCTCGCGACGATGACATGCGCGCCTTCCTTCAACAGTTCGGAGGAGATCGCATAGCCGATGCCGCGATTGCCGCCGGTGACGATCGCGACGCGGTCTTTCAGGCCGAGGTCCATTTTGATTTGTCCGTGCTCTATCCACCCGTGTCCCGGACAAGCGAGCGCATGGCACCAGCGCGATCCGGGACCCCGGTTTGCATCATCAGAAAGAAAGCTGGGTCCCGGGTCTGCAGCGCACCACTTCGTGCTGCGCTGCGCCCGGGACACGAGGCCGCATCAGCCCGTGTACTCGAGAATATGCATACCGGCGCCGGCGCGGTCGATCAGATACAGCCGCCCGTGCTCGTCCGTGCCGATGTCGTTCGACTGGACCGCGGGCCGGTCGCCTTCCAGCGCCGGCACGAAGCAGCCGACCTCCTTCGGATGGAACGGATCGCTGACATTCACCGCGCGCAGGCCCGCGTTGAAATAGGTCAGGAACACGATGTCCTTCCACGGCCCGTCGGCCGGCATGTGCTCCAGCACGTTGTGCGCGCCGTAGCGGCCCGGCCGGTCGTAGTACTTTTCGCGGTCCGGCATGAAGGTCGCGATCGGCACGAGCTTGTCCTCCTTGCGCGCGTCGATCACCCACATGAACTGCGCGTCCCAGTATTTCTGCTTGGCGCGCGCCTCGTCGGTGCAGATGAGATACGGCCGGTCGCCGAGCGGCCAGCAAGTGTGGTTCGAGCCCGGGAAGGGCGGCGCCCACGACAGATGCCCGACGAGTTTCATGTTGCTCAGGTCGGAGCAATCGATGACGGAGATGCCGCCGCCCCACCAGGCGCAGTACATGCGGTTGCCGCGGATCGTGGGCGGGCCGTGCAAGGTCACAGCCTCCTCGTGCGGCGCCGCCGCACCGAAGTCGCCGTCGCCGTCGGTCGCCTTCATCCACGGCAGGCCGAACTGGCTGATGACTTCGGGCTTCAGCGGATTGGAGATGTCCAGCGTCCAGATCACGCGGCCGTTCCAGCCCGGCGCGTTGTTCGGCAGCATCGCGAGCTTGCGCTTGTTGTCGACGCCGAAACGATGCGGGCCGGTGCCCGGCAGGTCGTAGAAGCCCACTTGCTTGGGCTCGCCGCCCTTGGAGATGTCGAAGATGAACAGCCCGGTGCGCGCGTTGCGCCCGGCGTCGCCGCCGAGCCGCTCGGAATTCACGTAGAGGAAATCGCCGTCGACCACGCGCAGCTTGTGCGAGTGCACGCCGGGCGGCGACTTCACCTCGGCGACCTTGCGCGGTTTCCTTGGATCGCGCACGTCATGGACCGTGAAGCCTTCGGGGCCGTTGTAGCTCGCGCTGCCCACAGCGCCCACATAGGCGAAGCCTTTGTGGATCTCGACGATCGAGCCGCCGCCCCAGGCGGCCGACGCATCGTGCCCGAGCAGTTTGAAGTTTTTGGATTCTTCCGGAATCTTCACTGACATTCCCATCCTCCCGCAGTGCTCTCGAAGTTCGTCATGCCCGGGCTTGTCCCGGGCATCCACGTCTTTCTTGATTGCTATGATCTAAAGCAAGGCGTGGATGGCCGGGACAAGCCCAGCCATGACGGCAGTGTATGCCGAAGCTGAGGGCGAAACACCGGCAAATTTCTTATGGCTGATACCGCCCGCCGATCGCGACCTTGCTGACGCCAAGCCCTGGTAGCTCCCAGACGCCCGCGCCGCCCGGGTTCTGGTCGGCGTTGATATTCACGTCGATCAGGTACGGCTTGTTGGCGGCGATGCCCTTGCGGACCGCCTCGCCGATATCGGCGGCGCGGTCGACGCGCACGCCCTCGACACCGGCCGAGCGCGCCATCGCGGCGAAGTCCGGATTGTACGGCTTGCCGGTGTGCGGATCCTTGAAGTCGGTGGCGAGCTCGCGGCCGTCGAGATAGCCGCGCTGCAGCCCGCGGATCGACGCATAGGCGTAGTTGTTCCACACCACCCACACGACCGGCAGATCGTATTCGACCGCGGTGCCGAGCACGTTGGCGTGCATGAAGAACGCGCCGTCGCCGCACACCGATACGCACGGCCGGTCCGGCGCCGCGAGCTTCGCGCCGAGCACGCCCGCGACGCCGAAGCCCATGGCGCCGAAGCCCATGGTGCCGATGAAGCTGTCAGGCCGTTTCGGCTTGCAGAACTGCAGCAGCCAGTTGTGATGCACGCCGATGTCGCTGACCATGATGGCGTCATCGGGCAGCGCCTTGTCGATCTCATGGGCGGCGCGCTGCGGATGGATCGGCGTCGATTCGTCGACGAAGCCCGGCGCGATGAACCTGTTCCACTCCTGGCGCATGCCGTCGATCGTCGCGAGCCACTTCTTCCGCGACGCGGCGACATCGGCCACGCCCTTGCGTGTCTCGAGCTCGGCCAGCACCTGCCGCAGGAACGTACGCAGGTCGGCCATCAGCCCAAGCGCGACCGGATAGTTGCGGCCGATCTCGTCAGGATCGATGTCGACGTGGATCAGCTGGGTCGGCGGGATGGTGAACGAGTAGCCGGGGATCCACGAGCTCGAGGTGCGGTCGTCGAACCGCGCACCCAGCGACAGCAGGACATCCGCCTGCCGGGTCGCGCCGTTCGCCTGAAGCGCGCCGCCGCGCGACACCAGGCCGAGCGACAGCGGATGGTGCGTGTCGATCGCGCCGATGCCGTTCATCGAATGCCCGACCGGGATTTGCAGCCTCTCGGCGAGCGCCAGCAGCTCAGGTGCCGCGCCGCTCAGCTTCAAGGCCTGGCCGGCCAGAATCACCGGCCGCTCAGCCTTGAGCAGCATGTCGACGGCCTTCTTCACGCCGTCGGGATCGGCGCCGCAGCGCGACGAGATGTTGGCGCTCCACTCCTCCGGCTTCGGCGTCTCTTCGGCCGCGGACTCCAGAAACACATCGAACGGCACGTCGAGCACCACCGGCCCAGGCCGCCCCGTCACCATGGTCTTCCACGCCTGCCGGATCGCCTGCGGCACCTGCTCGCCCCTCGTGGGCTGGAACACACGCTTGCAGATGCTGCGCACCGTGGAGGGAAAGTCGGCGGCGCCCTGCCGGTACATCTCCTGGAACGCACCGCGGTTGAACTGCGAGGTCGGCACGTTGCCGGTGACGGCGAGGAATGGAATGGAATCGAGATAGGCGCCCGCCAATGCAATCGGCAGGTTGGCCGAGCCCGGCCCGCACGACGTGAACGTTGCGACCGGCTGGCCCTTCACCCGGTAGTACGCGTCGGCCATGAAGCCGCAGACGCTCTCGTGATGCACCGAGATGGTCTTGATGTCGCTCTGCCGCTCGTGCAGCGCGTCGATGAACTGGATATTGCCGTGGCCGCACAGGCCGAAGGCGTAGGGCACCTTCTCGCGGATCAGGTAGTCGACGATGACCTGCGCGCCGTTGAGGCGGTTGTCGGACGAGCGTTTCAGCATGGGCGCGTTTCCAGAGTGATTGTTATTGTGCGAGCCGTTTCAAGGCACGGTCGTAGTAGGTGAGGTCAAGATACTTCGCCGGATCCGGCGCCGGCCCGCCCTCGACCTCTTGCCGGAGCTTCAGCACATTGTCGAAGCCCTCGGTGCTGAGCTTGGCGTCCGGATTGAAGCCGAAGCCCGGCTCGATCATCAGGTCGTAGCTGCGCTCGGCGAGCGAGCGCGTGAGATTGCGTTTGCTCATCAGCAGCGCAATCGCCTCCTCGCGGTGCGACTTGTCGAGCACCCAGCGCAGCGACGAAATGTAGCCCGCGAGATAGCGCTCCAGCATGTCGGGATGCTGTTTGGCCCAGGAGCGGAGAACGAACGCGCCGCCGGCCTGGTAGGGCCCGAGCAGATCCACGGTGCGGCCGAGGCTCTTCATGCCGGCCTCGATCGCCTGCGCCGAGAACGGCAGGTTCATGATCGCCGCGGCGTTGTCGCCGCCTTCGAGCATGGCCTTGAGCCGGTTCGGTCCGCTGCCGACTGCGTTGATGCGGTAGTCGACGCCGTCTTTCAAACCCTGCTTGAGGAGAATTTTCTTCGCCTGCAGCGCATAGGCGGTGTTCGGCGCGTCGGTGACCAGAGCCTTGCCGCGCACGTCTGCATAAGAATTGAGCCCCTTGCCGACGATGAACTCGTTGGTGCCGCCGTCGCCGCCCGACACGATCACCACGTCGACCTTGGCGACCTCGATCATCGCGAGTGCGTTGTCGACCGCGGAATGAACCACCTCGAACTTGCCGGCCGCGAGGCCTTCGCGCTGCGCCTTGGAACTCTCGGTGAACTCGAACTCCAGCTTGATGCCCTGCTTGGCGAACAAGCCTTTCTCAACGCCGACGAAGAACGGCAGCGAGCGGGCGGTCGGGAAGGTGTTCAGCCGGATCAGGTCTTCGGCATGGGCCGAGCCGGTGAGAAGGAGCAGGGCAGCAGCGGTTGCAACGCGGGTCAATGACACGGGAATGGGCTCTTGGATGGCGGTGGGAATGGTTTCAGGCTAAGACACCAGAGGAAGCCTGGGCCGGTGCCCACCCTAGCGGACCCGGCAGCGAATATCGAGGGAGCGGAGATCGAGAATGAGACTGGGTTATTTCACGATGCCGGTGCACCCGATCAATCGCTCCTGGGCCGAGACCCTCCAGGAAGACCGTGAGGCCATCATCCTCGCCGACAAGCTCGGCTTCTACGACGCCTTCATGGGTGAGCATCTCACCGACAAGGCCGAGAACATCACCAACAGCATGATCTTCAACGCGTCGCTCATTTCCGACACGAAGACCATCAAGCTCGCGACCGGCACCAGCAATCTCTCGCACATGCATCCGGTGCTGGTCGCCCAGCACGCCGCGATGTTCGATCATCTGTCCAAGGGCCGCTTCATCTTCGGCGTCAGCCCCGGCGCGCTGACGTCGGACGCCGAGGCGCTCGGCATCCTGGAGCAGGACCGCAACAAGATGTTCGCCGAGGCGATCGACGTCATCCTTGCGATCTGGGAGCGCGAGCCGCCCTACGACATCGACTTTCCGGACAACCGCTTCAAGGTCTCGACCTCGCGCACCCAGGCGCTGGAGATCGGCGTGGGCTTCCTCGGCAAGCCGTACCAGCAGCCGCGGCCCGAGATCGTCGGCACCGTGGTGGCGCCGTTCTCGCCGGGCGTGATGCTGATGGGCAAGCGCGACTTCCATCCGCTGTCGGCGAACTTCCTGCTGTCGAAGCATCTGCGCTCGCACTGGGAGAACTACACCAAGGGCAAGGCCGAGGTCGGCCAGAAGTCCGACGTCAAGGACTGGCGCGTGGCGCGCACCATCTTCGTTGCCGACGACGACAAGACCGCGGAGCGCTATGGCCGCAGCGGTGCCGGCAATCCGTACGAGTTCTACTGGTCGCAGATGCTGTACAAGATGAAGCGCGGCAAGCGCACTTACGTGTTCAAGAGCCACAAAGAGCAGCCCGACGACGAGATCACGCTCGACTACGTGCTCGACAACTGCGTGATCCACGGCAGCGTCAACAAGGTGGTCGACCAGATCCTCGCCTTGCGCGAAGAGATCGGCGACTTCGGCGAGATCGTCTATGCCGGCATGGACTGGGCCGATCCCGCGCTCGGCAAGCGCTCGATGGAGCTGATGGCCGAACAGGTGCTGCCGCGCGTCAACGCCGCGATCGGGAAGTCCGCGGCCGCGTAGCGCGGCGCCGGCGCCGCCCAGCGGCCGGGCCATGGGACTCCTCGGCGGCGCGGATCCGGCAGATCGCGCACGTTGGCAATATTGTGGTGGCAACGGTGCTCAATGCCGCGGTCTGGCCAGCCATCCAGGCGACCCCCACGTGAAACCGATGCGCCGGGCTGTGGATTAACCTCCCAGACGGGAGGTTGCCAATGACCGATCCTCATCGTGCTCCGGAGGAGCCGCGCAACGACACCAAATTATGGGTCGTGGTGGGTTTTATGGTGCTGATCGTGGCCGGCGGGCTGGCCTACAGCCTGGCCTATCCGCAGGTCACCGCATCGAATCCGCCGCAGACAACAGGCTCCGCTGCAGCGCACGCTCGCTCCGGCCACCCCATGTAACGAGATGGTGACGGTCCCGTGACATTGATTGGTCACGGGACTGCCCTACCATTGCCGTCCCAGAAGCTGCGGGAGGGATGGCATGCGGTATGTCGCGCTGGTGGCGAGTCTCGTCGGCACGGTGCTGTTCGGCCTGCTGATCTTTGCAAGCGATCTCTTCGTCGTCCCGTTCGCGGTCTGCGCCGTGCTGGTCCTGATCGGCGTCATCGACTTGGTGCAGACCAAGCACAGCCTGCGCCGCAACTATCCGATCATGGCCAATCTCCGCTTCCTGCTGGAGAAGGTCCGGCCGGAGATCCGCCAGTACTTCCTGGAAAGCGACACCGACGGCACGCCGTTCAACCGCAACAAGCGCGCCATCGTCTATCAGCGCGCCAAGGGCCAGCTCGACAAGCGGCCGTTCGGCACCCAACAGGACGTCTATGGCAATCAGTTCGAATGGATCAACCATTCGCTGGTGCCGATCCCGCCGACGCAGCACGACTTCCGCGTCACGGTCGGCGGTCCGGATTGCAAGCAGCCGTACTCGCTGTCGATGTTCAACGTCTCGGCGATGAGCTTCGGCGCGCTCAGCGCCAACGCCATCCGCGCACTCAACAAAGGCGCCAAGCTCGGCAACTTCGCCCATGACACCGGCGAGGGCGGCTACAGCCGCTATCACAAGGAGTTTGGCGGCGACATCATCTGGGAGCTCGGCTCGGGCTATTTCGGCTGCCGCAACGCCGACGGCACGTTCTGCGCCGAGGACTTCGCCAGGCAGGCTGCCGATACGCAGGTGAAGATGATCGAGATCAAGCTGTCGCAGGGCGCCAAGCCCGGCCACGGCGGCGTGCTGCCGGGGCCCAAGGTGACGGCGGAAATCTCCGACGCGCGCGGGGTGCCGGTCGGCGTCGACTGCGTGTCGCCGGCGCGGCATTCGGCGTTCTCGACGCCGCTCGAGATGGTGCAGTTCATCGCCAAGTTGCGCGAGCTGTCGAACGGCAAGCCGGTCGGCTTCAAGCTCTGCATCGGCCACCCGTGGGAGTTCATGGGCATCTGCAAGGCGATGCTGCAGACCGGCATCAAGCCGGACTTCATCGTCATCGACGGCAAGGAGGGCGGCACCGGCGCTGCGCCGCTTGAGTTCGTCGACCACATCGGCACGCCGATGCGCGACGGGCTGATGTTCGCGCACAACTGCCTGGTCGGCGCGGGCCTGCGCGACACCATCCGGCTCGGCGTCGCCGGCCGCATCGTCACCGGCTTCGACATGGCGCGCGTGCTGGCGCTCGGCGCCGACTGGTGCAACGCCGCGCGCGGCTTCATGTTCGCGCTGGGCTGCGTGCAGGCGCAGTCCTGCCACACCGACCGTTGCCCCTCGGGCGTCGCGACGCAGAACCCGCTGCGCCAGAACGCCCTGGTGGTGCCGGACAAAGCGGAACGCGTGCGGCGCTTCCACGACAACACGCTGGAGGCGCTGTCGGAGCTGATCGGCGCCGCGGGGCTTTCGCATCCCAAGGATCTCACGCCGATGCATCTGCTCAAGCGCGTGTCGGCCCACGAGGTGAAGAGCTTCGCCGAGCTCTACACGTTCCTCGGCGACCGCGAGCTGCTCGCCGGCACCGCGCACACGTTCTATGCGCATGCCTGGAACCTCGCCCACGTGAACAGTTTCACGCAGCTGGCCGAGGTGAAGGCCGCGGCGGACGCGCAGGGGCAGGCGGCGTAATTCTCGCCTCTATCACAACGAATCCCGATGTAGCCCTGGGTCCCCGCTTGCGCGGGGACGAAGAGACGTTTTCCTTTCTCTTAGATTCGCGGAAGCGGCACCTTGCTCCTTTCGTCCCGCGAAAGCGGGGACCCAGGAGCACAATCACCGATGCTGATGGTTTGTCGGGATCAAATCGCCGTCAGCCCGCCGTCGACCGGCAGCGTATGCCCGGTCACCGACGCGGCGCCGGGACTTGCGAGATACACCACAGCCGCCGCGATCTCCTCCGGCGTGGCAAACCGCCTCGACGGAATCCGCGCCAGAGCCGCGGCGCGTTTCTCCGGGTCGGCCAACAGCTGCTGGCGCGACTCCGTCATCACCGTGGTCGGCGCGATCGCATTGACCCGGATGTTGTTGTCGGCCCATTCGATCGCCAGCATTCGCGTCATGTTGATGAGCCCGGCTTTCGAGATGCCGTAGACCGAGCGCCCGGCGATGCCGGTCATGCCGTGGGTCGACGCCATGCTGACGATCACGCCCGGGCGGTTCTTGGCGATGCAGGCGCGGCCAAACAGCTGCGAGAGGAAGAACGCGCCCTTGAGATTGGTGTCGATCACGTCGTCCCATTCGGCCTCGGTGACGTCCGTCACGGGCTTGAGCAGTGCGCGACCGGCGTTGTTCACCAGCAAGTCGATGTCGCCGAGTTCCTTTGTGGCCTTCTCGAACGCCGCCTTGATGCTGTCCTGCGAGCGCAGATCGAGCGCGATCGGCACCGCCTTGCGGTTGGCGAGCGCCGGATCGGCCAGCGTGTCCTTGAGCGCGTCGGTGCTCAATTCAGTGAGCGCGAGGTCATAGCCCTCCCGCGCCAACGCCACCGCGATGGCGCGGCCCAATCCTGCCGAAGTGCCTGTTACGAAAGCGCGGCGAGTCCCACCCATGTTCCGTCCTTGACGCTGCGATAACAAGCTTCGGCGAACTGCACGTCGCGGATGCCCGCGGCGAAATCCGCCTGCATCGGCGCGCCGGTCACGACATGGCGCAGGAAATTCTCCCAGCCGATGCGATAGGGGTTCTTGAACGGCTCCGGCTCGTCGACCTCCTGCCAGTTGGCGCGGTAGTCGATGTTGAGGTCGGTGGCGATGGAGAAATGCGCGGTCCGCGGCGTCTGGGCGTTGGTGACGGTCCAGCAGCGGTGCAGGCCGGCCACGGCCGAAGCCTTGGTGCCGTCGATCTGGAAAGTCAGCAGATCGTCGCGCCGCACCCGTGTGGCCCAGGACGCCAGGATCGTCCCGGTCGCGCCGTTCTCCAGCTCGATCAAGGTCGCGGCCTGGTCCTCGACGTCGACCCCGTAGCGCGCGCCCTGCTCGTCGATCCGCTCGGGCGTCGCGGTCGACAGCGAAGTGATGCAGCGGCGCATCGGGCCAAGCGTGTTCTCGATTACGTAGCGCCAGTGCGGATACATATCGAGGATGAGCCCGCCGCCGTCCGTCTTGCGGTAGTTCCAGCTCGGCCGCTGGCACGGCACCTCGGTGCCGTCGAACACCCACCAGCCGAAATCGATCCGGAAGCCGGTGACGCGGCCGAAGAAATTAATCGCCGCGAGCCGCGCGAGCTTCTGCAGGCCAGGCAGCCCGAGCTTGTCCTCGACCGCGCCGTGCTTCAGCCCGCGCGCCTTCATGGCGCGCAGAAGCTCGAGTCCCTTGTCGACCGTGAGCGCCACGGGCTTCTCGGAATAGACGTTCTTGCCAGCCGCGATCGCCTTCTCCAGCACGCCCTGGCGCTGCGAGGTGGCGGCGGCGTCGAAGAACACCGTGAAGTTCGGGTCGGCCAAAACCTTGTCGAGATCGGTGGTCCATTCCGCGCCGTAACGCTTGGCGATCTCGGCGAGCTTCCCGGCGTTGCGCCCGGCGAGCATCAGCCGCGGCACGATGCGGTCGTTGCCGGCCGGCAATCCGCCCTCGTCACGGATCGGCGCCAGCGCATTGGCGACATGCTGGGTCGAGCAGATGCGCCCGGTCGCGCCGTTGAGGATGATGCCCACGGTATGGATCGTCATGCGGGGTGTTATACTCGTTTCACGCCCGAATCTGTCCACGAGAAATCATGCCCCGACACATCGTCTGCCTCACCTTCGATTTCGACACCCAGTCCGGCTTCATCGCCCGCGGCATGACCACGCCGACGCCGCTGTCGCGCGGCGAGTTCGGCGCCATGGCGTCGGGCCGGATCCTGAAATTCCTCAAGGACCGCAACATCAAGGCGACCTGGTTTGTGCCGGGCTTCACCATCGAGAGCTGGCCCAAGGAGAGCGCGGCGGTAGCCGAAGCCGGCCACGAGATCGGCCATCACTCCTGGGCGCATATCCCGCCGGCCAACCAGACCCGCGACGAGGAGGAGGCCGACCTCATCCGGGCGAATGAGAACATCCGTTCGCTCACCGGCCACACCGCACGCGGCTACCGCTCGCCATCCTGGGACCTGAGCGAGCACACCATCGATCTCCTGATCAAGCACGGCTTCGTCTACGACACGAGCCTGATGGGCGCCGACTACATCCCGTATCGGGCCCGGCGCGGCGATGTCGCCGAGCTCGGCAGGCCCTTCCGGTTCGGCGAACCCACGAACCTGATCGAGATGCCGATCTCCTGGTCGCTCGACGACTATCCGCATTTCGAGTTCGTGCGCACGCCGCAGACCGTGCTGGCGAGCATGCAGCCGCCGCGCGCCGTGATGCAGAGCTGGTACGACGAGTTTCTCTATATGCGCCGCACGGTCGACTGGGGCGTGCTGACTTTGACGATGCATCCGTTCGTCATCGGCCGCGGCCAGCGCATGGCCGCGCTGGAATGGCTGGTCGACAAGATGGAGGCCGACGGCGCGGTGTTCACGACCATGGAGCAGGCGGCCGAAGAGGCGAAGTGGAGGTTGTTTCCGTAACCTACTTCGGCGTCTCGCGCGCCACTTGTTCCAGAATCGGCCGCCAGGTCTTCTGCTCGGACTGCACGAAGGCGGTTACCTGCTCCGGCGTCATGTGCCTCACGAAGGCGCCGTTCGCCTGGAACTTGCTCTTCACCTCGGGATCGTTGACTGCGGTCCAGAGATCGGCGCTGACTTTCCGCACGATCGGGTCCGGCGTGCCGACGGGCGCCAGCATCACGGTCCAGGCGCCGACGAAGAAGTCCGGGACCGTCTCGGCGACCGTCGGCAGGTTCTCGAAGCCGGGCAGCCGCTCCAGTGAGGTGTCAGCGAGGCCTTTGATGAGGTCGCCGCGCAGCGCCGCTGCGAGCCCCGCATAGGCATCGAGCACCAGATTCACCCGGTTGCTCATGACATCGTTCATCGCCTGCGCCGGTCCGCCGGCATAGGGCACGAGCTGCAGCTTGATACCGGTGCGCGCCTGCAACAGCTCCATGGTCAGATGCGTGAGCCGGCCGCGGCCGGTCGCCGCCTAGGTGATCTCGTTCGGCTTCTGCTTCGCCAACTCGATCAGCTGCGGCAGGCTGGTGATGCCGGACTTGTGCGAGGCGCCGATGAAGATCGGCTGCTGCAGCACGAAGCCGATCGAGGTGAAGTCGCGTGGCAGCTCGACCGGCATGTTGGGCGCGACGCCAAGGCCTCCGGGCAGCGCCAGGAAGGTCGAGGTCGACGGCAGATAGAGCGTGGTGCCGTCGTTCGGCGACTGCGACGCGACCCGCGCCGCGATGCCGCCGCCCGCGCCGGGCTGGTTCAGCGTCACCACCGGCTGGCCCCACATCTGGCTGAGCTTGTCGGCGAGGACTCGCGACGTGGAATCATTGGCGCTGCCGGCAGCCGAATCGACGACGAGACGGACAGTCTTGTTGGGATAGTCCGATTGCGCCTGCGCGTCCGGCGCCGAAACAGCAATCAACGATGCAACCGCAAGCCAGAGTGCCTTCACAGCCCGTGTCCTCCTCTCGATGATGTTGGCCGTTGCTCAGTCCGGCTTCGGGACCTGCTTCACGTACCAGTCATGGATCTGCTGGCCGGTCCAATGCACCACGCCCGGATGCTTGTTGATGTAGGCGTAGAGCTGCTCGAAATACTTGATGCGGTGCGCCTGGCCGGTGACATACGGGTGCACGCCGATCGCGAGAATCCGTGTCGACTCCTTGCTCTCGAGATAAAGCCGGTCGAACGCGTCTTTCGTGCGATTGAACAGCACGTCGGACTCGTGATGGTGCGATACCATCATGGTGATGTCGTTGATCTCGGCGCTGTACGGAATCGACAGCACCGGGCCGTGCGCGGTCTTGACCCACACCGGCTGGTCGTCGAGCACCCAGTCGCCGAACCAGGT
>CAKZHN010000577.1 GCA_936924235.1 uncultured Rhodoplanes sp. | reverse complement strand
CATGACCCCGGCCGCCACCGGCGCTAGACTGCTGCTCCGTTGGACGGCTCATCGGGGCGGCACATGAGCGAGGTCGAACACGACGGCGCGACGAACGATCGCGCGACGAGGCGCGATGTGCTCGCGGCCCTGTCGGCCGTCGGCGCCGTCTCCGTCCTGCCCGGCCCTGCTGCGGCCGAGCCCGACAGCGAGCGCCCCAAGGAGGGCGATCTCTTCGTGGCGCAAGCCGGCGACGACAGCGAGAAGGTCACGCCGCTCAAGCCCGCGGATATTCCGCTCGGCGGCCCGCCGGTCATCGTGTGGCCGTACGACGCCTCGGGCCATGTGATCCGCAAGGGCTCCCGCTTGAACAAGGTGCTGCTGCTGCGGCTCGATCCAGCGACGCTCGACGACGTCACCCGGGAGCGCTCGGCCGACGGCATCGTCGGCTATTCGGCGATCTGCCCGCACGCGGGCTGCGAGGTCAGCGTGTGGGTGCCGGACCAGAAGATCTTCGAATGCTCCTGCCACTACTCGCACTACAACCCGCGCGAGGCGGCCGCCGTGCTCGATGGCCCGACGCCGCGGGCGCTCGCGGCGCTGCCGCTCAAGATCGTGGACGGCAACCTGGCCGTGGCGAAACCTTTCACCGGACGCGTCGGCATCGTGCCGACCTGAAAATGTGCTGAGGAGGAGTTCGCTGAACTAGCCACGTCATGGCCGGGCTTGTCCCGGCCATCCACGCCTTACTTTGCAGCAAGGCGTGGATGCCCGGCACAAGGCCGGGCATGACGGCGGAGTTTGACTTACGAACCGCAAATCAAATGCACTCGCGTAGCGAGGCAAAAACTGGGGAGGAATGACCATGGTCGTGCGTCCGCGATTCCTGCCAGGATTCCTGCAAGGATTCCTGCGAAGCGTCTCCGCCATAGCCCTCGTCGCAGCAAGCGTCTCATTGGCCTGCGCGCAGCAGACCGTCGCGCCGCAATCGAACACGCCGGTGCCCGGACCGACGCCGGAGATCCTGCAAAAATACGCGCCCGTCACCGCCGAGCGGCTGAAGAAGCCCGAGGACGCCAACTGGCTCCTGTTCCGCCGCACCTATGACGGTTTTGGCTTCAGCCCGCTGAAGGAGATCACGCCCGACAATGCGTCGCGCCTGCAGCCGGTCTGGAGCATGGCGACCGGCCAGGTCGAGGGGCATCAGGCGCCGCCGATCGTCAACAACGGCGTGATGTTCGTCGCCACGCCGGGCAATCAGGTGATCGCGATCGAGGCCAAGACCGGCACTCTGCTGTGGCGCTTCAAGCGGCCGCTGCCCGAGGACCTGGTCAATCTGCATCCGACCAGCCGTGGCGTCGCGCTCTATGGCGACAAGGTCTACTTCGCCTCGGCCGACTGCGTGCTGGTCGCGCTCGACGCCAAGACCGGCAAGCCGGTCTGGACCGCCAAGGTCGACGACTACAAGAAGGCCTACTACATGTCGCTCGCGCCGCTGATCGCGGACGGCAAGGTGATCCTCGGCGCATCGGGCGGCGAGCTCGGCGTGCGCGGCTTCGTCGCGGCGCTGGACGCCGAGACCGGCAAGGAGGTGTGGAAGACCTACACGGTGCCCGCGCCGGGCGAGCCCGGCAGCGAGACCTGGCCCGCCGGCGGCGACCATTACAAGCGCGGCGGCGGCTCGATCTGGGTGACCGGCACCTACGATCCCGAGACCAATCTCACGTTCTGGGGCACCGGCAACGCCGCGCCGTGGTTCGGCGATCAGCGGCCGGGCGACAATCTCTACACCTCGTCGGTGATCGCGCTCGACGCCGCCACCGGAAAGATCAAGGGCCATCACCAGTATCATTGGAACGACTCCTGGGACTGGGACGAGGTCTCGCCGCCGATCGTCGTCGACTATCAGCGCGACGGCCGCACCGTGAAGGGCCTGATCAACGTCACACGCAGCGGCTACCTCTGGCACCTCGAGCGCACCGCCGACAAAATCAACTTCGTCGCGGGCCAGCCGTACGTGCGGCAGAACGTGTTCAAGAGCCTCGATCCGAAGACCGGCCGGCCCGACGTCGACGAGACCAAGAAGCCCGGCACCGGCAAGACCGCCGAGTTCTGCCCGAGCCTGTGGGGCGGCAAGGACTGGCCGCCGGTCGCGTTCAGCCCGCAGACGCGGCTGCTGTACATTCCGGCGAACGACAACCTCTGCACCGAGCTCACCGGCGAACAGCCGAAGTACGTGGTCGGCGAGCGCTACATGGGCGTTGCCAAGAACATCCTGAAGATCGTCGCCGGCGCCGATCACGTCGGCGAGTTGCAGGCCTGGAACGTCGACACCGGCAAGAAGGCCTGGACCACCAACATGCCGTCCTTCATGTGGGGGCCGGTGCTGGCGACCGGCGGCGACGTGCTGTTCGCCGGCGGCACCAACGACCGGATGTTCCGCGCCTTCGATGCCAAGACCGGCAAGATCCTGTGGGAGGCGCCGACCGTCTCGGGCATCACCGCGGTGCCGGTGTCGTTCCAGGTCGACGGCAAGCAGTACGTCGCGGTGCAGTCCGGCTGGGGCGTCGATTCGGCGAAGATGCAGTCGCGCTTCGACCTGCTGTTCCCCGGCAAGTATCCCGACGTGCCGCAGGGCGGCGCGATCTATGTGTTTGCGCTGAAGTAGCGACGCGCTGGAGTACGCTTGCGCTGGAGCAGCCGCGAATGCGCGTGGGCTCCGGGCCGTCGCCCGGGGCCCTGGCGCAGTGCCGCCTTGCGTCCGACGTTCCTTTGCAGGACCATTCGCTGCCGGTCTGCTCAAGGAAAACACGCAATGCGGTTTGTCACCGTCCTTCTGTCTGCAATCCTCGCCCTCTCTGCCCTGCCCGCCACGTCTGCATCGGCCCAGACCTATCCCAGCCGCAACATCCGCGTCATCGTGCCGTTCCCGGCCGGCGGCATCACCGACATCGGCGCGCGCTTCGTCAGCCAGAAGCTCGGGGAGGCGCTCGGCCAGCCGGCGGTGATCGAGAACCGCCCCGGCGCGAGCGGCACGCTCGGAGTCGACGCCGTGACCAAGGCTGCGCCGGACGGCTACACGATCCTCATCACCACCGGCGACTTCATCACCGTACCCTCGCTGATGCCGGCGACGACCTATGACCCCTACAAGGACCTGATCCCGGTCACCCGCATCGCCACCGCGCCGCTGCTGCTGCTCACCCATCCGGGCAGCGGACTCAATTCGGTGAAGGACGTCATCGCCAAGGCCAAGGCCGAGCCCGGCGCCGTCGCCTTCAGCACGCCGGGCACCGGCACCATCAACCAGCTTGCGGTCGAGTGGCTGGCGCTCGAAGCCGGCATCAAGCTTCTGCATGTGCCCTATCGCGGCGGCGCGGGCCTCGCCAACGGGCTCGCCGCCGGTGACACGGCGCTGGGCTCGACCACGCTCAGCTCGGTGAAGGGCCTCGTCGACGACGGCAAGATCAAGGTGCTGGCGCAGCTCACCCGCGAGCGCACGTCCGAGGCGCCGTGGCCCACCATGACGGACGTGGGTCTCAACGTCGACGCCGGCCTGACGCTCAGCCTCTACGTGCCCGCCGGCACGCCGCAGGCCATCGTGTCGCGGCTCGACGCCGAGACGGTGAAGATCCTGGCCGACGAAGCCCTGCGCAAGCGGTTCAGCGACATCGGCATGGATGTCACGCCGATCAGCCAGGCGGCGTTCGCCGAGCGCATCCGCAGTGAGGCGGCGCGCTACGGGACGATCATCGAACAGACCGGTGTGAAGCTGCGCTAAGACAATCGCGCCGTCGAGCGTGATCGTTGCCCGCCGACCGCATTGGCACGCTGTCCCCCACCCACCGCTGTCATGCCCGGGCTTGACCCGGGCATCCATGGGCCCCGCGCAGCCAAGGTCAATCTTACGTAAGAGCTCCGATGCCGAAGCAGGGCCATGTCCCCCCGCGACAAGCGCGGAAGTGACACCGCCTTTGTTGATGCGGCTTCGGCAATTTGCAGCGTTGGCTCTGTCCCCAGTGGATTCACATTCCCCAGTGAATTCACACCGAAAACGCCAACAATCTTTTCTTCTCTTTCAGACCCTGTATTCCGGGCATGCCTTGCTCGTCTGACGGCGTCGTCGATCGCGACACTTGATGACCGAGCAAGGTGCGGCCGCCGACAACGCGGTCCGCGATGGAGCGCCGAGAGGCGCCCGG
>CAKZHN010000576.1 GCA_936924235.1 uncultured Rhodoplanes sp. | reverse complement strand
TGCGCGAAGGCGCGCGGATGCACATGGTGGCCCGACCAGAATTTTGCCAGATCGTAGTGCGCCATGATGCGGTGCTCGGGCACGGCGTCCGGCCCCATCGCGCCAAGCGAAGCTTCCATGTCCTGCGCGGCGTGTTGCGCGCGTCGAGGATCGTTCTCGGCGCGCGCGATGAGCACTTGGCGCCAGTGCCACAGCGGCACGGCTTCGGGCGGCAATGGGCCGCGCGCGGCGAGCGCCTCGAGCAGAGCCTTCGCCTCGGCAACGCGGCCGAGCTGAATCAGCGCCAGCGACTTCTGCAGCGACCAATGCTGCGCCGCGCGCGCTTCCGCCGGCGGCGCGACCTCGTCGAGCAGTGTCAGCGCATCGGCGGCATGCTCGTCCTGCAGCAGATCGACCGCAAGATTCAGCCGCACGCCGAAATTGTCCGGCTCGCGCGCGAGACTTGCGCGCAGCAGGGCCTCGCCGGTTTCCGACTCGCCGCTGATGCGCATGAACGCGCCCAGGTTGGAGGTCGCGGCAGGATGATGGGGCGCATGCACGAGGGCCTGCCGCATCGCCGTCTTGGCATCTTCGATCGCGCCCTGGCGATAGCGGGCAATGCCGTATTCGACCCAGGCGTCCGGCCAGGCCGGCGCAAGCCGTACCGCCTCGGCAAGGGCGCGCTCGGCTTTGGCCGGTTCGTTCAGCCTCAGCCAAGCCTGGCCATAAACATAATGCGCCTGCGCGTGCTGGGGCGCGCGATGGCAGGCCTCGCTCGCGGCCCACAGCGCGTCATTCAGCTTGTCGAGATTGATGAACGCGATCGCGGCATGCAGGAACGGCGCCGGATCGTCCGGCATCGATTTCTGCGCGGCGGCGAAACACTTCAACGCTTGTTCGTGAAGCCCGGCACCCTGCAGCGCCACGCCGAGTTGAAACTGCGTCGGCGCGTCTTGCGGTTCGGCGACAAGCGCGCGGGAAAGAAGCTCGATCGCGTCTGCAAAGGCATTTGCCTTCAGCCGCTCAACACCCTGCGCACGCAATGCCGCCAGAGCTTGCGGATCCAGTCTCGGCGCATCCGGCTTTTGGAAACTCGAAACGGATGAAGCCCGCTCCGGAGTTTGTTCTTCAAACTCGTCGAGAGCTTGGATGGCAGTGATGTGAAGGGCCATCTAGGGCAAACCGCCGCATGTAAATTGACATAAATTCGTATCAGAGCACCTCCGGAGCTAATAGAGATTTCGCTTTAGAATCCGCAGCTTTCGTCGATAAGACTAATTCTGCGGCGCGAAATTTCACGCGCCGGTACTGTGCTACGGCAGCCCTATCGTGAATGGGAAAGGCCAGCTTGGATTGGCCGTTGCAGTGTCCGATTTCGAGACACTGCAACGCCATTTGCTGCATCGCGGCAATAGAACAAGTCCCGATGAGCCCTTCCCCAGAGCGGGATGGGCGCAATGCAGCCGCCGGATTGCGCGTTAATACTTCACGTTCGCGAACACGCGCACGCCCGCGCCGGGCATCAGCACCTCGTCCTTGGTGTAGGACACGTGGTTGCGGATGTCCTCGTTGAGCAGGTTGTTGCCGACCACGCCGACCGTGACCTCCTTGCGGCCGAACTTGTCGTTCTTGAACACCTCGGTGTGGCTGACCTCGACCTTGAGCAGGTTGTAGCCCGCGGTCGGGGTCTCGCCGATCAGCGCGATGTCGTTCTGTGCAAACGCGTGCAGCAGGCTCACGCGCGCGAGCCACTCGGCGCTGCGGAAGTACACGCCGCCGCCGACGCGCTGCGGTGGAATGCGCGGCACGTTGGTGCCGTCGGTGAAGGTGGCGCGGACGATGTCATACTGTCCGTCGATGCCCCAGAGGCCGCGCCACATCGGATGGACGTCCCACTGGAACTGGAATTCGCCGCCGCGGAATGTCGCATCACGCTGCGAGTAGATCGCCTGTCGGAGTTCCAGCGGTCCGGCCGGATCGTTGGCGGCGATGCACGAGGACTCGTCGCAGGTGTTGCCGGTGAGTCTCCGGAAAATGAAGCCGTCGAAGCGCGTGTAGTAGCCGGTGGCTTCGAAGCGGAATGTGCCGGTAGGCTTGCGCAAGCCGACTTCGACCGACTTGGCGGTCTCGATGCCGAGATTGGGATTGCCGATGTCGAACGTGGCGGTCGCGTCGTGGCCGCCGCGCGAGAACAGCTCCGCGGGTCTGGGTGCTCGCTCGGTGTATTGCCCGGTGACGCTGCCGACGAGGCCGTACCACGGCAAATTCTGGATCAGCCCCACGCTGGCGCTCTTCGGCGAGAAGTCGAGATTGCGCAGGGTCTGCGCCCCGATCGCCGTGGTGTCGGCGAAGGTGTCGGGAATGATCGACGGCGTCGTGCCGCTGAGGTTGACGTGCTCGATGCGTCCGGCGATCTGCGCCTTGGTCGCCGGGTTGAACTGGAATTCGTTGAAGATATAACCCGCGACGTGGGTGTTGCGGTTCGGGTCCATCAGGCCATTGAGCGGGCTCGTCGGATCGTCCGGGCTCGGCGCAGTGATCTCCTGATGGCTGCCTTGCACGCCGACCGCGGTGGCGATCGACGCGAAGTTGGCGCGGAACGGCGCGAACTGGACCTCGACGCGGCCCTCCTGGTCCTTGCTGGTGAAGGTCTGGCGCACGCCGTCGGTGGTCGGATCGCCGGCCACCGCGTAGCCGATCTCGTCGTGCTTGTAGTCGGTGGCGCCGGCCCAGAAGCGGATCGCGTCGATTGCCGAGCTCTGCGGCCGGAATTCGCCCTTGCTTGTCACCTTGGTCTGGCGGCCATCGATGCGCGTGTTGTGGATTTCGCCGTCCTGGCCGGGGATGTGATAGAGCGCATCGTTCTGCGTCACCGCGAGGCCGACATAGCCGCCGGTGAAGATGTACGAGCCGCCGACCGAGCCGCCGTCGGAGCGCGATGACGAGTTGGGCTGCCGGCCGTTGAAGCTGCCGGGCTGCGTCGCCAGCGGATCCAAGGCGGTGAGATACGGATAGCTCGGGATGCGGTAGTCGCGCGCGCTCCGCCCGTAGGCGTCGCCGTGGAACGCGAAGCTGCCCAGCCCGACATCGGCGAGCTGCGCGCCTTCGACGCCACTGTCGGCGCTCGACCAGGCGGTGCGGGTTTCGAACTGCGCGCAGCCTTTGGTCATCGCGATGGCGGGCGAACACGGCATCGCCTCGGGAATGCGGTTGTTGCTGGAGCTGACCACGCCGCCGATCGACTGCGAGCCGTAGCGCAGCGTCGCGGGGCCGCGGATCACCTCGACACGATCCGCGGCGATCGGGTCGACCGGCACGAAATGGTCCTCGCCCAGATCCGAGACGCCGCCGCCGCCGATGCCGTTGTCGACGATGCCGACGCGGTTGACGTCGAGGCCGCGCACGATCGGGCGGCTCGAGGCGCCCGGCGCGAAGCTCGAGCCGGTGATGCCGGGCTTGCTGAACAGAAGATCGCCGAGCGTCGAGCCGGAGCTGCGCGCGATCTCCTCGCGCGACACGACCGTCACGGTGGCGAACTGGTCGCTGACGATCGGCAGCGAGCCCTGCAGCTGCGGCGTCGGCGCGGGTGCTGCCGGCGCAGCGGCCTGCTGCGTGGCAGCGGCGGGGCGGACGGGCTTCGCCGGCTTCCGCCGCACGATCGGGCTCGGCGCCGTCACGCTGATCTCGGGCAGGGTGGCACCGCCGCCCTGGTCTTGCGCTCGAACGGTTTCACTCAACAGCAGCACAGCGGAAACGGCAGAAGACGCGAGCGCGAAGGCTCGTACTGAAGGCTTCATGATGGGGCATTCCTGAACAGGCTATTCCGACGCGAACCCGCGGACGGGGAATCCGCAGGCAACGGCTTCAAGGCGCTGGTTCAGGAACGGGGTGGTGCGCGGGACTGGAATGCCGGCCGGAGCTCGGCGGCGTGGATCGTGTCAGGCTCGGCGACGACGGCAACGGCCACGATCGCCATAGGCACGGGGAGGGCAGGGGCGCTCGCACCCTGCGCGCCCGACAGCAGGCTCAGAACCGCGCAGACCGCGCAGTAGTCGTGGTCGCTGGGTGCGGCCGGGTTTGCGGGCTGGCTGCTGCCGGAGCCATCCGCCGTGAGGGCTGCGACTTCCGAGGCGTGGGCGTAGGCGTCGCGGTGGACGTGGCCGAAGGCCAGGATCAGCTGCAGGGCGACAGCGACCAGCGCCACCCAGCCGCCAAGCCTGCTATGGCCCCGAAACCAGTGCATTGGCCGAAAACCCACACCCCAACTGCATTCCAGGCGATATGTAACATTATAACAATTGCGGTCGTCAAGGCGCGGGGCAGGGGCGGCTGTTAACCGTGCAAAGGTTTGGCGGGCTGCGGCCAACCCCGCCGGCGCGTTGTCGTCGAAACCTTAAACAGGCCGTGCTAAAGCCCCGGCCGAACGCGGGAAACACGCGTCGCGGGACGGCCGGAAGAATGACGGACATGACTTCATCGCAGCCCGATGCACGGGCCGAAGCGCTGGTCGGCGCCTATGAGCGGGCCGGCTATCGACGCGTCGCGCCTCCGATCCTGCAGCCGGCCGAGCCGTTTCTCGATCTCTCGGGCGAGGACATCCGCAAGCGGATGTACCTGACCGCGGACGCGGACGGCCGCGAGCTCTGCCTGCGCCCCGATCTGACCATTCCGGTGTCCTGCGATTATCTCGGTTCGCCGCAGGCGGGCTCGGCGCAGGGCTTCTGCTATCTCGGCCCGGTCTATCGCGACCGTGGCGCGCTGCCGGCGGAGATCTTCCAGGCCGGCATCGAATCCTTCGGCCGGCCCGACAAGGCCGCGGCCGACGCCGAGATGCTGGCGCTCGGGCTCGACGCCACGGCGCACTACGGCATGACCAAGCCGGAAATCCGCATGGGCGACGTGGGGCTGTTCGCGGCGCTGGTCGCAGCGCTCGATCTCGCGCCGGCCTGGAAGCGGCGGCTGGTGAAGGACTTCAACCGCAAGACCTCGCTCGCGCACGATCTCGACGTGCTCTCGCTCGGCGCGGTCGAGAAGCGGCCTGAGTATCAGGGCGTTCTCGCGGCGCTCGACAGCTCGAATCCCAAAGCGGCGCATGCGCTGGTGACGGACCTTCTGTCGATCGCCGGCATCAGCACGGTCGGCGGCCGGACCGTCGGCGAGATCGCCGAGCGTTTCCTCGAGCAGGCCGCGATCGGCGCAGCCACTGCGCTGCCGGCCGAGACGCGCAAGCTGATCGAGAAATTCCTGTCGGTGACCGGCGATCCCGACGAGGCCGCGACCGAGCTGCGCGCGCTCGCTTCAGGCGCGGGCGTGGGCCTGGGACCTGCGCTCGACCTGTTCGAGAGCCGCACTGGCTTTCTCGCGGCGCGTGGCATCGACGTCGGCAGCATCAAGTTCTCGACGGCGTTCGGCCGCGGCTTCGACTACTACACCGGCTTTGTGTTCGAGCTGCACGATCCGGCAGCGCCGCCGAACGGCCCGCTGGTCGCGGGCGGCCGTTATGACGAGCTGCTGACACGGCTCGGCGCCAGGCAGCCGATCCCCGCCGTGGGCTTCGCGGTCTGGGTCGAGCGCGTCGCCTCGAGTGGAGGCGCCGCATGAGCGCGCCGTTGATTCTTGGAGTGCCGGCGAAGGGCCGGCTGCAGGAGAACGCCGAGCAGTTCTTCGCGCTCGCCGGCATGAAGCTCGTCAAGCCGCGCGGCGCGCGCGACTATCGCGGCGCGGTCGCCGGCGTGTCCGGCATCGAGGTGGCCTATCTCTCGGCCTCCGAGATCGCCGACGCGCTGAAGCAGGGCGCCATCCACTTCGGCGTCACCGGCGAAGACCTGCTGCGCGAAAACATCCCCGACATGGACAGGCGCGTGGTGATGATCGAGGCGCTCGGCTTCGGCTTCGCCAACGTGGTGGTCGCCGTTCCGCAGGCGTGGATCGATGTGCGCAGCATGGCCGATCTCGACGACGTGGCGACCGCGTTCCGGCTGCGCCACGACCGCAAGATGCGGGTCGCGACCAAGTACATCAATCTCACCCGCGATTTCTTCTCGCATCTCGGCATCGTCGACTACCGCATCGTCGAAAGCTCGGGCGCGACTGAAGGCGCGCCGGCTGCGGGCTCCGCCGAGCTGATCGTCGACATCACCACGACCGGCACGACGCTCGCCGCCAACGGTTTGAAGATCATCGACGACGGCATGATCCTGCGCTCGCAGGCCAATCTCGTCGCCTCGCGCGGCGCGGCCTGGGGCGACGCCGAGCGCGAGCTGGCCCGCCGCATGCTCGACCGGATCGCCGCGCAGGCGCGGGCGCGCGCCTATCGCGAGGTGCGCACGCGTTTCTCCGGCTGCGACGATGCCATGCTGGCGCAGGCGAGGGAGCGCTTCGGCGTGATCGCGCCGTTCGGTGGGCCGACCTCGTCCGGCATGCTGACGCTGCACTGCCCGCCGAATGCGGTCTACGATCTGGCCTGCTTCATGCGTGAGCACGGTGCCCAGAGCATCACCGTGGCCGAGATCGAATACGTGTTCGCGCAGGACAACCCGCTCTACGCGCGGCTGGTCAAAGGACTGGCCGGCTAGCTCTCGCGGCGCATTCGAGCTGCTGGAAGCTCAATATCCTCTCGACCTGCGACGTTTTGAACGCGGCAACCCGTCCGTCGCAGTGGGATTGTGGATTTCCGACGGCGTTGGCCCGGAGATTGCTCGAAGTGTGCGTTAGCTCACATCCCTTGTGCCGCGCATCGGATTAAATGCGCGACTAAGGGAGTAATATACCACCGTCCGGTGTTCACGGTGGCAACGCAATATGCGCCGGCGACGGACCTGTCATCACGGCGACAATTGCGGGGGCGAAAAGAAACACGAGCAGAACTGAAATCGGGGAAACCTATGTCCGTGAGAACAGTCCCCAAACGGATCAATGATTTCCTGGTTGAGCGGAAGGGCCGCAGCTACTGCGACGCCTGCATCCAGGAGCGGCTCGGCCTGAAATGGCGTCAACAGGTCCAACTGATCAGCGCCACATTGGCGGTGACCGACGGATTCGAGCGCAATCTCGATCGCTGCTCGACATGCCAGGATACCAAGCAGGTGATCATGGCCTGCGTCGAGGTTGTGCCGGCTCCGGCGCGAAAGGCGGCGTCGTCGATTCTTTCGATGCCGCGGCCCCACGCGGTCCAGGATTAGCGGCGGGATTATCGGTCCAGGGTTGGTTGATAGAGAAGGCCGGCGAGATCGGCCTGAGAGAAATCCAGAGCGCATCGCAACGATGACGGCTTCGGTCAGCTATTGCAGATCCCAGCTCGGCTCGACCGGCACCAGCGCGACGGTATGACCGCTGTCGTCGGCGACGCAGACCACGTAATCGGCAAAAACATTGTTCTCGGTTGCCAGATCGCGCGCGATCATCGCGGCCTCGGCCTTGGCGTCATCAAGCGTGTTGAAACGCCAGCCGATGTCATCGGGAAACGACGCGTGGTCGCCGATGAGATGGAAGAAGTACCGGGGCGCGGTCGCGGTCATGGTCGGGCGTCTTGCCGCCGACTCTACGGCGGTTCGGCTTAATTTAATCTTTTTACGGTGGGTTTAAAGGCACCCTGGGCCGGTATCGGTGGGCGCCGGCGCCCCCGGCGGCTAAGGCTCGCCCTGCGCGGCGTCCCGCCGTTTGCGAAATACGAGGAAATGCGACAACGAGAAGTTGACCAGGAAGCTCGCGCCGATGGCGAGCACCTTGCCGATCAGCACCGGGACGAAATACGACGCGATCAGCACCGTGGTGGTGTTGGCAACGAGCCCGGCTACCTGAGAAACCGCAAATCCCGCATAGGCTTTGAAGGTCAGCTCGCGGCCCGATTCGCGCGCGAAGGTGGTCAGAGAATTCATGACATAGGAGCCGGTGACCGCAACCAGCCAGGCCAGGATGTTGGCGCTGACGATCGGCAAGGCCAGGTAGTAATAGGCGAACGAAAACACGCCGAAATCGACGGCCGAGTTCACCAGCCCGACCACGGCGAAGCTCGCCGCCTTCAGCGCAATCGCGCGCTCATGCCACGCGGTGAGCAACCGATGGCCCAGATGGGAAAGCCACTCCATGGCCCTCGCTTAGCCCTTTTCGGCGGTGCGGCATAGCCGAAACCCGGCCATATCCCGGGTCGATCCGAGGTAACCCTGCGGCATCGGCACGGACCGCGCGGCGGCGACAGCCGCCGGAGGTTGCGGTATAGCTCGCCCACCATAGGTAACCGCACGAATGACTGCCGCTCCAACGACTTCCACCGGATCTGCCACCGGCCCCGCGCAGCGGGCCGCCGCGGGCCTGTCGATCGTCGTTCCGGTCTACAACGAGGGCGCGGGCCTCGCCCGCTTCCACGATCAACTGGTCGGCATCGCGCGGCAGCTTCGCACCCAGCGCGGGCTTGCCACCGAGGTGGTCTATGTCGACGACGGCAGCCGCGACGACAGCCTTGCCGTGGCGAGCGCGCTGCCGGCCGAGGCGCTCGACGTGCAGGTGGTGTCGCTGTCGCGCAATTTCGGCAAGGAGGCGGCGCTGCTCGCCGGCCTCGACCACGCCCGCTTCGGTGCGGTGCTGTTCATGGACGGCGACGGCCAGCATCCGCCGGCGCTGGTGCCCAGGCTCGTCGGTCACTGGCTCGATGACGGCTACGACGTGGTCTTCACCGCGAAGGCCCATCGCGTCAACGAATCCTGGTCGAAGCGCTTCATGGTTCGGCAGTTCTACCGGTTGATCAATTACAGCGCCCGCCATCCCATTCCTGAAGACGCCGGCGATTTCCGCCTGCTGTCGCCGCGCGCCGCCGACGCGCTGCGCAAGCTTCCCGAGCGCAACCGCTTCTTCAAGGGGCTGGCGAGCTGGATCGGCTTCCGCCAGCTCCGCGTCGACTACGAGCCCGCGCCGCGAGCCCATGGCGCCACGACCTGGAGCCTGTGGGGATTGATCGGGCTGTCGATCGAGGGCGTCACCTCGTTCTCGGTGGCGCCGCTCCGTCTCGCAGCGCTGCTCGGCCTGTTGCTCGCCGCAGCGGCGCTGCTGTTCGGCGCTTCGATCCTGTGGGAGACGATGTTCCGCGGCAAATCCGTGCCGGGCTATCCGTCGCTGGTGGTCGGCCTGATGGTGCTCGGCGGCGTGCAGCTCATCATGATCGGCATCATGGGCGAGTACATCGGCAAGATCCTGTCCGAGATCAAAGCGCGCCCGGTCTATTTCGTCGCCGAGCACAGCATCCGCAACGCGCAGGGCGCGCAGGCGCTGAAGCCTCACGACGAGACGCCGCGCGCCGCGGCGGAATGACGGCGACTGGCGCAGTTCCGTGCATTGCGTGAAAGCATGATCGGCGTGAAAGCGTTATTGTTGGCAATCGCGGCCTGGGGGTGAGCGTGGCCGATCTGCAGCCGGCATCAAATGGGGACTCGACCGTGGCCGCTGATGGCACGCCGCGGCCGATCTGGCTGTGCGCCGACGACTACGGTATCTCGGAATCGGTCGACAAGGCGATCCGCGAGCTGTTGATGAACGGCCGCATCAACGCGACCTCGGTGATGGTCGCGGCGCCGGCCTTCCAGGCCGCGGAGGCGGCGTCGCTGAAGACGCTCAGCGCCGGCTCGCGCCGCTTCGCCATCGGCTTGCATGTCACGCTCACCGCGCCGTTCGCGCCTCTGACCGCGGGCTTCCGCCCGACGCGCCGCGGTTCGTTCCTGCCGCTCGCCGAAATGCTGGTGCGCGGCACACTGCGGCTCCTTTCGCGCGACCGGCTTGCCATCGAGATCGCGACCCAGCTCAAGGCGTTCGTCACCGCGTTCGGCCGCGCGCCGGACTTCGTCGACGGCCACCAGCATGTGCAGCTTTTTCCGCAGGTGCGCGAGCCGCTCCTCGAAATGGTCAAGGAGGTCGCGCCGCGCGCCTGGGTGCGGCAATGCGGACGGGCGCCGTCGGTGGCGCGGCGACTCGCCGACCGCAAGGCGCTGCTGCTCGATGGGCTCAGCCGCGAATTCCGGGCGCGGGCGGCGGCCCTGGGCATCCGCACCAATCCGGCGTTCGCCGGCGCCTACAATTTCATCCGCGCCGGCGAGCATGAATTCGACCGGCTGTTTCCGGGCTTCCTCAACGGCCTGCCGCCGCAAAGCGTGGTGATGTGCCACCCGGGATTCGTCGACGCCGAGCTCGAGCGACTCGATCCGCTGACCAGGCAGCGCGAACGCGAATACGCCTACTTCGCGAGCGAGGCTTTCCCTGACGTGCTGCGCCGGCACGGCGTGGCGCTCGCCTGAAATGTGCAAGCGCGCAATGGCTTAGCCGGACGCGGCATAGGGGCGCAGGAATCTTGTGGGATCGCCATTCCGCCGTCACCGTGCGGTCCCTACATACCGGCCGAAGTTGCGGGGACCACGGAGAACCTCATGACGCCCCAGGAACGCAAGCTCGTCGACGAGTTGTTCGATCGCCTTCAGTCGCTGGAAAATTCGCCGCGCGATCCCGACGCGGTCGCCGCCATGAACGAGGGCCTGCAACGCGCGCCCAACGCGCTGTACGTGCTGGTGCAGACCGCGCTGGTGCAGGACGAGGCGCTCAAGCGCGCCGATACCCGCATCCGCGAGCTCGAGGCCGAGCTCGGCGGCGGCGAGCCGCAACAGCCGCAGCAGGGCGGCTTCCTCGACAGCATGCGCGATGCGCTGATCGGCAAGCGCGAGCAGCCGCGTGGCTCGGTGCCGCCGGTTCGTCCCGCCGCGTCCGGTGGCGCGATGCCCGGCTCGCCGGGCAGCCCGTGGCGCAACACCACCGGCCAAGCCGGCCAAGGCTACGCGCCGGAGCCGGGCTATGCGGCCGGCCCGCCGCCCGGTTACGGCGGCAGCATGCCGGGCTCGTCCGGCGGTTCGTTCCTCGGCACGGCGGCCGCGACCGCGGCCGGCGTGGTCGGCGGCGCGCTGCTGATGAACAGCTTCCGCGGCATGTTCGGTGGCGGGGGCCAGAGCCATGCGGCCTATGACACGGGCAGCAGCGGCGGCGGCAGCCCATGGGGCGGCAATCTCAGCGGCACGGATCTCGCGCGCGATGCGGGCATCGACGACATCAGCCGGGGCGGCAATCGCGCGGCGGCCTATGACGATCAGAATTCAGACCGCCAGGGCTTGTTTGATACGGCGCAGAATGACAGCGACGATGACAATGATGACGGCGGTTACGGCGACGGTGGCGACACCGACACGGCGTAAGTGCTGCGATCCCGAAAATGAAAAGGCCGCCGGAAACGGCGGCCTTTTTGTTTTGCGAAGTGCGCTGCGCGGTCAGATCACGATGACCTTGGTGCCGACCTTGACGCGCTCATAGAGGTCGGTCACGTCCTCGTTGCGCATGCGGATGCAGCCTGACGACACCGCCTGTCCGATGGTCCAGGGCTCGTTCGAGCCGTGGATGCGATAGAGCGAGGTGCCGAGATACATCGCGCGCGCGCCGAGCGGATTGTCCGGGCCGCCGGCCATGAAGTGCGGCAGGTCGGGCCGGCGCTGCAGCATCTCCGGCGGCGGCGTCCAGTCCGGCCATTCCTTCTTGGCGGTGATCTTCTTCTCGCCGGCCCAGGAGAAGCCCGGCTTGCCGACGCCGATGCCGTAGCGCAGCGCCTTGCCGTTGCCCTGCACCAGGAACAGGAAGCGCTGCGGCGTGTCGATGATGATGGTGCCGGCCGGCTCCGAGCCGGTGTATTCGACGAGCTGCTTCTCGAACTTCGGATCGATCGGGCGGTTCTGCGTCTCCTGCTCCGGCTGCATCATCACGGGCTCGCCGCGCGCGGCCATCACATTTGATGGCGGACGCGGCGGCGCCACGCCACGGCCGCCGCTGAACAGGAATTCGATGAAGCCGCCGCCGAGATTGGGCTCGGATTCGGCGTTCACGTAACGCACCTGCTGGGGGCGCCCGGGCGGCGCCACGACCGCGTCGCTCTGCGCATAGACGTAGCCGGGTGACGTCGGGCGATTGAGGGGCTCGGCCGCGGCCGAAATGATACCGATGGCGCTCATGGCGAGCGCCGCACACACATGACGATACATCGACGTACTCTGTACTGGTTTCGCCGAACGGGAACGCTCCCGTTAACGCCTACTACATGGTGAAAAATGTACTGATCGGTAAAAGCCGGCGCTGTCGCGCACGGGAACACCGCAATTGCGGCTCGGTTCGTCGGATCACGGTTTATTTTCCCTCAACGCGGCGCGTCATGGTTAACCGCGGGTTTCGGCGCGCGGTGCCTGGTTGCTGGAGTCATAACCGGATGAACGCGATCTTAAGCGTCGATCGACACAATGACGCGACGTAAGAGGCGTGCATGCCGGTTCAGCGCAAGGTCTTTCGCATCGAGGAGCACATGCGTCCGCGCGCGCGCGGCGTTGCATCCGCCGATGCGCGCGAAGCGCAGCAAAGCGAATTCGCAACGATCCCGCCGAAGCCCGCCGAGCTGGAGGTCGCCGAGCGTCCGCTCTCGGCGCGGGCCCGGGCCGAGATGGCCGAGGCGCAAGCCTTCAAGGCGGAGCTCGTCGCGATCCAGGAAGCCATCGGTCGCACCGCTGCCGACATGGCTGCGTTGGTGGCCGGCACCAAGGACGGCGGCCAGGCGTCGCGCGTGAGCCGCGAGCTTGCCGCCATCGTCACAGGCACCGAACGCGCGACGCAGGCGATCCTGCAGGCCGCCGAGGAGATCGATCAGTCGGCGCACGCGCTGTCGGCTTCGCTGAAGCCCGGACACGAGCAGGCACTGGCTCACGACATCCAGGAGCGCGTGGTGCGGATCTTCGAGGTCTGCAATTTCCAGGACCTCACCGGCCAGCGCGTCTCCAGCGTGGTGACGACGCTGAAGTTCATCGAAGAGCGGATCGGCCGGTTGTTCGACATCTGGCAGCGCGTCGAGCATTTCAGGCCGCTGGCGGGCGCCCGCAACGATCACGACGACAGCCGCTTCCTCAACGGTCCGAAGCTCAGCGACGACGGCGGCCACGCCACGCAGAGCGAAGTCGATCAGATCTTCTGCGGCCTCGGCGACGCCTGACCTTAAAGGTGGCGCATGTCCTTTTCGGAAAACCGGTGTCCACTTTTCCGGGACATGCGCTAAGCCGCCCGGCGGATCGCCGCAAAGCAGCCGAGCGCCACGACCGTGAAGACTGCGGCTAAGGTGAGTGCCGCGGCGTCGGACAGGCGCTCGATGACGAAGGCCATCACCAGCGGCGCCGCCGACTGCATCGCCAGCCAGAAGCCGCTGATCCGTCCCATGGTGCGGCCGTAGCCGTCGGCGCCGAACAGCGCGAGCGGCAGCGCGCCGCGCGTGATGGTGATCAGGCCGTTGGCCGCGCCGAACATCATGGCGAAGGCCGCGGCGCGCAGCGGCGAGATGCCGAACAGCATGAGCAGCAGGAACGCCGCGACCAGCAGCAGCACCGCAGCGCGCGCGACCAGAAGCGGATGGACGTCGCGGCCGAAGATCAGCTCGGTGATGCGGGCCGCGACCTGCGCCGGGCCAAACAGCGCGCCGATCGCGACCGCGGTGGCGGCGTCGATGCCGTTGCGCTGGAAGACCGCGAGCAGGTGCGCCGACAGCGCCGACGGCACGAACGCATAGGCCGTGAACGCCGCGGTCAGCAGTGCGAACACCACACCGTGCGCGGGCAGCAGTGGCGCGGCCGGTCTCGTCTCGCCGGGTGACGGCTTCGGCGTTTCGATGGTGGCGCGATCGCGTGGCAGGGCAAAGGCGTAGAGCGGCGCGCAGACCGCGGCCATCAGCAGCGCATAGACGGCGTAGGTGCCGCGCCAGCCGACCGCGTCGATGAGAAAGTGCGTCGTGGGCCAGCCGGCCGTCGAGGCGAAGCCGCCGGCGAGCGTGAGCAGCGTGATCGGCCGCCTGGCGCCAGCGCCGAAGATGCGGCCGAGCGTGGCAAAGGCCGGGTCGTAGAGCGAAGCGCCGAGACCCGCGCCGAGCACGATCCAGGCCGCGAGATAGACCGGAGCGCTGTGCGTCAACGCGAGCCCCAGCAGTCCCGCCGCGCTGACGAGAGCGCCGGCCGCCATCACCACATGGCCGCCGCGGCTGTCGATCGAGCGGCCGACCGTGGGCGACACCAGGCCCGCGATCAGAAGGCCCAGCGAGAAGCCGCTCATCGCAAACGACAGCGACCAGCCGTGCTCGGCCGCGATCAGCGGCGCCAGCAGCACCGGCGAGTAGAAGATCGTGCCCCAGGCGATGATCTGCGTGACGCCCAGCACGAGCACGGCGCGCCAGGGACCACTGATCCAGGGGCTGGCCATGATGTCGCGAAGCGCAGGCATTCGCGCGCAGTATTCACGCTTCGCGCCGTGAAGGCGAGATCGCTGGTGTCGCGAAATCCGAAGTTGCGCGCTTATTCAGCAGACACCTTCGCGAACTTCGCGACGCTGGTTATGCGGCGACCTTGGTCTGCGCGAAGGCCGGCACCTGCGCGGCAAAGCGGTCGAGCCAGGCAACAAGCTTGGGATGCTGGACACGCCAATCGCCGGCAAAGCGCAGGTCACGATGGCCGAGGAAGCAGGCCACGGCGATCTGACCGACATTCGGAATCGTGTCGAGCGCCGGCGGACTGGCTTCGAGCGCGTCGATGGCGCGCATGATCTTGCCGTTCTGATAATCGAGCCACTTCGCGACATGATGCTCCGGCGACCGCCAGCGGCCCTCATAGAGCACCAGGATCTGCGCGTCGGTTGCGCCATCGGCCAGCGCCTGCAGGCGCAGTGCCGCGAAGCGCGCGGCCGGCTCTTTCGGGATGATCTTGCCGCCGCCGGCACGATGATCGAGGTATTCGAGGATCACGCGCGAGTCGAACAGCGTCGAGCCGTCCTCCACCACCAGCACAGGAATCTTGCCGACCGGATTCTGCTGCCTGAGCGAATCCTTGTCGTCGTTGGTGTCGGCGGCTTCGACTTTGATCTCGCCGGACAGGCCGAGCACACTGGCGGCAAGCTTGACCTTTCGGCCAAACGGGGAGGGTGGCGTCGAGCGCAGGATCATCATGGGCGGCTCTTTGAGGCTGGGTTTGCGAAATGACGACAAGGCGGCGCGAAAGACGGCAGCGCCATATGCATCTCAATTCATTCCGCCGCCAGCCGCAAGTCGTTGAGGCTGGCTTCGCGAAAAGAGAAACCATCGGCGCGGCGTGTGAACGGCCGCGATATGCACGTAAGACCATCGCCACGCTAGCCGGCAGCACCCGGCTTGCGCATTCAGGCAGCGTTGATCGTCAGCCAGTGACGACCAGGTTCACAGCCTTCGGGCCCTTGCCCTTCTTGTCGGGTTCGACTTCGAATTGAATGCGCTGTCCTTCGGCCAACGACTTCAAACCGGCGTGCTCGACCGCGGTGATGTGCACGAACACATCGCGTCCGCCATCGTCCGGCTTGATGAAGCCGTACCCGCGCTCGCCGTTGAAGAATTTGACCGTACCACTCATGGCCATTTTACAGACTCCTTCCCCCCAAATGCTTCGCCACCGATCCCCCACGGCGCGGCGGCTCGGCCCAACATTCTCAATCGGAAGAAAGCGTCAGCCTCTGAGGCCTCTGTCACTCCGCCGACCCCCCACATGGAGGCGGAACGTCTAAGCCAGCGGCTTCAGGCTAGACCTATTTCCATCGAAGTGAAAAGAGGCGAAAGGTATAAGAAAAGGTATTAGTTCGTTATTTCGCCGGTCAGCCAATCCAGTGTCGTCCGACACGCTGCACCGCGAGATAAAGCGCTGGCGAGCGCCGGCATGAGCGTTTCAAGCTCGTCGTAAAGCCGCCATGGCGGATTGACCGCGATCAGCCCGCTGCCGCGCAATCCGGTGTCGTCCGTTGCGGTTGCGGGAAACAGTTCTATTCGCAACATTTTTGCAATGCCGAGACGCGAAAGCTTGCGGACGAAGGCCGTGATCTCGGCGGCATCCTTGATCGGATACCAGAGCAGGTAGCAGCCGGTCGGCCATTTGCGGTGCGCTGCGGCGAGAGCCTGAGTGAGCCGGGACAATTCCTGGGGCTGCTCGAACGGCGGGTCGACCAGCACCAGGCCGCGCCGCTCCTTGGGCGGCACGTAGGCGGTGAGCGCGGTCCAGCCGTCGATGGCGATGGCCTTGGTCCGGGCGTCGCCGCGCAGATTTCCGGCCAGCGCCGCCGCGGCCTGCGGCTCGAGCTCGCAGGCGATCAGCCGGTCCTGCGGCCGCAGCAACGACTGCACCAGCGCCGGCGAGCCGGGATAGGCACGGAGCGCGCCCGCCGGATTGAGGGCTGCGACCGCGTCGAGATAGGGCGCGAGCAGCGCGCGCAGCGGCGCGTCGAGCTTGCTCTTCATCAGAAGCTCGATGCCGTCGCGCCATTCCAGAGTCTTGCCGGCCTCCACGCTGCCGAGATCGTAGAGGCCCGCGCCGGCATGGGTGTCGATGACGCGGAACGCCGCCGGCTTGTCGCGCAGATGTGTCAGCACGCGGCACAGCGCGGCGTGCTTCATGACGTCGGCGAAGTTGCCGGCGTGATAGGCGTGTCGGTAGTTCATCGGGCGCGGCCATTAACGATGCGGCGGGTTCTGTGTATCAGACCCGGCGCCGCTGAATAGAATGATCTGGGGTTGCCGGCGCGGACGGCACGCTGCGAGGGGAGCTGCGTGCAGTTCATCAGCGTCCGATCCGGCAGCGTCGATGGGGCGGGACGATGGGTCGAGTTCTTCTGCTGGCGATCGTGGCTTATGTCTGCGGCGGGCCGTCATTCGACGGCCGGCGACCTGCTGCACTCGATCAGCCGCTGCGCGAATTCAAGCGCGGCGTCGATGCGATCGAGCGCGACGGGCCGCGCGTGCTTGCGGCAATCGATTGGCTGCGCGGCCAGTACAGTCTCGAGAAGGTGCTGCGCGCCTTGAACCGGACGCCCTGAGCAGCACGTGCGAAGCGCTAGCCGCCGCGCACCGGCGGCATGGTCAGCTTGTCGCGGCGGCAGGCTCTACGATCGAGTTCGGCGCAGTCGCGGAAGCGCAGATCCTTGCTCATGCAGATGCGGACCTCGCCGAGCCGCGGGCTGCCGCAAGTCACCGAGATCGCGGCGCGCGACAGGCCGGGATTGGTCTTGATGAAAGCCTCTTCGACCTCGGCCGGCGAGACGCTGAGCGCCGCCTTCGGCGACGTGTAGGCCTCGGGGATCTTCACGGTGTCGCGTGCCTTGCGCACCAGATCGAAATAGGCCTGCTGCTCGAGACCCGAGCAGGTGCCGTGCGTGTCCCATTCATGGAACACCAGCCGCGGCGCTGGCATCAGATCGAGCATCGAGGTCATCAGCTCGCGGTTGAGCCGCGGCGCCGGCTGCTCGCAGTTCTGCGGAAAGCCGTGCTCGAACTGCGGCCACAGCCCGTGCACCACGAACGAGTAGGGCCGCGCGGTGGAGCATTGCTCGCCGCCATTGCGGCCGCGCTCCTCGGAGTCCTGGCAGAACGACGGCGACCACGACAGCGCCAGAACGTAGAAGTCGAACTGGCCCGGCTGCTGTCCGCCGCTGTCCCGGCGCCGGCCCTGGGCCAGAGTCTCCTGAACCGGGATCTGCTGGGCTTGGGTCTGCTGGGCCGGGGCTGCTTGGCTTGAGCCCTGTTGGCCCGCATTCCCTCGAACGATGTCCTGAGACCGTGCCGACTGCAGCGCAACGGCGACGAGCAGGATGGCAAACGCGACGACGCGAAATCCGATGCTGGTCATGAGACGCCCCTCACTCACGAGAACAATGCGAAGAAGCATTCTCTATGGCGGAGAACAAGTCAAGAACAAAATGGAAATAGAACGTGATCAGGCGATGCCTGAGGGAACCCGACCGTCCGTCTGCTCGGCCTTCTGCTCAGGGACCAGCGGCCTTGCAGGCCGGGTTGTAGGCCCAGTTGCGGTCCAGGCCGACGACGCACCACTGCACGCCCCAGCTCGCGCCGATCATGCCGCCGTCCTCGATGATCGAATATTTGAGCGTGCGCCATTTGCCATCGGAGATCAGCGCCCGGCTGGTGCAGAACCGGCGCGGAATCGTGCCGTCGGCCCAGGGCCGGAACGCGACCTCCTGGACCTGCTCGACGCTCTGGATGCTCAGCTCGGAGTTCCAGAAGCGGTCCTGCGTGGTCGCGAAACGGTGCCGGATGGTCTCGATCGCCCAGGTGTTGTCGCAGGCCGGAATCTGGGAGTCGAACTTGGGACCCCAAAGATAGAGCGTCTTTTCCAGCCAGTTCGCTGCCGCGGCGGGCGCGCACAACGCCCCGGTGAGCAGCGCTGCGGCTGCGACGCCTGCAAAAGTACGCCGGCCCAAACGATCAAAAAGGGCTGCCAAGGCACGAACGCTCACAGGAACCTCCCCAACGCCAGTCACCCAGCGGCACTGTAACACAGCTTTTCCAGCGCGGCAGCGCGTTGGCCACAGTTTTAGCTCCGGAAAAGTCATTGGAAATGCTGGCAAACTCCGAATCGCCCTCCTAGGCTCGAAAAAATTGATTCGCGCGAACACGTAGCTGCGCACGCGCCCGACAGGCGGAGGCGATTATGGCTGTGGAAGCGCGCCAGCTCGATGCGGCCGACGGCGTTTTCGGAATTGAGGCAGCCGGTCGCGCTCTGGTCGAGGTGCTCCCACCCTGGATGCAGGAACTCGGGCTTCTGGTCGAGGCGGTCGAGGCGGGACGGCCGCAGGCCGCGGGGCCGGACTGGCAGCCCGGCGTGATCGTCCGGCTGCCGTTCTCGGTGCGGCTCGCGCGCGGCGGCCTGATGTGCTCGCAGGCGCTGATGGCCACGGCGGACACCGCCATGGCGCTCGCCTGCGCGGCGGTCTGGAACGGCCAGCGGCCGGCAAGCCCGATCGATCAGACCATCCATTTCCTGCGGCCGGCGAATGTCGATGTGCTGGCGGATGCCCGCATCGTGCGGATCGGCCGCAGCACGGCGTTCGGCCGGGTGGCGCTGCTGAGCGCGGTCGACAACCGGCAGATCGGCATGGTGTCGACCGCCTACGCGATGCTGTAGCGCGGCCTCAAAGGGCACGATCGGAACGCCGGGCGCCTCGTCGAGGGCGCCCGATGTTTTTTGTGCCGGTGCTCCGGCGTTAAGCGCGTCTCCAGATTTTTGCGATTTTTGTCTGCGGGCATTGAACCTTCGGGACGCCTCGCGCGTCTAACCCTGCAGGAAGCGAAATTTCAGGGGCGTATGATGACGGCCGACCGCGCGGGTCTTGGGATTCTTGGATTGATCTTCGGCGGCATCACCGCGGCCGTCATGCTGGTCGCTTGCACAGTCGTCGTCGGGCATCTCGACGGACGCTTGCAGATCGAGAGCCAGACCGCCGCCGTGAGCTCCAGTGTGCTTCGCTAGGTACAATCTCACCGGAACCGAATCGAACGTTCGCCGTTGAAGCCCCGCACGGGGGATGAGAAACGGAGAACACGATGTCCAAGCTTGCTGCAGTTGTTGTCGCCGCCGCGGGGCTGTTCGCGGCGATGCCCGCTTTCACCTCGTCCGCCCAGGCCAACGAATCTGTGTCGATCCGGGTCAATGATGGCTACGGCTATCATCATCGTCATCACGGCTACGCCTATCGCGGCGCCTACGCCTGCTCGACCAAGGTGATCTGGCGCAACGGCCACAAGACGGTGGTCAAGCGCTGCAACTGAGCGTCGCGATCCGATACGTCAAAAAACAATGGCCCCGTTCGGGGCCATTGTCGTTGCGCTTCGTTGATATCAAGCGGCGTCAGAGCGGCGAGGCCGCTTGAGTCTCCGCGGTCTGCGGTGTCTGCGATTTCCACTTGGTGACGCTGTCGGCGATGATCTTCATCGACGTCATCGCCGCCTGGCTCAGCGTCGCGTAGCCCGCGATCTCGCGTTGCACGCGCTCGGCCTCGCTGCGCAGCATCTCGCGCACCCGCGTGAGCTCCGCGATCACGCGATCGATCTCGGCGACGGACGCGCCCGACACCCGCTCGATCACCGAGCTGATGTTGTCGACGGCGGGATCGCCGGACTCGGTCCGCGGCCGGCGAAACGACGAAACGTCGCGACGCACGAAGGCGCGGATCTCGCCTTCGACCTGCTCGACCGCAGCGGTGGCTGCCGCCATCGTGGGATCGTTCTCGGTCGTCCGTTCAGGCTTGGTGACACTCATGCTCGCTCCCTTCACTCGCAGTGTTGCGATCATGCTCCCCATGAGACATGGCCAGTAGATTTGGCACGCCGACATGCATAGTCGACGCGTTGGGGCGATTGCGTCACCGCAGTGCGGCGGGAGAGTGACGATTTCGCGGCGAGTCCCGGCAACGTCGCGCGGACTACCAGGTTTTCTTGAAGCCCGCGGTGATGCTCTTGTTCGGCGTTGTCGAGCCCGGGTCCTCGACCGAGGTCGTGACCTTCAGCGGCCCCATCACGGTCTGCTCGATGCTGAGCTTGTTGTGCCACTGGTTGTCGGCGGTCGACGAGCTCGCGCCGGCCGACAACGTCGTGCCCCACGGCGCGACGTTGAACTTCAAGGTCTGATCGACGGTGCGCGCCTGCATCGGCTGCGTGATCGTGCCCATGACGGACGCCGGCGCGTTGGTGACGAGCGGCAGCGACGTCGGCGACCCAGGCGTGGTCTGGGCTAGCGGTTGGGTGACCGAATAGCCGTTCTGCCAGGTCATGGAAAAGCTCTGGCCGAGCGGCACCGTGCGGCTGACGCTGGCGCCGACCTTGCCTTCGTCCTTGGCGCCATCGACGCGGGCCTCGACCGAGGTCTTGTCGAAGCCGAGCGGCCGGAAGCCCGGCATGGTGATGCTGCCCCAGACCGAGCCGGTGGATTGATCGGCCGTGGTGCCGGTCGCGAAATTCTCCGACGGCAGGCTGCTCTGCGGCCGCGCCAGACTCACATCGGTGCCGACCTTGGTTTCCCAGAGCGTCGGCAGCGTGCGGCCGACCGTCATGGTCGACGAGCCGTCCGGCTTGTCGGTGCGGCTGCCGAAGTTCGGATCGCTGGACGGCTTGTCGCCGTCGCCCGCGATCGCAGCCCCGCTGCCGAGCGCGACTAGGGCGAGCATCGTGAGAGCCGCACAACAGCGCATGACCTGCTCCGCGTGAATGCCGGGACGCGACGACGATAAAAGGGCCGGCGGGTCGACGTGTTGGTATTTGGCGATTGCCCGGTTAAGCAATGCTTGCTGCATCGCAAAGCAATGCGGCGGCGTTTGGGAATCTTTGTGGCGGGACATTTGGCGTACGCAAAATCTGCAAATGTGAAATGAACCGGGTTCGCTTTGCCTAATAGCCGATCAGGATCTCGCCGACCGACGGCTTCAACGCCAGCACGCTCGCATCGCTCGATGACAATTCCTTGTCGCTGCCGCTGACCGCGCTGAGCGCGTCGGCCGGGGCATTGGCGGTCACCAGGCGAATGCCGACCTTGCAGCCGCCGGGCAGGGCGCTCAGCGCGCCGCCGTCCCAGCCGAGCACCGACGCCGTGCCGTCGGGCATGAAGCCGCTGACCTTGAACGGCTTGCCGTTGAGCTTCTGCAGCGCCACGAGGGTGAGCCCGAGCTTCAACCCCTTCGGCGCGGTCCATTGCGATTTGCCGTTGATCGAGATCACCGACATGTCGGTGCGCGCCACGTCGTTGTTCCAGACCACCTCGAGGCGGCGCTTCGGATCGTTGGGAAACAGCACCGAGGCTTTCATCTTGCTGCCGTCGGGACCGTCGACGTCGTCGAACGCGACGTTGCGCGAGTCGAAACGCATCGCGAGCTTGAGATGCGTCGAATCCTTGGCGAACACGCCGCCGCAGACCACGGCGGTGGCGGGCGGCTTCGGCGCAGCCTTGGGCGGGGCGGGGGTGTCGTCGCCGGCATCGGCGGCGGCCGGTGCGGCGGGCTTCTTTGCAGGCGCCGGCTGCGCGGGCGCCGCGGCCTGGGGCCGGGCACCGGGCCTGGGCGGATCGGGCCAGCGGTCCTGCACCGACGAGGATGACGAGCCGGGGGGCGGGGCGAATTGCGCGGCGGCGATGCCGGGCAGTCCGGTGAGCAAGGCCGCGGCCAGGGCGGCGCGAACTCCGATCGAAACCATCACATCCTCTTCCCGCAAACCGGCGGGCCTTGGCAGCCAAGCCAACATAGGGTCGAGGCAACAATATGCAATTTCGCCGGTTCCAATCCAGCGCGTTCCGGGCCTTCAGTTAAGGCGTGCGGCGTTCAGTCCGGGATGTTCAGTCGTCGGAACGAGCGCTGCGGCGCCGCGGCCGGTCGTTGCCGGTGTAGTAGCCGTTGGGCCGGCAGAAGCCGCCGTTGCCCGAGACCGCGGCCTGGCACTGCTGCAACGTCATGAAATAGCAGTTGGTGCCGCCGCCGCGGCCGCCGCCATACTCGGCGCACCAGCGGTAGGGATCGGCCTTCGCGGCATCGGTCATCGAGCTTGCGATCAGCATCGCAAGCCCCGCGAACATGAGGCGCATGGTGTCCTCCTTGGTCAGCGCGGTTGGTCAGTGCTTGGTCAGCGCGATCGGCTGCGGCTGCGCCGCGTTCCGCCCTCGCCGGTCGTCACCGGGGCGCCGTCGTAGAAGTTGTTCGGCGTGCAGAACCCGCCATTGCCCGAGATCGCGGCCCGGCACTGCTCCAATGTCATGAAGTAGCAGTTCGTTCCGTTGTCATCGCTGTTGCCGTATTGCGCGCACCAGCGGTAGGGGTCGGCCTTGGCGCCGCCTGCGGTGCCGAGAACGCCGACCGCCAGCAGACCGGCGAAAGCCACAATCAAAGCAAGCCTTGCCTTCCGGCTCATGAACGACCTCCTCTGAAAAACGTCGTCCTCCATAGGGAGGAACAACGGCAAGGAGGATGTATTCCCGGGCAAGCCGGTCCGCCAGATCGCCCGGCAGCGGCCGAACGGAATGCCGGAGGTAGTCAGGACTGGAGCTGGGCGGCCACGCACTTGTCGACATAGGCGACGCGCTGGTCGATGCCGCGCAGGTTCTTCTCGTGCTCGACCTTGGCCCAGCACTGGGCGCGGGCCTTCACCACCCGGTCGCCCGCCGAGCCTTCGGGCGGGTCGGACGAGGCCTGGCCCGACGGCGTAGAAAACGCCGAAGGCAGGAAGGACGAGATCGACGATGTGGTGTCGTCGCTGCCCGGCAGCTTGCCGCCCGCGCAGGCGGCGAGCATCAGGCACACCGTCAATGTAGCAATCCGCAGCGTCGCAATTCGCATGGTCATGAGCGGCACCAGGTCCCGTCGCTGCAAAAGCGCCGAAGGCGCTGCAAGCGCGGGACTTTACGGCCGACTGGTAAACGAGACCTTGCCCGGCCGCAGGCGCCCGCCGCGGCAATTTTATTTCGCCGGCCGGTTTCGGCGGTGCTGGGCGGACTTTGCGAAAACCGGTATCCATCGGAGCGACCATCCGACCAATGAAAGGCACACCCGTGGCTCAAGTCTCTCCCGACGTCCTGAAAGAGTTCGCGCCGACCGGCACGCTGCGCGCGGCGATCAACCAGGGCAACACCGTGCTGGCCCAGAAAGGCCCGAACGGCGAGGCGCTCGGCATCACGGTCGATCTGGCGCGGGAGCTTGCCAAGCGCCTCGGCCTGCCCATCGAGCTCGTGATCTTCGACGCCGCCGGCAAGGTGTTCGAGGCGATGAAGGGCGGCAAGTGGGACATCGCGTTTCTGGCGATCGAGCCGGTTCGCGCCGCCGAGATCGACTTTACCGCGCCCTATGTGCTGATTGAAGGCACCTACATGGTGCCGAAGGCTTCGCCGCTGAAGGCGATCGAGGACGTCGACAAGGCCGGCATCCGCGTCGCGGTCGCGACCGGCTCGGCCTATGATCTCTATCTGACGCGCACCATCAAGAACGCCACGCTGGTGCGCGCGCCCACCGGTCCTGCCGCGGTGGACATGTTCGTGCGCGACAAGCTCGAGGCCGCTGGCGGTGTGCGTCAGCCGCTGGTCGAGTTCGCGGCAACGAATCCGGCGGTGCGCGTGATGGACGGCCGCTTCATGGCGATCCAGCAGGCCATGGGCATGCCCAAGGGCCGCAGCAAGGCGCATGCCTATCTGAAGAGCTTCGTCGAGGAGATGAAGGCGTCGGGCTTCTGCGCCGACGCCTTGAAACGCAGCAACCAGCCCGACGCGCAGGTCGCGCCGCCGGCGTGAGTGCGTCACGCCGGCGGAATGAGACGTTACTTCTTGCCGGGGCTGTAGCTCGCCTTGTAGCCCGAGACGGCCTTCTGCTTGTTCGGGTCGGCCTTGGGCTTCTTCTTTTCCTTCGGCTGACGCTGCTGACCTTTCGCCATGGCTTGATCCTCCGAGATTCGAGCGACGCGCGATTCTAGCACTGTCGCCGGTCATGCCCAAACGTCAGCGGATGCGCCCGCGCGTCACCTCGCCGGTGACGTCCTTCGGCAGGACGCCGACCCAGCCGCCGACGCCGCGGCAGTCGCGGGTCTGCCGGACCGACACGAGCCACGCCCGCTTCGGCTGGCCCATGACCCGCCAGCGGTTCTCGGTGCGGCAGAAGCCGGTGGATTCCGGGTCGATCAGGCTCTCGATGATATCGCCGCTCGCGGGAAACAGCCGCTTGTTGGCGACCTCGCCGGCGCCGTCGGCGCCGGGCTTGTCGCCGAAATGCGGAAACCGCAGCAGGCGCGCACCGGTGCCGTCGCGGCCATCGGCATAGACCAGAGCCTGCATCGAATTGGCGAACCGGGTGCCGCAATCCCAGGCGAACAGGTAGCCGCCGGCAAACGGATGACGGGTGACCGCGTCGGGATTGGTGTTGCAGGTCACCTGATCCCGCACCGCCGCCGGAACGGCCCGACGGCCCAGAAGCTCGCCGGTGCTGATCTCCTGGGCGCGGGCGCCGCCGATGCACGCGGCGATCAGCACCATCGCCGGGACCAGCGTTCGGAACGCAGATGAGACGCGGCGAGGGGACATTGCTTGGACCGGATCGTTCAGTTGATCGGAGGATATTCCTTCATTGTGTCGATCACGCACTGATTGACGAGATCGGCGCGTTTCTCGACCGGCAGGTCCTTGCGGCCGGTCTCGTACTTCATCCAGCACATGCCGTTGATCTTCTCGCGGGTGACGCCGCCTTCCTTCCACCACTCCTCCTTGTCGCTCGCCGACGCTGCGGCGGCGCGCGACGGCTTCGAAGGCTTCGGCGCGGTCGCGCCGCGGCCGGCCGGCATCGCCGGAGCCGCGGGCTCGGGAGTGGGGGCAGCCGCAGACGCGGCCGTCAGTCCCGGCGTGACGTCGCCGGTCGCGCCGGCCTGAAGGCACCCGGCGAGCGGAAAGCAAAGACCGAGGCAGAGAAGCGCAGTCACGGGCCGCATCAAATCATCCTTGCTGAAACATGCTTGTTGTCGTGGCGCGAGGCGCTTCGCCAACCGATTCGCAATGCGTCGCTCCGTTTCGCCCCCGACGGCACGGCTTGTCAAACCGGGGGCCGCGGGACCGCCGGTTTGTCGGCCGGTGCGGCATTTCAGACACGAAAGCCCCCTGCTGCCGGCCCGGAATCGCGCCTTCCGGCTCCGGCCGTCCTCGCCCCGGCGCATCCATAGCCACGCCATTGCGCTTTTTCGCGGGCAGGGGCTTTGGTGTTTTGACGCAGGCCGCCCGGGTTTTCGGCCATCAGGTCTTCGGTCGCCAATTCTTCGGTCACCCGCTGCCTCCATTGCTTCGTTCGATTTGTGGGAAAAAGCGCGCAAGCGGCTGCGCTCCCCGGCCCGCATTTGCGGGTCCGGGTTGATCTATCTCCCTCACCGCAAGGTGAGGGGATGGAGCGCCGAAAGGCGCTTCGTAATAAGGGCACCTCGCGAAGGCGCCCGGCGCGCCGTGCGATCGGCGCGCTCGCCTCCCGGCGCTCCACTTGTGGCGTCTTGTTCGTATCCCGGGACCGTGCTTCCGGGTCCGGACAGGGGAGCGGAACCCCGCCCTGATCCAGGCA
>CAKZHN010000575.1 GCA_936924235.1 uncultured Rhodoplanes sp. | reverse complement strand
CCCCGCCAGGGGAGGGTGGCCGCGAAGCGGTCGGGTGGGGAAATGCTTCGGTACGCGAGATCTTGCGATCATCGCAGGCATCTCCCCACCCGACCTCGCTCGGCTGTCGCCTTCGCGAGGCCACCCTCCCCTCGCGGGGAGGGAGGGCACCGCCAATGCGGCAACAGGGGTGACATGCTTCGGTTCAGCGCTTGTTGCTTTCGAGCTGCTCTTTCAACGCGAGCAGCTTGGCAAACGGCGAATTCGGATCGGGTTCCTTGCTGCCGCGCTTCTGCTCGGTGGAAGCCCAGGTGCGCCCCGGCCGGTTATCGTCGCGGCCCCGATCGCGATCCCGGTCGCGCCGCGGCGGACGGCCGCCCTCGTCGCGATCATGACGCTCCGAGCGGCCCTTGCGGTCGCGGCTCTCGTCGCGCTTGCCGTGACGCTCCTGCTGCTGGCCGTCGCGTTGCTGGCCCTGATCCTTTCCGCGGCCATGGTGCCTGCGGCGGCCATGGTGCTCGCGGCCATTCTCGCCGGCAGGCGTCGCTTCCGTGGAGGCTGCTGCCGCCTGGTCCGGTGCGGCTGCCCCGGCGCCATCGCCGGCCGGCTGCGCGGCGGCCTGGGCAGGCTTGTGGCCACGGTGCCGGCTGCGGCGGCTCTTGCCTTCGCCTTCGCGCGGCCGCCGTTCACCGAGCGGGCGGCCCGGCCGCCACACCTCGATCATCTCGGGCTCGGCCGGAGCAGCGGCGGCAGCTTCCGCAGGAGCGCTCGCTTCAGCCGGAGCGTCCGCAGGAGCAGCGGCAGCCGGTTCGGCCGCGGCCTCCGGCGGCGATGACTCCGCGACTGCGACAGGCTCCGAAGACTCGGCAGCCGCGACAGGCTCTGGCGCCGGTTCGGCGGCCACCGGCTCGGCCACCGACGGCGGCGACTCGACGATCTCCGCAGGAGCTTCTTCAGACGCATGCACCTCTTCAGAGGCTTGCGCCGCATCGGCGTCATCATGCGGAGCCGCATCCGCCTCGGCGTGATCGGCCTCCGGCATCTCCCCATCGGCCATCGTGTCATCGGACACAGCAGGCGTTTCGGCCGTAGCTTCCGCCGAAGCGGCAGACTTCTCGGCCTCCGCCGGCTTTTCAGCCTCTGGCGGCTTGGGCCGCTTCTCCATGCGATAGCCGAGCGAGCGCAGGATCGAGGCGAAGTCCTCGCCCGAGGCGCCGGTCAGCGACGTCATCGCGCCAGTGACCGTAAAGCCGAAGCCGTTGAAGGCGCCGGCCGGCCGCACGCCCGACGAACCCTCGCGCCACGACAGCGCCGGCCGGATCAGATCGGCGAGCCGCTCCAGGATGTCGACGCGAATGGCGCGTTCGCCGCACACCCGATAGCCGATGGTGCGGTAGAGCGGCTTTGGCGTGTCCTTGTCGACCGGGATCGAGGTGCGGCCGCTCGAGGCCAGCCGCTGCAGGTCGGCAAGGCCCTTGTCGTCCGGGCTGCCGTTCTTGAGCAGCCAGAGCTGCGCCGCGAGGCTGCGCGGCGCAGGTTTCAGGAGCGCCGGCAGATAAAGATGGTAGGCGCCGAAGCGCACGCCGTATTTGCGAAGCAGCGCGCGGGCCGCCTGGTCGAGGCCCTTGACCTCCTCGGCGACCTTCTGCCGCTCCAGCACGCCGAGCGACTCGATGATCTGGTAGGCGACGCCGCGGGCGATGCCGGTGATGTCTTCGGCGGCGGCGAGCGCGAACAGCGGGCCGAGCAGCCGCTCGATATGGGTCTTGAGCCACAGCTCGATCCGCGTCTGCACGGCTTCGCGCGAGGCGCCGGTGAGCTGCTCGTCGGCGATCACGCGCAAGCGCGGCCGCAGCACGTCGTCGCCGGACAGGAGCTTGCCGACCGGCGCGCCGATCCAGCGCAGGGTGCCGTCGGAATCGAGCACGAATTCGCGCTCTGGCGCATGCGCCAGCTTGGTGGCGCGCGCGTCGATCTCGCCGGACAGGGCGCTGCGCGCCGCGGCCTGCAGCGCCTTCGCCTCTGACCCTGCGGCAGACGCGTCGGCAACAAAGGTGAATCCGTCGAGGCGGCCGATCTCATGGCCTTCGACCACCACTTCGCCAGTCTTTTTGATTTCAGTTTCCAATGTCGAATTCTCGCGCAACCGCCGCATCAACACGCTGGTGCGCCGGTCGACAAAACGCTCGGTGAGACGTTCATGCAACGCATCCGAGAGCTTGTCTTCCACGCCGCGCGCAACGGCCTGCCAGTGCTCCGGATCGGCAAGCCAGTCGGGACGATTCGCCACGAAGGTCCAGGTGCGGACATGCGCAATCCGATTTGAAAGCGTATCGATGTCACCATCGGTCCGGTCGGCCTGTAAGACTTGAGCGGAGAACCAGTCGGCCGGGATTTTACCCTCTCGCATCAAGAAACCATAGAGGGTCACGATCAGTTCAGCGTGCGAGGCCGGCGCGATTTTGCGGTAGTCCGGCACCTGACACACATCCCACAAACGTTGGACGGCGTCCTTGGTTGTCGCCATGCCGCGAATTTCTTCATCGCGCGCCGCATGTTCGAGCACCAGAATGTCCTCGGCGACCGGCGCGCGCGTCAGGCCCTGCTCGGTCGGCGTCTGTGCAAGCGACGCCTGCAACGCGCCGATCGTTGAAAATTCCAATTCAGTGTTGCGCCATTGCAGCACTCTGATCGGCTCGAAGGCGTGGCTTTCGAGCTGATGCACCAGATCGTTGTCGAATGGCGGACACCGTCCGGTCGTGCCGAAGGTGCCGTCGCGCTGCGCGCGGCCGGCGCGGCCGGCGATCTGCGCCATTTCCGAAGGATTCAGCCGGCGAAACTGATAGCCGTCGAACTTGCTGTCGGACGCGAATGCGACGTGATCGACGTCGAGGTTCAGACCCATGCCGATCGCATCGGTGGCGATCAGATAATCGACGTCGCCCGACTGGTAGAGCTCGACCTGGGCGTTCCGGGTGCGCGGCGACAGCGCGCCGAGCACCACGGCGGCGCCGCCGCGCTGGCGGCGGATCAGCTCTGCGATGGCGTAGACCTCGTCGACCGAGAAGGCGACGATCGCGGTCCGCCGCGGCAGCCGGGTGATCTTGCGGTCGCCCGAATGGATGAGGGTCGAAAGGCGGGGCCGCTGCACGATATTGGCGCCGGGCAGGAGCCGCTCGACCATCGGCCGGACGGTCGCGGCGCCGAGCACCAGGGTTTCCTCGCGGCCGCGACGGTTGAGCATGCGGTCGGTGAAGACGTGGCCGCGGTCGAGGTCCGAACCGAGCTGGATCTCGTCGATCGCCACAAAGGCGCAATCGAGGTCGCGCGGCATGGCCTCGACGGTCGAGACCCAGAACCGCGGATTACGCGGCTTGATCTTCTCCTCGCCGGTGACGAGGGCGACATTCTCGGCCCCGACCCGGTCGACCACCTTGTTGTAGACCTCGCGCGCGAGCAGCCGCAGCGGCAGGCCGATCAGGCCGGACGAATGCGCCAGCATCCGCTCGATGGCCAGATGGGTCTTGCCGGTGTTGGTCGGGCCAAGCACGGCGGTAACGCCGGCGCCGCGGGCGCGGGCGTCGCGGGAAACGGGCGACGAGAACGAAAGCGACATCAGATTTCCAGGGTGGGGGTGGCCCGAACCATCGCGGGCACGCCTTTCTGTATCACAATGCGACGCCGGAACGGCGCCGCACTTAAGGAAGCGAACGAGTCTGGAACGAATCGAGCCCGAATCGCTGACTCGCACGGAGTCGGACTTCGTTCCCCCCGAGATGTCGTTCCAACACGCTGACAAACCACAACATCGGGTAACAAGGCCTCATTCGATCGGGCGAAACGGCCCGCCGTTCGTTAACACGGCTTCGCGACAGTTGATCGCAAAGAGTCAACGCCCGGCTCGGCAGAACCCTGTGGATAGCCCTGTGAATAAGTGTCTTCGAACTGGCCGCGACGCAAGCGGCGAACGTCGGTGACCGGCGGCCCTATTGGGTTTTGGGACCGGTGACGGTCGCTGAATGCGGCGCCGGCGTCGTGGCAACGAACTGGGTCGCCTGCATCACGCCGACGCCGATCGGGGTCGGGATCGAAACCCGGAAGGGAACCAGCACCCGGGTCGCGCCGATCGGGGCCAGCCAGATCTCCATGTCGTGCTGGGCGATCAGGTACTTGATCGCGGTGCGGGTCGGATTGTAGCCGGCCAGCGGCACGAAGCTGACCGAACACACCACCGCCGGGCCCTCATAGCCCTTGTCGGCCTTCACCTGTTCCATCCGCTTGTAGGCGAATTGCAGGTTGTAGCGCATGCGGCCGTCGAAGATCTGGTGGGTGCGCTGGCAGGCCTGGGGGCCGAGCGGGTTGCCGTTGCCCGGCACCCGCATCAGCGAGCCGGTCATCGGATCGATGACGCCGCCGCGGCGGTGCGCTTCGGTGACCGGGATGCGCTCGGAATCCGGCTGCACCTCCGGGACGATGGTGAATTCCTTGACCTCGCCCGAGGCGAGCGTCATGCGGATTTCCTCGGTCTTCTTGTCGGTGGTGACGCTGGCCGCAAAGCTCGCCGGCACCGTGTTGCCGCCGACCAGATAGCCGCGCGAGGCGCCCTGTCCCTGCCCGGTCGAAAGAACGCGAAGGAGCCCCGAGGTCGCGCCACTCGCCGCGGCCGTGTACTGGCTCTCGGAAATCTCGATGACCCAGGCGCCCTTGCCGATCGGAACGCCGCCGAGCGACACCGAATAGCGGGCGTCGAGACGGCCCGGGTACTGCACCTGCGACGGGGCCGGGAGCGAGCTCTGGGCCGCCGCCGGGCCTGGTCCGGCCGCAGCAAGACCCAAGCCAAGCACTGGGCCTGCCACCGCGAGCCCGAACATCGACCGAACCACCGTCCAGGCCAAGATTCCGTTCTCCCCAATGACTTACGAATATCCGCTTTGCCGCGACGGGCGGCCCCGATCAAGGCAATGCGCCGGAGGTTTTCTGCTTATCCCCCGTCTCGGAGGGGAATAAGTCGTTTCTATGATGACTAATCCGGGTGGCGGTTCGCCTTGACGCCCCGCCCCCCCATCTCTATACGTCCGCGGTCCACGAAATCGTCTTTTCCGGCGCCCCTAAGGCGCCGCATGCTTTCAAGGGTACTACCATGTCGCGCCGCTGTGATCTGACCGGCAAATCGGCCCTCGTCGGCCACAAGGTGAGCCACTCGAACCGCAAGACCAAGCGGCGGTTCCTGCCGAACCTGCTCAACGTCACGGTGATCTCCGACTCGCTCGGCCGCTCGGTCAAGCTGCGGGTCTCGGCCAACGCGCTGAAGTCGATCGACCACCGCGGCGGCCTCGATGCGTATCTGCTCGCCGCCAAGAACGACGCGCTGGCGCCGTACCTGCGCACGCTGAAGAAAGAGATCGCGAAGAAGCAGGCGAAGGCGAGCTGATTTAGCTCTGCCGCCATCGTCCTTCGGGTTTCACGGCCGGTCGGTTTGACCGGCCGTTTCGTTTGGCGCGGCTACTCGCCCGTCAGCGTGAACTGCAGCAGCACGGTGCGCTGGAGCGGCGAGAAGTTGTCGTCGGAGATCAGCGTCAGCACCAGCGCTCCGTCGGGCGCGCGGTGCACCGACAGGCCTTCCATGTTGTCGACCTCGGAGCCCATGTCGGCCGTGATCAGCACCGGACCGTCGATCGTGGCGCCGGGCTTGATGGCGGTGAGCGGGACCGAGCGGATGCGCATGGCGATGCCGCTGGTCCAGGAGAAGCGGCGCTCCAGAATGAGCAGCTTGCCGCGCGGCGTCAGCGCGCAGTCGCTGACGTCGAAATCGTCGGTTCGCTTGAGCGAAAACGTACCGTCATTACCGCCGCCGATCAGGAAGCTTTTGAGATTGCCGCGGGCGTCGAGGCCCGCTTCGGAGATCGCGATCAGCGTGTCGGCGAGCGGGCCGCCCTGCGGCGGCATTACCAGGCATTCCAGGCTGCCGTTGCTCGGCAGGCTGCGGAAGTCCGGCGGCACCGGGATGGGAACGCCGCGCGCCGTCAGGCCATCGCGGCCGTAATCGAACCGCACGATGCGATGCACGCGCTCGATGCCGACATAGAGCGTGCCGCCGTCCTCGGCGATCGATTCGGTGTCGTACCAGCGGCGGCTCCTGAGCGGCTTGCCGTCGGGGCCGAGAATGGACGCCATCTCGGCATCGCGGATCGCGATCGGCGTCTGGCCGCGATAGACGATGCGGCCGCGCAGCCAGTTGCCCTTGTCGGTGAGCGAAATGAAATTCTGGCCGTCGGCGGCGACGCGCAGCGCCGAGATGCCGCCGAAGTCCTTCGCCGGCGATTCCAGCACCAGCCCGCCGCGGAAATCGAGCGCGCCGAAGCGCGTCTGCTTCGGATTGCGCGGATCGAACGCCTCGATGGCCTGGGCCTTGATGTCGACGCGATGCACGCCGACGTCGCGCGGCGGCTGCGCCGCGGCCGGAATCAGCGCGAGCGCGAGGATCGCCAGGAAGGCCGCGATGCGGGAGACGGCGGTTTTCAAGATTAACCCCTTAGACCGGCGCATGTCCTTTTCGGAAAACCGGAGTCCACTTTTCCGGGACATGCGCTAGCGGGGTCATTTTACCGAATCATGGCAGCCGCCGCCTGATCCGGCGGCGGCTTATTCACGAATGTAGTTTACGCGCCGGCCGCCGTGCCGTACGCGCCATCGCGTCCTCGGCGGCGTGCTCCTCGAACAGCTCGGCGAGCTTCTCGGTCATGGCGCCGCCCAATTCCTCGGCATCCACGATGGTGACGGCGCGGCGGTAATACCGCGTCACGTCGTGGCCGATGCCGATAGCGATCAGCTCCACCGGCGAGCGGGTCTCGATCTCCTCGATGATCCAGCGCAGGTGCTTCTCGAGATAGTTGCCCGGATTGACCGACAACGTGGAGTCGTCGACCGGGGCGCCGTCCGAGATCATCATCAGGATCTTGCGCTGCTCGGAACGGGCGAGCAGGCGCTTGTGCGCCCAGTCCAGCGCCTCGCCGTCGATGTTCTCCTTGAGCAGGCCTTCGCGCATCATCAGGCCGAGGTTCTTGCGCGCGCGCCGCCACGGTGCGTCGGCCGACTTGTAGATGATGTGGCGCAGGTCATTCAGCCGGCCCGGATTGGCGGTCTTGCCGGCGGCGAGCCAGGACTCGCGCGCCTGCCCGCCCTTCCAGGCCCGCGTGGTGAAGCCGAGAATCTCGACCTTGACGCCGCAACGCTCCAAGGTGCGCGCCAGGATGTCGGCGCAGGTGGCCGCCACCGTGATCGGCCGGCCGCGCATCGAGCCGGAGTTGTCGAGCAGCAGCGTCACCACGGTGTCGCGGAAGTTGGTTTCCTTCTCCTGCTTGAACGACAGCGCGTGCAGCGGATCGATGATGATGCGCGGCAGCCGCGACGGATCGAGCAGGCCCTCTTCGAGGTCGAAGTCCCAGGCGCGGTTCTGCTGCGCCATCAGGCGGCGCTGCAGCCGGTTGGCCAGCCGCGCCACGACGCCCTGCAGGTGCGAAAGTTGCTTGTCGAGATAGCCGCGCAGCCGGTCGAGCTCTTCCGGCTCGCACAGGTCTTCAGCCGCGATGGTCTCGTCGAAGCGCATGGTGAAGGGCTTGTAGTCCGGGCCGCGCGGTTCGTTCGGCCGGTTGCGCGGGCGCCACGGCTCGGCCGCGGTCTCGGACTCGCCCATCTCGGAATCGTCGGCCATGTCGGCAGCCGGCGCATCGACGGCCTCCTCGGCGGTCTCCGAAGCATCGGCGGACGCTTCCGCGTCCTCCATGCTCATCTTTTCCATTTCCTCGGAGTCGGCGGCCTCGCCCTGCTCGCCGGTCTCGTCCTTGCGACGCTCCTGCTCGCCCTCCTCGCCCTCTTCCTCCTCGTCGGAGGTCGAGCGGTCCTCGCCCATGTCGAGCTGCTCGAGGAGATCATGCACGGCGTCGCCGAAGCGGCGCTGGTTCTCGACCAGCTTCTCGAGCTTGTTGAGGCTCTTGCCGATGCGCTCCTCGATGAACGGCCGCCACAGGTCGACGAGCTTCTTGGCGGCGGGCGGCGGCGCCTGGCCGGTGAGGCGCTCGCGCACCATCATCGACAGCGCCTCTTCGATCGGCGCGTCGGCGCGGTCGGTGATCTCGTCGAACTTGCCGCGGTGGAAGCGGTCGTCGATCATCGCCGCGAGATTGTTCTTCACGCCCAGCATGCGCCGTGCGCCGATCGCCTCGACGCGGGCCTGCTCGACGGCGTCGAACACGGCGCGGGCCTGCTGGCCGCCGGGCATCAGCCTGCGATGCACCGCCGGATCGTGGCAGGCGATCTTGAGCGCAACCGCATCGGCATTGCCGCGCACGATCGCGGCCTCCTCGCGGGTGAGCTTGCGGGCCGGCTCAGGCAGGCGAACCTTGCCGCCGATCAGCCCGGGCCGCTCGGCCGCGAACGACACTTCGAGGTCGGATTTCCTGGCGATGGCGCGAAGGCACCCGGTGACCGCCCGCTTGAACGGCTCGGCCGGGGATTCCTTCTGCTGCGTCTTGGGCTTCTGATTGGAGGACATCGGCTATTGATCTCGCGGTCTCTCGGCTCCCTCTCCCCGTTTACGGGGAGAGGGTCGGGGTGAGGGGGAGTCTCCAAGAGCGTGCTCTACCGAGAGACCCCCTCACCCGGATCGCTTCGCGATCCGACCTCTCCCCGCAAGCGGGGAGAGGTAAGGGAAGGTCAGCTCAGCGCCACGTTGACCGAGCTCTCCGGCAACTCCTGGCCGAAGCAGCGCTGATAGAACTCGGCGACGATCGGCCGCTCGAGCTCGTCGCACTTGTTGACGAAGGTCAGCCGGAACGCGAAGCCGACGTCCTTGAAGATGTCGGCGTTCTCGGCCCAGGTGATCACCGTGCGCGGGCTCATCACGGTCGACAGGTCGCCGTTGATGAAAGCGTTGCGCGTGAGATCGGCGACGCGGACCATCTTGTTGACGATGTCGCGGCCTTCCTGGGTCTGATAGTGCTTGGCCTTCGCCAGCACGATCTCGACCTCGTTGTCATGCGGCAGGTAGTTCAGCGTGGTCACGATCGACCAGCGGTCCATCTGCGCCTGGTTGATCTGCTGCGTGCCGTGATAGAGGCCCGAAGTGTCGCCCAGCCCGATGGTGTTCGCGGTGGCGAACAGCCGGAACGCCGGATGCGGCTTGATCACGCGGCTCTGGTCGAGCAGCGTCAGGCGGCCCGAGGACTCCAGCACGCGCTGGATCACGAACATCACGTCCGGTCGGCCGGCATCGTACTCGTCGAAGCAGAGCGCGACGTTGTTGACGTAGGCCCAGGGCAGGATGCCGTCACGGAATTCGGTGACCTGCTTGCCTTCCTTGATGACGATGGCGTCCTTGCCGATCAGGTCGATACGGCTGATGTGGCTGTCGAGGTTGACGCGGACGCACGGCCAGTTGAGCCGGGCCGCGACCTGCTCGATATGGGTCGACTTGCCGGTGCCGTGATAGCCCGAGACGATGACGCGACGGTTGTGAGCGAAACCGGCCAGGATCGCGAGCGTCGTGGCGCGATCGAAACGGTAGTCCGGATCGACGTCCGGCACGTGGTCCTCGCCCTTGGAATAGGCCGGGACTTCCATGTCGCTGTCGATGCCGAAGAGCTGCCGGACCGACACCTTCATGTCGGGCATGCCGGGGGTATTTTGTTGTGCGGTTGCCATAGCTACTCCGTGGCCCCGGAACGGCGCGGGGCCGCAATTTTTGCCGGGATTCGTTCTGGAATAACGGGCAACTTAGCAGACAAGAGGCGCGGCGCGATAGCGGTCCCCTGCATAGCTAAATTGCTGAAATTTCAATAACGTAGCCAAATCGGGGGGCATTTTTGCACCGCGATGGACGCCGATTGCATGCCGCTGTCCGATGCAATGGCGTAGGCTTCCCGGACATCCAGATTGCCGGGCGAGACCCAGGAAAAGACCTCGGGTCCCACCCATCACCGACCGGGATATATGTGCTGCTCCGGGCTTCGGAAAGCGCGTCCATTCCCGGCATCCGAATGGAGATGGCCATGTCAGAGGTCCTGACCAGAGATCGCAAAGACGCAAGCTCAGCAGACCGGGTGCGCTTCTACGGCGTGCACCATCTCGCGCTGAACACCGACGACATGAAGATGACTTGTGACTTCTACGTCGACGTGCTGGGCATGCGGCTGGTCCACGCCATGAAGGTGCCGCCAGGGCTCGGCACCGGGCCGGGCAACCGCGGCAACCCGCCGTTCGAGGAAATCCGCCACTACTTCTTCGACATGGGCCGCGACGGCCTGCTGGCGTTCTTCGAGATGCCGAAGGGCAAGAAGCAGCCCGGCGACCGCAACGCGCTCGGCGCCATGCAGCACGTCTCGTTCGCGGTGTCGCCGGAGAGCCAGAAGCGCATCTGCGAGCGGCTCACGGCCGCCAAGGTGCCGTTCGACGGGCCGCTGGAGATCCTGCCCGGCATCTTCTCGATCTACGTGTTCGATCCGAACGACATCCGGCTGGAGTTCTCCTGCCAGCCCTCGAACGGCGAAGGCGAACCTTTGATTGTGCCGCAGGTCACCCAGACCAAGGGGGAGGCGCTGGCCGAGCTCAAGACGCTGACCGGCGACAAGGGCTGGCTCGATCGCGCCACCGCGGGACTGGCCGACTGAACTGAATGCCGGTTGCTCCTCGCAATGTGTGGCCGGTCGCCATCGCGGGCGGCGGCATCGGCGGGCTTGCCTGCGCGCTGGCGCTGGCGCGCCAGGGTTTCCAGTCGCTGGTGCTGGAGCAGGCGCGCGAATTCGGCGAAGCGGGTGTCGGCCTGCAGATGGCGCCCAACGCGCTGTCGGTGCTCGACGCGCTCGGCGTCGGCGAAGCCGCCAAGAAAGATGCGTTGCTGATCGAGCGGCTCCTCATGATGGACGCGGTCACCGGCGCCGAGGTCGCCAACGTGCCGCTCGACGAGCGCTTCCGCGCGCGCTTCGGAAACCCTTACGCAGTGGCGCATCGCGCCGATATTCACGGCGCATTGCTGGAGGGCTGCCGCGCTCAGTCGCTGATCGAATTGCGCAACGGCTGCCGGGTGGCGGACTTCCAGGAGTCCGGCAAAGGCGTCGCGGTGTTCCTCGAAAACGGCGAGCGGATCGAGACCGCGGCGCTGATCGGCGCCGACGGCGTGCACTCGGTGGTGCGCAAGAAGATCGTCGGCGATGGCGATCCTCCGCCGGCCGGCGCGGTGATCTACCGCGCCACCATTCCGGCCGACGAGATGCCGAAGGACCTGCAGCAGCCCTACCCGACCTTCTGGGCCGGACCCGACTGGCACGTGATCTACTATCCGATGCGCGACTGGAGCGTGTTCAATCTCGGCTGCACCGTCGTGAGCGACCAGACGCCGCCCAACGACGGCGAGGAGGTGACGCCGCATTACGTGCTGCCGCTGTTTGCCGGAAGCTGCGCGGCGCCGTTGCGCGTGCTGCGAATCCCGAAACGCTTTCGCCGTTATGTGATCCGCCACCGCGAACCGGTGGAGAACTGGACGACGGGCGCGGTGACACTGCTTGGCGACGCCGCGCATCCGATGGTGCAGTACATCGCGCAAGGCGCCGCGATGGCGCTGGAAGATGCGATCTGCCTGGCGAATGTCGTCGCCGACTGCGACGGCGATTTCCCGCGCGCCTTCCAGCGCTATCAGGACATCCGCACCGTGCGCACCGCGCGGGTGCAGATCTCGTCGCTGATGATGGACCGCATCAATCACGCCAAGGGGCTGGAGCGGAAGGTGCGCAACTCGCTGTTCGAGGGGCGCACGGCGGAGGAGTATTACGACCGGCTGGCGTGGCTCTACACGCCGCCGGCTTATGTGAAGTGATGGAAGCTACCGCATCGGCGGGGCGCTCCCTCTCCCCGCTTGCGGGGAGAGGGTTGGGGTGAGGGGGAGCATCGAAGAGCACGCTCTGTCGATGGTCCCCCTCACCCGCCGCGCTTCGCGCGTCGACCTCTCCCCGCAAGCGGGGAGAGGTAAAGAGGGTGCCCTACCGCGAAAACCAGGCCGTCATCTTCTGCTCGCCGGCCGGCGTGAACCGCACGATCCGCGATTTCGGCTTCAGCACCGCCCAGCGCCGCGCCACGACGTGATCGAGCACCGCGGCTCCCAGCGTGCCGCCGAGATGGCTTCTTCGCTCGCTCCAGTCGAGGCACGGCCGGCACAGCGGCCTTCGCCCGCTGTCGAGCGACTCCACATCGATGCCGGCGCATTCGAAGAAATCCCGGCCCTCGCGCGTGACCCGCATCTCATCGCCGCGGCGGGTGAGCAGCTTCCGCGCGACCAGACGGTCGAACATCTTGACCGCGAGATCACCCGCCAGATGGTCGTAGCAGGTGCGGGCGCGGCGCAATTCCGGATCGCGCGGCCCGGTGCGCACGCGCAGGTGGCCGGCCCGCGTCGCGACCGGCATCAGTGCCTCCAGCGCCATCGCCACGTCGGGATCGGCCAAGCGGAAATAGCGGTGGCGGCCCTGCCGCTCGACCGCGACGAGGCCGGCCTTCTGCAGCCGGTCGAGATGGCCGCTGACGGTGGACGGGCTCAAGCCCGCCTCCTGCGCCAGCTCGGTCGCGGTCAGGGCTGGGCCTGCGAGCAGCGCCATCAGCATGTTGGCGCAGGCCGGGTTCCCGATCAGCGCTGCGACGATGGAGATGTCGGGGCCTTCTTTCATAGTTTGAGGATTCCCGAAGTGTGGATGGCTGTCAATGTGCCATTGTCAGCCCCACAGGAGACGGAACACGATGTCAGGGCAAAGCGGCGATATTGCGCGAGATCACCGGATGGCGACGGCGGCGCTTCCCGTCATTGACGAGACCTCGTGGCGCTACCCGGGCTGGCGCGTGGTGCTGGCCTGCTTTCTCGCCGCGGTGTGCTGCTGGGGCTTCGGGCTTTACGGCCACGGCGTCTATCTCACCGAGCTCCATCGGCTGCACGGCTGGCCGACATGGCAGATCTCGGCCGGCGTCACCGGTTTCTATTTCCTGACCGCCACGGTGGTGGTGTTCATCAGCGACGCGGTGGCGCGGCTCGGGCCGAAGCGCGTGATGCTGATCGGCGCCTGCTCGTTCGGCAGCGGCGTAGCCCTGCTCGCCGTCATCGACGCGCTGTGGCAGTTCTACATGGCCTATGTGCTGATGGCGGTCGGCGCGGCGACGATGCATGTCGGCGCCATCAGCAACGTCGTCGGGCTGTGGTTCGACAAGAGGCGCGGGCTCGCCCTCACCCTGGCGCTGAACGGCGCAAGCTCCGGCGGCATCCTGATCACGCCGGCGCTGGTGCTGGCGATCGCGCATTTCAGTTTCTCGCGCACGATCCTCGGCGCCATGGCGATCATGGCGGTAATTCTCATCCCGGCCATCGTGCTGTGGATCGACCGTCCTCCGGCGCACAGTGCCGGTGTTGCGGCCTCAGCCGCGCCCACCTGGACGCGCGGCGCTGCGTTGCGCAGCCGGCACTTCTGGAACGTGGCCGCGACCTTTGCGATGGCGCTCACCGCGCAAGTGGGTTTCCTGGTGCATCAGATCGCGATCCTGCAACCGACCATCGGCCGGCCGCAGGCCGGCTTCTCGGTCGCGGTCCTGACCGTCTCGGCGATCAGCGGACGGCTGGCGCTCGGCGCGTTCGCCGACCGGCTCGACATCCGCCGCTTCGCGGCGCTGTCGCTCGCGAGCCAGGCCACGGCGCTGTTCGCGATCTTCTGGTTCACGGACACGACCGCGCTGCTGATCGCCTGCGCGGTGTTCGGACTGTCGGCCGGCAACGTCATCACGCTGCCGTCGCTCGTCATCCAGCGCGAGTTCGAGGCGGCCTCGTTCGGCATGCTGGTCGGGCTGTCCTGGGCGATCACCCAGTTCACCTATGCGTTCGGCCCGGGCGTCATGGGCGCGCTGCGCGACCTGACCGGCGGCTACGGCGCGGCGCTCGCGATGTGCATCGCGCTCGATATCGCCGCGGTGGTACTGATCTCGCTGCGGCGGGCACCAAAAGCCTAGCCGCGCTGGAGCAACATCGTCATGGCCGGGCTTGTCCCGGCCATCCACGTCTTGCTTCGCAGCCAAGACGTGGATGCCCGCGACAAGCGCGGGCATGACGGCGGAGTTTGATGCGAACTGGGTGGAACGTACCAAGGCTCAGCAGGCGCCGACCGACTTCAGGTAATTGTAGGCCTGGATGATCTCGCGGAGCTTGTCCTCGGTGGTCTTGTCGCCGCCGTTGACGTCGGGATGGTGTCGCTTCACCAGGATCTTGAAGCGCGCCTTGATCTCCGCCTTGTCGGCACCCTCTTCGAGGCCGAGCTCGTGCAGCGCCCTGCGCTCGGCGTTGCGCACCGTGCGCTGCGGCTCGGTGCGGGTGCGCGTGTCCGAGCCGCGGGCGCCGAACTCACGGAACATGTTGAACGGATCTTGCGGCGCGTGCGGGCCGAAGTCGCCGCCGCCCCCGCTCTGGCGCGCGCCGGTGCCCATCTTCCAGGTCGGGCGGTGTCCGGTGATCGCGTCCTTCTGGTACTTCATCACGGCGTCGTCGCTCATGCCGGAGAAGTAATTGTAGGACGAATTGTACTCGCGGACGTGATCGAGACAGAACCGCCAGTATTCGTTCTCGCGCGTGCGCCCCTTCGGCGCGCGATGTGTCGCCGTGTTGCCGCAGCCCTGCCATTGGCAGCACGGCTCATCGGGCTTGCGCGTGCGATCCTCGGTCGGCTTGACGCGGATGCGATCGAACAGGGGTGAATCGAATTTCATGACCGAACATTATGCGAAGGCGAGGCGTTCACCTTCAAGTCTTGACAGATCGTTTTTCCAAGAGGCGCGTGGCAATATGCTTCGCCTGCAGCCGGTTGACCGGAACCCGGCGCTCGCATAGGCAAATTGTCAGGCAAACTGTCATGCAGGTCAGAACCCGGATCGCAGAGAAGCTCAGCGCCGCCTTGGCGCCGCAGAGCCTCAATGTCGAGGATGAATCGCACCGCCACGAGGGGCATGCGGGCCATCGGCCGGGCGGTGAAAGTCATTTCAGGGTTCATATCGTATCGGAAGCCTTCCGCGGGAAGAGCCGGATCGAACGTCACCGCATGATCAATCAAATTCTTTCGGCCGAACTGGCCTCCGGCGTCCATGCGCTTGCGATTCACGCCAGCGCGCCGGGCGAGGCCGCTCTATCTTCTGGCGCATCCTGACCCATGGCCATGACAACCATACGGCGGAACCGGAAAACTGGCGTTAACGGTCTTTTGATCGGCCTGGTCCTGATCGCCGCGGCGGCGATGATCGGGCAAACGCCTGCGCGGGCGCAGACATCTGCGCAGACGTTTCCGAGAATGCCGGTCAGGATCATCGTGCCGTTCGCGGCCGGCGGCGGCTCCGACACGGTGGCGCGGATCATCGCGAGCAAGCTTTCGGACCGGCTCGGCCAGCCGGTCACCATCGAGAACCGCGGCGGCGCCGGCGGCAACCTCGGCATGGACGCCGGCGCGCACGCGCCGGACAACGGTTATACGCTGACCGTCATCACGCAGAACCTCGTGGTCAATCCGCACCTCTACAAGAACCTCGGCTACGATCCGCAGGATTTCCGGCCGCTTGCACTGCTCAACCGCTTCTACCAGATCGTCGTCGTCAATCCGGCGCTGCCGGCGCGCACGCTCGCCGAGCTGATCGCGCTCGCCAAGGCCAAGCCCGGCTCGCTGACCGCAGGCAACGGCGGCGTCGGTGGCACCGCCCAGATGGACATCGATCTGCTTTGCGCCATGGCCGGCATCAACATCGTGCAGGTGCCGTATCGCGGCGAGGCGCCGGTGATGACCGACGTGATCGGCGGCCAGCTCAACATGACGATCAGCTCGTTCGTCGGCGTCGACCAGCTCATCCAGAGCGGCAAGGTCCGCGCGCTGGCGGTGACGTCGCCGAAGCGCGCCGTGCAGTTCCCGAACATCCCGACCGTGGCCGACACCGTGCCGGGCTACGCGATGGACGGCTGGTACGGGATCGCTGCGCCAGTCACCGTGCCCGAAGCCATCGCTGCGCGGCTGGAAAAGGAAATCGTCGCGATCGTGAAAGAGCCCGAGATCACCAAGACGCTGATCGAGCGCGGCTTCGATCCGGCGGGCCTGCCGGGCGCCGAGTTCGCCAAGGTGATCAAGTCCGACTACGAGAAGTACGGCAAGCTGATCCGCGAGCGCGGCATCAAGATCGAATAGCCGTTAAATGGCGCGGGCCAGCGTCAAGGGCTTGCGCACCAGCGGCATGATGCGGAGCGCCGTGATGCGGTTGCGCTGCTTGCGCAGCACGCTGAAGCGGAAGCCGTGGAACGTGAAGCTCTGGCCCACGTCGGGGATCGAGCGCGCCTCGTGGATCACCAGGCCGGCGATGGTGGTGGCCTCGTCGTCCGGCAGGTTCCATTCCATCGCGCGGTTGAGATCGCGGATCGGCACCGAGCCATCGACATTGACCGAGCCGTCGGGCTGCGGCCGCAGGCCCGGCACCGGCACGTCGTGCTCGTCGGAGATGTCGCCGACGATCTCCTCGAGGATGTCCTCGAGCGTCACCAGGCCTTCGACCTCGCCGTACTCGTCGACCACCAGCGCGAAGTGGGTCTTCCTGCGGCGGAACGCCTTGAGCTGTTCGGACAGCGGCCGGATGTCGGGCACGAACCACGGCGGCAGCGCGATCGCCATGATGTCGATCGCGCTGGTGTCGCCCTCGGCGTTCCGGATCGCGCGCAACAGGTCCTTGGCGTGCAGGATGCCGACGATGTTCTCCGGCGTGTCGCGCCACAGCGGAATGCGCGTGTATTCGGACTTCAGCGCCGCGGTGATGACGTCCTCGGCCGGCTCGCCGGCGTCGATCGTCGCCATCTCGGTGCGATGGACCATGACGTCGGCGACGGTGAGTTCCTGCAGATCGAGCAGGCCGCCCATCATGTCGCGGTCGTGCTTCTCGACGCTGCCCTCGCGATGCAGCAGATCGACGGTGCCGCGGATCTCCTCATGGGCCGGCAGGATCGGCTGATCCTCGCCGATGCGGACGCCGAACGTCCGCAGGATCCGCCGCACCACCCATTCGATTCCGGCCAGCACCGGACCGAGCACCCGGACCACGAAGGCCATCGGCCGTGCCGCGGCCAGCGCCATGCGGTCCGGTGCGTTGAACGCGATGGTCTTGGGCAGCACCTCGGCGAACACCACCACCAGCACGGTCATCACCGCGGTGGCGTAGAGCACGCCGACGTCGCCGAACCAGACCAGGAACACGCTGGTGGCGAGCGCGGAGGCGAGAATGTTCACCGCGTTGTTGCCGAGCAGCAGCGCGCCGATCAGCCGCTCGCGCCGGGCGAGCAGGCGGTTGACGAGGCCGGCCTGCTGGTTGCCGGCCTGCTGCAGGCGCAGCATCGCGGCGCGCGACGACGCGGTCAGGGCGGTCTCGCTGCCGGCGAAGAAGAACGACAACAGCAGACAGATCAGGATGGCGATGACGGCGAGCCAGTCTTCGAACGTCATGGGCGCACAGCGAGCTTTTCGGCGAGGAAGGCGCGGATCTCTGCGGCCTCGACGTCGCGCGTCACGAACGCCTGGCCGATGCCGCGCACCAGGATGAAGGTGAGCTGGCCGCGCTTGACCTTCTTGTCCTGGGCGATGAGGTCCATCATGAAATCGACGCCGGGCCAGTTCAGGCCGGGCACCGCCCTGACATGGGTCGGCAGGCCGACCGCCGCAAGATGCGCGATGGCGCGATCGGCTTGCGGCTGCGGCACGAGCCCGCGCCGCGCCGAGAATTCGAAGGCGAGCGACATGCCGAGGCCGACCGCCTCGCCGTGCAGCAGACGATCGGAGAATCCCGCCGCGGCCTCGAACGCGTGGCCAAACGTGTGGCCGAGATTGAGCAGCATGCGGTCGCCGGTCTCGCGCTCGTCGCGGGCGACGATGGCGGCCTTGGCGCGGCAGCTCACCGCGATGGCGTGCTCGCGCGCGGGGCCGCCGGCGAACACGTCGCGCCAGTTGACGTCGAGCCATTCGAAAAAGTCCGCGTCGCCGAGCAGGCCGTATTTCACAGTCTCGGCATAGCCGGCACGGAACTCGCGCTCCGGCAGGGTGTCGAGCACGGCGGTGTCGGCCACCACCAGGATCGGCTGGTAGAACGCGCCGATCAGGTTCTTGCCGTGCCGCGAGTTGATCGCGGTCTTGCCGCCGACCGACGAGTCGACCTGCGCCAGCAACGTCGTGGGCACCTGCACGTAGTCGACGCCGCGGCGGACCACCGACGCGGCAAAGCCGCCGAGGTCGCCGACCACGCCGCCGCCGAGCGCCACCACGAGATCGCCGCGCTCGATCCTGGCCGCGAGCAGCGCGTCGCAGACCTGCTCGAAATACTTGTAGCTCTTGCTGCCCTCGCCGGCCGGCACCTTGACCGACGACGACGCGATGCCGGCGGCCGTGAGCGATGCTTCGGTTGCGGCGAGATGATGCTTGGCCACGGTGGCGTCGGTGATGATCGCGACCTTGCAGCCCGGGCGAAGTTTCGCGATCCGCTCGCCGAGCGTCGCGAGCAGGCCGCGGCCGATGGCGATGTCGTAGGCGCGGTCGCCGAGCGCGACATTCACCGTGATGGGGTCGCTTGCGCGAAGCGGCGCCGTCATGGCTGGGCGCCCTCCGCCGATGGGCTTGGTTCCGTATGCGCCTGCAGATAGCTGCGCAGATGCTCGATGACCTCCTCGACGATGGCCTCGTGCGGCACGTCACGCGATTCCACCGTGAGGTCGGCCTCGGCATAGACCGGATAGCGCTCGTCCATCAGCCGCTTCAGGGTCTCGACTGGATCGCTCCCTTTGAGCAGCGGCCGGTCGTTGCGGCGCTTGACCCGCCGGCTCAGGACTTCGAGCGAGGCGCGCAGCCAGACCGAGATGCCCCTGGCGCGGATCGTCGCCCGCGTCTCCGGGTTCATGAAGGCGCCGCCGCCGGTCGCCAGCACCTGCGGCCCGCTGTCGAGAAGCCGGGCGATCACCCGGGTCTCGCCGGCCCGGAAATACGGTTCACCATGCCGGGCGAAGATCTCCGGGATCGACATGTCGGCGGCCTTCTCGATCTCGGTGTCGGCATCGACGAACGGCATGCCGAGCCGCGCCGCAAGCCTGCGTCCGACCGAGGATTTGCCCGCGCCCATGATGCCGACCAGCACGATGGAACGCCGTCCCAAGGCGGGACCGAGCGGCGCCACGGGCTGCGGCGTCGCGTCATCCTGGGCATTCTGGGCCGTCTGGTGCGCCGCGATGTCGGACATGATATACTTGTATCGAAAACCTCCCGTGGCATAAACCGTGGCCTCAACAAGGTAAACGCCGTCGATTCGACGGCTGCCGAGCTTAAAGAATGCCGAGCCTGTTTCGATTCCTGATCGTGGTGGGGCTTCTGGGCGGTGCCGCCTATGCGGGCATCACCGCGCTCAGCAACTATGTCCAACCGCAGCCGCGCGAGATCACCGTGAACATCTCGCCCGACAAGTTCGTCAAGAACCGGTAGCGGCGCGGCCCGCCGGATGGCCCGCAGCAAAGCGTCCAGCGACCAGAACCTGATCGAGCTGTTCCTCGACATGCTGGCGGCCGAGCGCGGCGCCAGCGCCAACACGCTCGACGCTTATCGCCGCGGCCTCGAGGATTTCTCGGCGGCGCTCACCGCCAAGAAGGACAGCATCGCGGATGCCGACAGCGACGCGCTGCGCGGTTATCTGGCCAAGCTCGCGCAGCGCAAGCTCGCGCCCGCGTCGGTGGCGCGGCGGCTGTCGGCGATGCGGCAGCTCTATCGCTTTCTGTACGCCGAAGGCCACCGCGGCGACGATCCGGCGGCGGTGCTGGAAGGCCCGAAGCGCGGGCGGAGCCTGCCCAAGGTCTTGAGCGTCAAGCAGGTCGACGAGCTGCTGGTGCAGGCGCGGAACGCCATCGCAACCGAATCGAAATCCGAGCGGCTGCGCGCCGCGCGGATGATGTGCCTCCTCGAGGTGCTCTACGCCACGGGGCTCCGCGTCTCCGAACTGGTGGCACTGCCGGACAGCGCGGCGCGGCGCGACCAGCGCATGCTGGTGATCCGTGGCAAGGGCGGCCGCGAGCGGCTCGTGCCGCTCAACGACGCGGCGCGGCAGACCATGCGGGACTACCTGGCGATGCGCGAGGAGGCCGACGCCGCCAAGCCCGACACGGCCAAATCCAAATGGCTGTTCCCGTCGTTCGGCGAGAGCGGCCATCTGACCCGCCAGCACTTCGCCCGCGAATTGAAGGCGCTGGCCGCGGCCGCGGGGCTCAAGGCCTCGCAGGTGAGCCCGCACGTGCTGCGGCATGCCTTCGCCAGCCATCTCCTGCAGAACGGCGCAGACTTGCGCGTGGTGCAGACACTGCTCGGCCATGCCGACATCTCGACGACGCAGATCTATACGCATGTCCTCGAGGACCGGCTGAAAAGCCTGGTCCGCGACCTGCATCCACTATCTGAGAACCCCTGAAGGGTTGCCCCCCCGTAAAGGTTGACTTGGCCAGCCGTCGCGGCCAGTTTCCGGGGATATTCACCCACCGCCGGAGCGACTTCACCTCAAATGCGCAGCTATCTCGATTTCGAAAAACCGGTGGCCGAGTTCGAGGCCAAGGTCGAGGAGCTGCGCGCGCTGCAATCGTCCGGCAACGGCGCGGCCGATATCGCCGAGGACATCGGCCGGCTGGAGACCAAGGCCGCCCAGGCGCTGCGCGACCTCTATGCCGAGTTGACGCCGTGGCAGAAGACCCAGGTCGCACGCCATCCGCAGCGGCCCCATTGCCTGGATTACATCGCGACGCTGATCACCGAATTCGTGCCGTTCGCGGGCGACCGGAAGTTCAGCGAGGACCACGCGGTGGTCGGCGGCTTCGGCCGCTTCCGTGGCGAGAGCATCTGCGTGATCGGCCACGAGAAGGGCTCGACCACCGAAAGCCGGCTCAAGCACAACTTCGGCATGGCGCGGCCGGAGGGCTATCGCAAGGCGGTGCGGCTGATGGAGATGGCCGACCGCTTCGGCATCCCGGTGCTGGCGCTGGTCGACACCGCCGGCGCCTACCCGGGCATCGACGCCGAGGAGCGCGGCCAGGCCGAGGCCATCGCGCGCTCCACCGAAGCCTGCCTCAATCTCGGCGTGCCAAACGTCGCTGTGATTCTCGGCGAAGGCGGCTCGGGCGGCGCGGTGGCATTGGCCACCGCCAACCGCGTCCTGATGCTGGAGCACTCGATCTACAGCGTCATTTCGCCGGAGGGCGCGGCCTCGATCCTGTGGCGCGACACCACCAAGGCGCAGGACGCCGCCACCAACATGAAGATCACCGCGGCCGATCTCAGCCAGTTCGGCATCATCGACGGCATCATCACCGAGCCGATCGGCGGCGCGCATCGCGATCCGGCCGCCGCGATGGCCGCGACCGGCGAGGCGATCGCGCACGCGCTGTCGGACTTCCGCGACCTCGACCGCGACGCGGTGCGCCGCCAGCGCCGCGACAAGTTCCTCGCCATCGGCCGCGGCCTCGAATAGGTCCGCGCGTTTACCAAGGGGGAACGTCGAAGTTCGTCCCCAGCGTGCGGGAATTGTGGCAAACGGTCTCAGCGTACCGGCTGGGCCATTGAATCACCTCAGATTCTCCCGCCGGACGGCCACAATTTTACCCTTCGTTCACTGTACCTATGCTCAATCGCCAATTGGGTTTTTGGCTGCGCCCTTGCAGAGTTACCCCCTTGGGGCTAACGATTCCGCATGTCGGCGCGGGGACCGCGTGTTTACGGCCGCCGCTTGGGGGAGTTTGCGTTTGATCCGAAGCCCACTGGTTCGCACGCTGCTGGCTTCTGCCGCGCTCGTCGCGGCCGTGGGGCTGTCCGGTTGCAACACCGACAGCGTCCTGCCGATGAGCGAGAAGGCCGCGCGTCCGCTGCCCCCGAAGCTCGTGGCCGACATCGAATCCAAGAACATGGACAAGGAAGCGCCGATCCTTGTCCGCCTCTACAAGGAAGAGTCCGAGCTCGAGGTCTGGAAGCAGGACCGCACCGGACACTTCGCGCTGCTGAAGACCTATCCGATCTGCCGCTGGTCCGGTGAGCTCGGCCCGAAGACGCGCGAGGGCGACCGCCAGGCGCCGGAGGGCTTCTATACGATCACGCCGGGCCAGATGAATCCGAACTCGGCCTACTACCTTTCGTTCGATCTCGGCTATCCGAACGCCTATGACCGCGCCTGGGGCCGCACCGGCGCCCAGCTCATGGTGCATGGCGACTGCTCGTCGCGCGGCTGCTACTCGATGACCGACGAGCAGATCTCGGAGATCTACGCGCTCGGCCGCGACGCTTTCTTCGGCGGCCAGAAGTCGTTCCAGGTCCAGGCCTATCCGTTCCACATGACCGCGGAGAACATGGCCAAGCATCGCACCAGCCCGCACATGGCGTTCTGGAAGATGCTGAAGCAGGGCAGCGACAATTTCGAGGTGACGCGCGCCGAGCCGCGCGTCAACGTCTGCGAGAAGCGCTACGTGTTCAACGCGCAGGCGCCGGGCGATCCGATGCGGCCGCTGACCTTCAGCGCCTCCGGCAAGTGCCCGGTGTATGAGGTCGACCAGGAGATCGCGAGCCTTGTGCAGGACAAGGAGCGCAAGGACGACGTGACCTTCGCCGAGCTTGCCCGCCGCAACATCGCGACCGCGCCGATCAAGACCAACGCCGACGGCGGCATGAACCAGGTGTTCGTCGCCGCGGTGAAGCGCAACCAGCTCGGCGTGGCGCCGTCGGAATCCTTCATGGCGTCGACACCGCCCGGAACCATCCCGGTGACGGTGCGGCCGCCGAAGATTCAGGAACTCGCCGACGCGCCGGCCTCGCAGGGCGTGGCGCATTCGACCGGCGAGGTCTCGCCGCCGCAGATGGCGATCGCCGACACCAGCGCCACCGAGACCCAGAGTCAGACCCAGAGCGCGAGCAAGCCGTTCGGCTTCTTCTCGAGCCTGTTCGCGTCGAAGACCGCAACCACCGAGACCACGCCCGCCGAGACCAAGACCGCGGACGCCAAGCCCCCGAAGAAGGGCGCCGTCGACCGGATGGCCCGGCTGGTCGGCTTGCGCAAGGACCCGAAGCCCGCCGACGCCGCCAAGACGACCGAGGCCAAGACCGCCGAGGCGGCCAAGCCCGCGCAGGCTCCCGCGAACGGTGCGATCCGCCCGGCGGTCAAGACCGCCGAGGCTCAAGGCTCGCAGCCGGCGCCCGCCGCCTCGTCGCCCTGGCCCGCCATCCCGGTGTCGCAGCCACAACCCGCAGCAGCGCCCGCCGCCCCGGCCAAAAACAGCGGGATGACGGGAGCCGCGCCTGTCGTGCCGGCCGGCAACTTCGACAGCCGCTTCTCGGGCTTCCGCTGATCTGAAACGTCGTCCCGCAAAGCAAAGCGCGGCCAACGGGGCCGCGCTTTTTTCATTCCGGGCCTTTGCCGCTCGCTACGCGTAGCGGCCGTGGCAGTGCTTGAACTTCTTGCCCGAACCGCAGGGACAGGCCTCGTTACGGCCGACCTTACCCCAGGTGTCGGGATCGTTCGCGTTGCGCTCGGCGGCGGGCTTCGGCGTGATGCCGGCGCGTGCCAGCGTCTCGGCGCCGGCGGCGGCGAGTGCCAGCTCATCCTCGCCGGTCGACGGATCGACATGCGAGGCCTGCATCGGCGGCAGCGCCGGAACGGTCTCCGGCTGCTGCTGCACGATCTCGACCCGCATCAACTGCGCTGTCACGCCTTCGCGCAGGCTCTGGCTCATGCTCTCGAACAGGTTGAAGGCTTCGGCTTTGTACTCGTTCAGCGGATCGCGCTGGCCGTAGCCGCGCAGGCCGATCACCTGGCGCAGATGCTCGAGCATCACCAGATGCTCGCGCCACAGATGGTCGAGCGTCTGCAGCAGGATCGACTTCTCGACATAGCGCAGCACGTCCGGACCCCACTGCGCGACCTTGGCGGCCATGTGCTCGTCGGCACGCCGCTCGATACGCGACAGCAGCTCCTCGTCGGCGATGCCCTCTTCCTTGGCCCACTGGTCGACCGGCAGGTCGAGGCCCAGGATGCGCGTCAGCTCTTCCTTGAGGCCCGCCACGTCCCACTGCTCCGGATAGGCGTTCTCCGGCACGTGCTTGGAGACCAGGTCCTCGACCACCGAGTGGCGCATGTCGGTGACAACCTCGGCGGTGACCGCGTCCGACATCCATTCGACGCGCTGGTCGAAGATGACCTTGCGCTGGTCGTTCATCACGTTGTCGAACTTCAAGATGTTCTTGCGGATGTCAAAGTTGCGCGCCTCGACCTTCTGCTGCGCGGTTTCCAGCGCCTTGTTGATCCAGGGGTGGATGATCGCCTCACCCTCCTTCAGCCCGAGCTTGGTCAGCATGCCGCCGAGCTTGTCGGAGCCGAAGATGCGCATCAGGTCGTCTTCCAGCGACAGGAAGAACTTGGAGCGCCCCGGGTCGCCCTGACGGCCGGAGCGGCCGCGAAGCTGGTTGTCGATGCGGCGGCTCTCATGGCGCTCGGTGCCGAGCACGAAGAGCCCGCCGGCGGCGAGCGCCTTCTCCTTCAGCCGCGCCACCTGCTGCCGGATCTCGGCCACCGCCTGCTCGCGCTGGCTGCCCTCCGGCATGTCTTTCAATTCCTGGGAAATGCGCATGTCGGCATTGCCGCCGAGCTGAATGTCGGTGCCGCGGCCCGCCATGTTGGTCGCGATCGTGATCGCGCCCGCCACGCCAGCCTGAGAGACGATGTAGGCCTCCTGCTCGTGATAGCGCGCATTGAGGATGGCGAAGACCTTCTTCTTCGAGGCGCCCTCGTCGCCGCTGTAGAGCGCCGCGAAGGCGTTCGGGTCGGAGAAGTCGTGCTGCTCCCAGCCCTGCTGGCGCATCAGCTCGGCGAGCTGCTCCGACTTCTCGATCGAGGTCGTGCCAACCAGCACCGGCTGGCCCTTGGTCTTGCACTCCTCGATGAGCGTGATGATCGCGTGGTATTTCTCCTGCGCCGTGCGGTAGACCTCGTCGTCCTGGTCGTCGCGGATCATCGGCCGGTTGGTCGGCACCTCGACGACGTCGAGGTTGTAGATGTCCATGAACTCGTCGGCCTCGGTGAGCGCCGTGCCGGTCATGCCGGCGAGCTTCTCGTACATCCGGAAATAGTTCTGGAACGTGATCGAGGCGAGCGTCTGGTTTTCCGGCTGGATCGGCTGGTGCTCTTTCGCCTCCAGCGCCTGGTGCAGCCCTTCCGAATAGCGGCGGCCCGGCATCATGCGGCCAGTGAACTCGTCGATGATGACGACCTCGCCGTTGCGCACGATGTAGTCCTTGTCGCGCTGGAACAGCTTGTGGGCGCGCAGCGCCTGGTTGACGTGATGCACGGTCGAAACGTTCTCGACATCGTAGAGCGAGTCGCCCTTGAGCAGGCCGTCCGCACGGAACCACTGCTCCAATTTCTCCATGCCGGCTTCGGTCAGCGTCACGGTGCGCTGCTTCTCGTCGACCTCGTAGTCGACCTTTTCGCCCTTATCGAGCCGCGGAATGTAGGCGTCGATGGTGTTGTAGAAGTCGGAGCGGTCGTCGAGCGGGCCGGAGATGATCAGCGGCGTGCGCGCCTCGTCGATCAGGATCGAGTCGACCTCGTCGACGATGGCGTAGACATGGCCGCGCTGGACCATGTCCTCCATCCGGTACTTCATGTTGTCGCGCAGATAGTCGAAGCCCAGCTCGTTGTTGGTGCCGTAGGTGACGTCGCGGTCGTAAGCCTGCTTGCGCTGCTCGTCGTCGATGCCGTGCACGATGACGCCGGTCGTGAGCCCCAGGAAGCCGTAGATGCGGCCCATCCATT
>CAKZHN010000574.1 GCA_936924235.1 uncultured Rhodoplanes sp. | reverse complement strand
CCCGGCGTGGGCTGATGCTGGTGCTGTCGTCGCCGTCGGGCGCCGGCAAGACCACGCTGTCGCGCATGCTGCTGACGTCCGAGCGCAACATCGAGCTGTCGATCTCGGTGACCACGCGGCCGCGGCGGCGCGGCGAGGTCAACGGCCGGCACTATCACTTCATCGACCGCAAGAAGTTCGACCAGCTCGTCAAGAACAGCGAGCTGCTGGAGTACGCCGAGGTGTTCGGCAATGGCTACGGCACGCCGAAGAAGCCCGTCGAGCGCGCGCTGAAGGCCGGCCGCGACGTGCTGTTCGACATCGACTGGCAGGGCACGCAGCAGCTGCGCGAGCGCGCCCGGGCCGACCTCGTAAGCGTGTTCATCCTGCCGCCGTCGAGCGGCGAGCTGGCGCGGCGGCTGCACACCCGCGCGCTCGACGACAAGAAGGTGATCCGCGCCCGCATGGCCAAGGCCGGCGACGAGATGAGCCACTGGGCCGAGTACGACTATGTGGTGGTGAACCGCGACCTCGATCGGGCGTTTGCCGACGTGCGGGCAATTCTCGCCGCCGAGCGGCTGAAACGCGAACGCCAACCGGGCCTCTCCGCGTTCGTGCGGGGCCTCCAGGCTGAACTCTAAGACGCGTCGTCGCTCCTACACGCTTGTGTTGCGCTGGCCTGCTGGACGGCCCGGCTCAGGTGCTGCCGGGAGGCGCGAAAAAGCACTTGCGCGCACCACCCCATTGGCAACGCCAGTAGCGGCCGTCAGGCGACGGAGTCGCCTCCTGAAACGGGATCGTTTCTTTCATGCTGACCACGAAATAGCCGGACGAGGTGATCTTCACGTCCGCATCCGCCAGTTCGAAGCAATCCCGTTCGCCGCAGCACAACTCTCCGGCCGCGTTCTTATAGCCGCCGCGCTGGATCCACTCGGCCGGCCCATGGGCTTGGGCCAGGGAGAGGGTCATCAGCGCCGTGACGCAGGCTATCGCAGGACGGATTACGCCAGTGGGGAAGTGCAAGGCCATTACCAAGCTCCTTCTGATTCCCGGCGCGAAAATGGTGCGATGCAACAATGACTAGATCAAGGGCAGCAGGGGCCGTACAAATACGTATGCCGAAATATTAGTCGAACGCTGTTGCTGCAACGCAACAACATAGATTCAGATCGGGGGGATTTACCTGACGGCCGATGTGGCAAATTCCCTGGCCAAGGCTGCAAATCCGGCGACCGGGATGTCTTCCGCCCGGGCGGTCGGCTCGATCCCGGCGGCGGCGAGCAGCGGCAGCGGGTCGGCGCCGAGCAATTTCAGACTCTGCCGGAGCATCTTTCGTCGCTGGCCGAAGGCCGCCGCGGTGACGCGCTCCAGCGCCCGTTGGCTGCAGAGCAGAGGCTCGGCGCGAGGAATGAGCTGCACCACTGACGACGTCACCTTGGGCGGCGGCACGAAGGCCGACGGGTGCACGTCGAACAGGATTTTCGCCTCGGCGCGCCAGGAGGTCAGCACCGACAGCCGTCCGTATTGCTTGCCGCCGGGGGCGGCGACGAGGCGCTCGGCCACCTCGCGCTGAAACATCAGCACCAGGCGGTCGTACCAGGGCGGCCACGGCTCGGCGCTGAGCCAGCCGATCAGGAGCGGGGTCGCGATGTTGTACGGCAGGTTGGCGACGATCCGGACCGGGCCATCATCGAGCAGCGGTCGCGGGTCGAATTCCATCGCGTCGCCGGGCACGGCGGTCAGGCGGTCCGGATAACGCTCCGCGATCTCGGCGAGCGCCGCGAGCGCGCGCTCGTCGCGTTCGATCGCGATGACGCGGCGCGCACCCTCGGCAAGCAGGGCGCGGGTGAGCCCGCCGGGGCCCGGGCCGATCTCGACCACGGTGACGCCGTCGAGCGGTCCCGCGGCGCGCGCGATCCGTCCGGTCAGATTGAGATCGAGCAGGAAATTCTGGCCGAGCGACTTGCGCGCCGAGAGATCGTGGCGGCGGATCACCTCGCGCAGCGGCGGCAGGCCGTCGGCTGCAGTTTCCTTGGCGCCGTCCGGAGCGCTCTTCGGCGCCGTCATGTCAGCGCTGCGATTGGTTTCTGCTGCTTGCGCTGGTCGGCCGCGGCAAGCCGCGCGGCGAGCTTCAGCGCAGCGACCAAGCTCAACGGATTGGCCTTGCCGCTGCCGGCGATGTCGAAGGCGGTGCCGTGGTCGGGCGAGGTGCGCACGAAGGGCAGGCCGAGCGTGACGTTGACGCCGTGGTCGAAGGCCAGCGTCTTGATCGGGATCAGCGCCTGGTCGTGATACATGCAGAGCGCCGCGTCATAGGTCTTGCGCGCCGCCTCGTGGAACATGGTGTCGGCCGACAGCGGTCCGCGCGCGTCGATGCCGTCGGCGACGAGGCGCTCGACCGCGGGCTTGACGATCAGGTTGTCCTCCTTGCCGAGCGTGCCGTCCTCGCCGGCATGCGGATTGAGCCCCGCGACCGCAAGCCTGGGCCGCTCGATGCCGAAACGGTCGATGAGGTCGCGCGCCACGACGCGGCCGGTCTCGAAGATGAGATCGCGGGTCAGGTGTTGCGGCACATCCTTGAACGGCATGTGGATCGTGACCGGCACCACGGCCACCTCGGGCGCCCACAGCATCATCACGGGCCACGCCGGATCGCCGGTTTCCTGGAACGACAGCCGCGCCAGATACTCGGTGTGGCCCGGATCGGTGAAGCCCGCCTTGTAGAGCACGCTCTTGGCAATTGGATTGGTGACCACTGCCGAGGCTCTGCCGCCGAGCACGTCGGCCACCGCGCGGTCGATCGATCCGATCGCGGCCGCGGCGCTGGTTTCATCCGGTCGGCCGGGTTCGGCGGTGGCGGCGACGCCCAGCGGCACGACAGGCAGGGCGCCGGCAAAAGCCTTGGCCGCGGTCGCCGGCGTCATGATCTCGAGCGGCACGTCGAGGCCAAGCTTTTTCGCGCGGCGCTCCAGCGCCTGCGGATCGGCGAGAACGTAGAACGAGGGCAGATCGAGTTCGGCGCGGCGCGACCAGGCGGCGAGCGTGATGTCGGGGCCGATGCCCGCAGGCTCCCCGAGCGTCAGCGCCAGCGGCAAGGTCATGGCTTGCCTTGCTTGTATTCGATCATCGCCTGGCTGCGCAGCTCTTTCATCATGCTCTTGGCCAGATTGTCGAAGGTCTCGCTGTAGAGCTGGTCGCGGATTTCCTTCTTCTCGGGCGCATTGTCCGATGTCTTGCGGCTGCACACCGCATAGACCTCGACGCCCTGCTGGGTCGTGTCCGGCGGGGTGAGGTGGCCCATCTCGGTCTTGGTCAGGATCTCGCGAAGCGCCGGCGGCAGGTCCGCCGAGTTCTTCACCACCGGCGGCCGCACTGCGACGAAACGCAGGCCGCGCGCCATGACCACGCCTTCCTCGCAATTCTGGAACTGCGCACGGAGCGACTCGGCCTCCTTGGCGCGCGCCGTATAAGCCTCGCTCGGCGAACCGCGCGGCACGATGAACAGGATCGGCCGCAGCGTGTAGTCGTAGGCGGCGGTGGTGGTGATCCCCTCCGGATGCTTGGCCTGCAGCCGTTGATTGATGTCCTTGTCGCTGAACTGGAAGCTCGCCTGGTAGCGGCCGCGGATGATCTGGTTCCAGACGATGTCGGCCTTCATGCGCGACTTCAGCGTCTCCGCCATCACGCCCTGCTTGGCGAGCTGCTCGGTGAAGTCCTTGGGGTTTTGCCGCATCCGGCGCGCCATGTTGGTCAGCGCGTTGTCGACATCCTTGTCGACGTCCGGGATCATGAAGCGCTTGAGCAGCCCGATCTTGAGCTTCTCGTTGATCAGTTCTTCAATCACCTGCTGGCGGGACGCAGGCTTCTGCCCGCTGAGCGTCATCAGCTTGGCGCGCTGCTCGATATCGTAGTCGGTGATCGGGTCGCCGTTGACCAGCACGACTACGCCCTGGGCCTGGGAGGCCTGCGGGGCGGCGCAGCAGGCGGCGAGCGCGAGCGCCGCGATCATGACGAGCCGGCGAAGGGGAGGGAGCAGGAGGATCGGTTTCATCGCGTTGTGCATGGCACGTTGGTGTCGCGGGTTCGGAAGCTCTCTTGGCCGGCTCGTCGTCATGCCGGTGCGCCGGACTCGCCAGCGCGAAGGACCTTATAGCCCGCCCGTGGTGGAGCTGACAGTCTGGCTGACCGACGTGCCGCCCAGGGTGCGGAGCGTCATTTGCAGCATGACCCGGTCGTCCCGGGTGGCGACGCCACTGTAGGTATAGTTCCGCATGTAGTTCAGGGCGACAATGAGGCAATCGTCGATATAGCCGACGCCGAACGACGTGCCGGCGAGCTTCTCGGCGTCGATGTCGTAGCGCACCGCGGCGTTGGCGACCCAGTTCTGCGTGATCTTGATCGATCCGTTGGTCAGGATGCCCTGGCGCCGGTCGAGGAAGCCGAGCAGCGGCTGGGCGGCGTAGTCGCCGTAGAGCACCGACACCGACCAGCGATCGAAGCTCGCGCGCGCCTCGGCTTCGAAGCGTTGCACGTCGAAGGTCGACTGGTCGAAGCGGAAGCGCGTGATGAACGACCAGATCCGGTCCGGCTGGTACATCACGCGCGCCACGTAGTCGGAGCGGTCGGTGTCGAGACCGCTGTTGAGGCCGGTGTTGGCGGCGTCGCCGACCGCGAACGAGTTGGTGCCGAACAGGTGGTAGGACTGGCCGAACAGCGCGTTGACGAAGCCGCCGCGGTTGAACTGCGCGGTGTACTGGACGCCGACGTTGGCGCGGCCGCCGCCTTCGACGCGGTCCCAGCCGGAGAACTTGTCGACCTTGAACAGGTTGGTGTCGTCGAAGATCAGGCTCTGCGAGTCTTCGTTCGGCAGCTTGCCGATGCCTGACTCGTTGGGCCGCGCGATGATCTGCGCGATCGGCTCGATGGTCTGGGTGCCCCAGGACTGCACGTTGATGAAGGGGTAGCGGTACTCGAGGCCGACCGTCGGCATCACGCGCACCTGGCTGTTGTCGCCGACGTTCATGTAGTTCGACACGCCCGGCTGGTTGTCGACCGAGGCGACGCCGGCATCGGCGCGCAGGCTCGCAAACGGCGTCCAGACCTGGCCGAACGAGTCGGTGACGCTGCGCTTCCAGGTGACGTCGCCCGAGGCGCGCGTGTAGGTGCCGGCAAAGCCGCGCAACAGGCAGGTCGCCGGAACCTTCTGGGTCGGATCGGCGCTGACCAGGCCGCACAGGCCGGTGTTGAAAGCGGTCGAGGAGATCGGATCGAAGGCCGCGGACTGGCGCGTCAGGCTGGTGAAGTTGGCGCGATAGCCGAGCTCGCCGCCGAACACCGGGTTGGCGAAGATGTAGTTGTAGTCGAGCACCGGGTGGACGATCGGGATCTGCGACTGATGGTCGGCTTCGGAGAAGCCGTAGAAGTACATCGTGCGGATATCGAAGTAGCTGCGGTCGCCGCGGCCGGTCAGGTAGAGCTGCGAGACGCCCTCGGTCAGGCCGTTCGCCAGCAGCGTGGTGCCGCGCTGATAGGTCGACAGGTGATAGTCCTGGAAGAAGGTCGAATCGGTCGGGACGATGCCGTCCCAGCCCCAGGTCCAGCGATCGGTGAGGGCGAACTGGCCGGTGGTTTCGAGCGAGCCGCGGAAGCCTTTGTAGCCGGGCGTCGGCGGCGAGACGTCGCGCAGGAAGGCGTCGCGGTCGAGCTGATAGATGCCTGACGCACGGATCGAGTAGGCGCCGTCCATCAGACGTTGCCGGAATTCGCCGCGCAACAGCACGCCCTGCTTGCTCATCACGCGCGGCGAGAAGGTGACGTCATAGTCGGGCGCCAGCGCCCAGTAATACGGCGTCTCGACGCCGAAGCCGTAGATCGAGCTCTGGCTGAACACCGGGAACAGGAAGCCGGACTTGCGCTTCACGGTCGGATCGGGCGCCGAGAAGTACGGCATGTAGGCGACCGGATGACCGAAGAATTCGAGGCGGGCGTCCTCGAAGTAGATCATCTTCTCGTTGCCGTCGTGGATCATGCGCGCCGCCTTGACCTGCCAGGTCGGCGGCTTCTTCGGGTCGTCCTTGCAGGGCTCGCAGGCGGTGTAGACGCCAGAGTGGAACACCGTGAAGGTGCCGGAGGAGCGGTCGGCGCGGGCCGCGGCCATGCGGGTGGCGTCGGCGGTGTCGAGGCGCAGCGAGTCGACGAAGCCATCGCGGAAGTCGTCGCTCAGCTCCATCACGTCCGCGTAGGTGATGCGGCCGTCGGGCTCGGTCATGCGCACGCTGCCTTCGGCGCGCAGCCGCTTGGTGTTCTCGTCGTAGACCACCCGGTCGGCCTCGAGGGTGGAGCCCTCGTGATAGATCTGCACGTTGCCGACCGCCGAGACGCGCTTGTTGGTGTAGTCGTACTGCACCTCGGTCGCTTGCAGAAGCATCGGCGCTTTTTCGCCCTGCGGCCGCTTCGGCTGTACTGGCTTGATGCGCTGCGGCCGCTGCGGAAACGACAGGATCTGCGCCTCAGCCTCAGGCGCAGCAAAGCTCAGGCCGACGACCAGGGTCGCCGCGCCGATCATGATCCGGGCGGTTTGGGTTACGCGCCGACGCCACATACACAAGAAGGACGACGCAGGAGCGCTGGCCTTGCCAGCCATCAGCCGTCCTCCTGGTACAACAACACGACGAAGCCGGTCATCGCGCCGATCGCAGCCGGCAGCCAGGCGGCCACCACCGGCGGAATGAGCTCGGCGGTCGAGAGATCGTCGGTCAGCTTCGACATCACGTAGAGCGCGAAGCCGCAGGAGACGCCGCCGAGCACCATCTTCTGCACGCCGCCGAAGCGGACGAAGCGCAGGCTGAAGGCCGCGGCGAGCATCACCATGGCGGCCAGCAAAAACGGCTGAGCCAGGAGCTTGTGATAC
>CAKZHN010000573.1 GCA_936924235.1 uncultured Rhodoplanes sp. | reverse complement strand
GGCGCTGCGCGAGGCCTACGAAGAGGTCGGGCTCGACGCCAAGTACGTCCAGCCGATCGGCTACCTCGATCTCTACCTGACGTTTTCGGGTTTCCGCATCCTGCCGCTGGTCGCCCACGTCGACCCGGACTATGCGATGACGGTCAATCCGAGCGAGGTCGCCGACGCCTTCGAGGTGCCGCTCGAATTCCTGATGGCGCCCGGCAATCACCAGCGGTTGAAGCGCGACTGGAACGGCATCGAGCGGCAGTACTACGCCATGCCGTTCGGCGAGCGATACATCTGGGGCGTGACGGCTGGTATCCTGCGGAATCTCTACGAGCGGATCTACGCCGGATGATTCGTCCCGTTCTCACCGAGCTTGCGCTGTTCGTGGCGCCCTTCGCGGCCTATGCGGCGTTTCTCTGGTTCACCAAGACGTCGATGGTGGATCGCGAGCATTGGACCCCACGCATTCTTTCGTCGCTCGTGATCGCCGCCCTGGTGCTGATGATTGGAAGCTTCCTCCTGATCGGCCATTTCGCAGGCGCCCCGCCAGGCTCGACCTACGTCCCGGCCCATGTCGAGAACGGCAAGCTCATTCCCGGACAGGTGGTGCCGTGAGCGAGCGCGAAGCGCTGTTGAAGGACGCCGCCTGGCTGCGGCAGGGCGTGGTGGCGCAGCTCATCGCGCTGTTGAGCGACGGCGGCGAGGAGACGCGGGTGGTGGGCGGCGCGGTGCGCAATGCGCTGCTCGGCGAGCCGCACGGCGACATCGATCTCGCCACCACCGCGGTGCCGGACGAGGTGATGCAGCGTGCGGCGGCGGCAGGCTTCAAGCCGGTGCCGACCGGCATCGAGCACGGCACCGTGACCGTGGTGATCGACAGCAAGCCCTACGAGGTGACGACGCTGCGCGAGGACGTCGAGACCTTCGGCCGTCATGCCAATGTCCGCTTCGGCCGCGACTGGAAGAAGGACGCCGAGCGCCGCGATTTCACGATGAACGCGCTGTCGGCGTCGAGCGATGGCGTGGTGCACGACCATGTCGGCGGCATCGCCGACCTCAAGGTGCGGCGGGTGCGCTTCATCGGCGATGCCGCGACCCGCATTGCCGAGGATCACCTGCGCATCCTGCGCTTCTTCCGCTTCCACGCCGCCTACGGCCACGGCCTGCCGGACCGTGAGGGGCTCAGCGCCTGCATCGCGGCGCGGGCGAGCCTCGAGCAGCTCTCGCGCGAGCGGGTGCGGATGGAGATGCTCAAGCTGCTGCTCGCGCGGCACGCCGCCCCGGTGATGGCCGTGATGGCGGAATGCGGCCTGCTCGGGCTCATTCTCGGCGGCGTTGCCGATCTCGCAGCCTTCGAGAACATCGCCAAGATCGAGGCTACGCTGCGCATCGAGGCCGATCCGGTGCGAAGGCTTGGCGCTCTCGGCGCTCGCATTGCCGAGGACGCCGAACGGCTGTGGCAGCGGCTCAGGCTGTCCAATGCCGAGCACGAACGCATCGAGTCGATGAGCGAAGCCTGGTGGCGGATCTCGCCCGCCAGCGAGCAGGACGCCCGCGTGCTGCTCTATCGCGTGGGGCCGGCGCGCTATCTCGACCGTGTGCTGATGGCCTGGGCGCGTTCGCCTGCGGGCGCAAGGGATGACGTCTGGCGCGCGCTGACCGCGCTGCCCGGGCGCTGGACGGCGCCGGCGTTTCCGATCAAGGCGAGCGAGTTGATCGCGCGCGGCGTGCCGCATGGGCCCGCGGTCGGCGTCGCGCTGCGTGCGGCCGAGGAGGCCTGGCTCGCGGCGGATTTTCCCACCGACCAGTGGCAGCTTTCCGGGATTGCGGCTGCTGCGACCGCCGTGGCCACGCAGAAATGAAAAGCTCCGGGCGCAAGCCCGGAGCTTTGAACTGTGGATTTACGGCGCCGCTCAGCGGCCGGTCCAGAACCGGTAGTTCAGGCGCGCCGTGACCATGTGGACGCGCTGGTTGATCCGCTCCTGGCAGGTCGCCGTGCAGAAGAACCCGCCAGTGAAGTCTCCGAACCGCACGACCTTCGATCCCATGTCCAGATAGTCGTATTCGCCGGCGATCGACCAGTTGGGCGCGAAGGCATATTCGATGCCCGCGCCGGCCACCCAGCCCCAGCGCGTATCGCTCGACGTCGCACTGGTGACCGGCACCAGCGTGGTCGCCAGATACTTGTTGTGGGTGACGGCCGCGCCGCCCTTCACATAGAGCAGCGTCGAATTCCACGCCGCCCAGCCGAGCCGGCCGGTGAACATGCCGATGGCGTCGACCTTGGTCTGGTTGAAATTCCCGGGGAACGAAACGCTTTCGTTGCTGCCCTTGAGATTGGCCCAATCGCCGGCGGCCTCGAGCCCGAACACGGTGCGGCCCGTCTGCCAGTTGTAGCCGATCTGCCCGCCAGCCACCGCGCCGTCGCCGTTGTGACAGCCTTCGCTGTTGGCGGTGGTCGCGGGGTCGAACACCCAGCAGTTATGGCTGCGCGCCCAGCCGCCATTGGCGCCGACATAGAAGCCGGTCCAGGTTTGCGCGACGACCGCGACGGGCGCCTTGTACACCGGCTGTGCCGGAAGATCGGCGGCGAACGCACTGTGTGCAGTCAGAATTGCGGCTGCAATCAGCGACGCACTCAACTTCAGTCTCGAACCCATACCCCGGCCCCGTTTCTTGATGTTGGGGCGACGGTGCGCTTGCAAAAACGCAGCAGCAATACGTGCATTGGGAGATGTCCCCGTGGAACCGCGGAGACAGCCGCGAAACGAGGCCGGTGCTGCATTTTCGCAACAATGATGGAGGGCTTCAGCCCTTCGGCTTCAGATAGCGGTCCTCGATCGCGGCCCAGTCCTTAAAGCCGACGATGGTCTTGTACTCCTCGAAGCCCACGCCCTTGCCGATGAAGCTCACGTCGCCCTTCGAGAGCTTGCTGAGCACGTCCTGCATGGTGCGCACGGTGTGCATCAGGAGGGAGATGCCGTAGATCGCGATCTCGAAGCCCATCTCGGCGAGCTCCGAGGGCTTCAGGATCGGCGTGCGGCCCCCTTCCAGCATGTTGGCCATCTGCGGCACGTCGAACTTTTTCCCGATCAGCTCGAGCTCGGCGACGTCGTGCGGCGACTCGATGAAGATGCCGTCGGCGCCGTTCTTCAGGTAAAGCTCGGCGCGGCGGAACGCCTCGTCGAGACCCAGCACATCGCGCGCGTCGGTGCGGGCGAGAATGAACGTGTCGCGGCTCGTTTTGCTTTCGGAGGCCGCGCGGATCTTCGCCGCCATCTCGGCCGCCGGGATCACGTCCTTGCCGGCGATATGGCCGCAACGCTTCGGCGCCACCTGGTCCTCGAACATGATCGCCGAGACGCCGAGCCGCTCGTAGGTGTGCAGCACGTGGACGACGTTCTTCACGTCGCCATAGCCGTTGTCGCCGTCGACCATCACCGGCAGGTCGCAGGCCGCCATGATGTCGGTGACGGCCGATGAGATTTCGCCGAGTGCCACGAGGCCGATGTCAGGCAAGCCCCAGCGCGCCCCGATCGTGGGAAAGCCGCCGGTGAAATAGGCCTTGAAGCCCGCCTGCTTGATCAGCCGCGCACTCAACGCGTCGAACGCGCCCGGCAGGATCAGCGGGCGCTCGGATTTGCAAAGTTCATGGAAGTTCATTGCAGCTTGATCTTTCCGTCACTGAGGATGCCTTTCCAGCTCGCGAGGTCTTCGTCGAGCAGCGCGTTCATGCCGGCCGGGCCGGGCGCCGACGGCGGCTCGGCGCCAGTCGCCGCGAGTTTTGCGATCACGTCAGGCTCGGCGAGGATTGCGCGGAGCTCCGTGTCGAGCCGCTTGATGACCGGCTCGGGTGTCTTGGCCGGCGCGGCGAGGCCCAGCCAGGTGATGCCCTCGAAGCCCGGCACGCCGGACTCGGCCACGGTCGGGATGTCGGGCGCGAGCGACGAGCGCGCCTTGCTGGTGATGGCGATGCCCTTGAGCTTGCCCTGCCGCACCATCGGCAGCGACCAGATGATGTTGTCGAAGATGTACTGCACGCGGCCTTCCATGATGTCGGGCGCCGACTGCACGCCGGTGCGGTACGGCACATGCAGCACGTCGATGCCGGTGCGCGCCTTGAACAGCTCGCCGATCAGATGCGTGATGGTGCCGTTGCCGCTGGAGGCAAATGACAGCTGGCCCGGCCGCTCCTTGGCGTAGGCGACGAGTTCGCTCACGCTATTGGCCGGCACCTTGGGGCTGACGATCAGCAGGTTCGGCAGGATGCCGGTGAGCCCGATCATGCTGAAGTCTGAGCGCTCGTAGGTGAGCGCGCCGGGCGGCTGGGTCAGCGGCAGGATCACCATGGCGCTGTTGGTGGTCATCAGCAGCGTGTAGCCGTCGGGTGCGGCCTTTGCGACGTAGGTGGTGCCGATGGCGCTTGCGGCGCCGGCCTTGTTCTCGACCACGACCGGCTGGCCGAGCCGGGCGCTGAGCTTCTCGGCGATGACGCGGCCGATGGCGTCGGTGCCGCCACCGGCGGCAAACGGCACCACCAGCGAGATCGAGCGGCTGGGCCAGCTCTGCGCCATGGTCTGCGGCGCAGCGAGCGCCGCCAATGCGGCCAAAATGATCGCTCGGAATTTCACGGCATGTCCCCCCGACGCGTTGTTTCTTGCGGGGCATTCCATCGCTGCGACCTGCGTGCGTCAACGCGGCGAGGCCGCGCGCAGCGCCGGGCGGCGATGCGGAATCCGGCTCACGCCGTGGGCCGCACCGGTGGGCGCTGCGCAAACAAAAAGCCCCGGGGGTGACCCGGGGCTTTTCGATCTCGATGGTCCGGCGATCAGTACTTCGACCAGAGCGGGTTGCCGCTGAAGCGATAGGTGAGGGCCGAACGGAACAGGTGGAACGAGTGATCCGGCGTGATCGTGAACGCGCCGCTCGTGTAGGTGTCGCCCTTGCCGGCATCGACGTAGAGGTACTCGGTCTTCATCGACCAGTTGGTCCACATCGCGGTTTCGATGCCGCCGCCGACGGTCCAGCCGGACAGCGTCTTCTCGCTCGAGACGATGGCGCCGGTCGAGCCGGTGAACGTGTCCTTGGTGTTGACCCACGCGCCGCCGCCCGTGGCGTAGAGGAGCGCCGGGCCGGTGCTGTAGCCGACGCGGCCGCGAGCGGTCGCGATCCACGAAGTGTCGACGGTCAGCGCCGCAGTCGGGCCGACGCTCAGCGAATTGCCGAAGTTGTTGCTGGTGCGGTTGATGCCGAGATAGCTGACGTCGCCTTCGACGCCGACCACCCACTTCGGCGAGACCATCCAGTTCCAGCCGACCTGGCCGCCTGCGGTGAAGCCGCCGCCGTTGTTGCCGAGCTCGCCATTGCCGGTGAGGGCGTCGGCGCCCGTGCCGCGAACGCTGCCGACCGCGCCGCCGAACACGCCGCCGATGAACAGGCCGTTCCAGTTGGTCTGCGGCAGCGGGCCGTTCTTCCCTGCGCCGAACTGATAGTTCAGGCCGAAGCGCTGGGTGTAGAACTCGCGCTTGTCGTTGAAGATGGTCAGGCCGTTGGACGGATTGACCAGCGCGTCACCGCTGCCGAGGTTGATGTACAGAGACTCGGTCTTCGCCGACCAGCCGCCGCCGAGCATGGTCTCGACGCCGGTGCCGACCACCCAGCCAGTCTCGGTCTTGCTGCTCGACACCTCGACGCCGGTCAGCGAGCGATTGATGTCCTTCATGTTGGCAGCCGCGAAGCCGCCGGTGATGTAGTTCAGGTTCGGGCCGTCGGTCAGACCAGCGCGAACGCGCGCGGTGCCGAGCCACGAGGACTTCTGATCGTAGATCAGCGCGTTGTTCCAGTCCTGCACCCGGTGGCCGGTGTCGAAATAGCCGATGTCACCTTCGGCGCCGATCACGAGCTTCTGGCCGAAGATGCCCCAGTTGAGCTGGTAGTTGTAGCCGATGGTGCCGCCGCCGGTGACGCCGTAGCCGGTGTGCTCGAGGTCGCCGGTCACAACGTTGGACGGATCACGGCCGCGGCTTCTGTTCACAGCGGCGCCGACATACGCACCGACATAGAGGCCGGTCCAATCCCAGGCCGACACTGGCGCCTTGTAAACCGGCGCCTTGACCGGGAGGTCCGCCGCGCCTGCGCTCTGCGCAGTGACAAAAGCAGCAGCAGACACCAGCAACAAACCAACAATCTTGGACCGCATTTTCATGCCCCAGCTAGAATTTCCAGAATGTGCCTGAACATTACGGGCCGCCGACCACCCCCAGCAAGCCGAATGCCTTGAAACTCACGGGAAAAGGCCGTTTCCGGGCCGGAATCCCCAGGGCTGTCGCTTTCCGGCAACAACGAAAACAACTGCTTGTTAAGTCTTTATTCTTACAACAGGTTTTTAATAAAAGCTTAACCATGCCAGCGCCGCCGGGAGCGCCGCGAATGTCAAACGACGGGTCAGGGCTTCGCTTGGCGGCGGTCAGGCGATTTCCCCGGGGCTGCTCAAGGAATCGCCACCGGTCGGCCGCGAGCGGCCGGTCCGGCTCGCCGCTGTTCGGCCTGCGCACTATATTGTGGATAGTTCCGGAGTGCGCGTGATGCCGAGTTACAGCCGCCCGCGTGATATCGCCCGAAAGTTCGCCGACGACCGTGCCGGTCGCGGCGGTCCCCGCGGCGACAGCTACCGGCGGGAAACCTTTTCGCTGCCGCGCGACGCCGCCCGCGCTAAGGCGCGCGAGATGTTCAGCCGCTATCCCGCGGCCGCCTACATGACGGCGATCGAAAGCTGGCGCGAGCTTCCAGGCGGCGCGATCGAATTCACGATGCGGCGGCTGCCGAGCGCCGATTAGCAGAAGCCGGAAACCGAAAGCCCAAAGCAGAAAGCCCCGGATCTGCGATCCGGGGCTTTCGTCGTTCCAGGTCTTTGCGTTCAGCTCAGCGCCACGGACCCACCGGGTTGCCGCCGAAGCGATAGTTGACGCCGAACAGCGCGAGGTGCGCGTTCTGGTCGACGTTGAACGAGGTGGTGGCGCCGGCCGCCGAGGTGAACGTCGGCGACTTGTTGCCGAAGTCCATGTAGTTGTACTCGATCTTGGCCGACCAGTTCGGAGCGAAGGCGTACTCCCAGCCCGCGCCGACGGTCCAGCCGCTGCGGGTGTAGTCGCCGGTGTTGAACAGCACGCCGCCGACCGTGGTCGCGGAGTTCGACTGATCGATCCACGCGCCGCCGCCCTTCACGTAGAGCAGGTTGCGGTCGTACACCGCATAGCCGACACGGCCGGTGACGTTGGCGAGCCAGTTGGTGTCGGTGTGCAGACCGAGACCCGCAGGCGACGTGTGATCGCCGTTCGCGTCCGCCCAGTTGAACATGCCTTCGACGCCGAACACCCACGGACCGGTCTGGTAGTTGCAGCCGACCTGGCCGCCGGCCGTGACGCCCGAAGCCGTCTGGCTTCCGGCACCAACGCCGCCCGCCGTGGTCCAGTCGCCGTTGAGCCAGAGACCGCCGACGTTGCCGCCGACGTAGCAGCCGGTCCACGAGAAGGCGGGCAGCGCCGCGGGTGCCTTGTAGACCGGGCCGCGGGCCGGCAGGTCGGCCGCGACGGCCGGTTGCACCGCGCCGAGACCAACAGACGCCAGCAGCAGTGCGGCAAACTTCAAACGCATTCGGTTCGCTCCAGTTTTTGTTATCGACATACGCAACAACTGGGCGGACTAGACGCATGCGCGAATTGCGGTGTCTATTTACAAAGCCGCGAGTGCCCGACAAACCAGCAACGGTGTTGCAGCGCGGCTACGAAAAGTTCCTGTTGTTGTGGAAATGAATCATTCTCGCCATCACGCAGATTCAAATCTGACAAAAAAGTGCCGCACTTGAGCGCCGCCTTCGCAGACGTTTCGATCTATCAGTTGCTGCTGGTTGCGGCTGTCGCGCTGTTCGCGTCGGTGCTTGGCGGTGTCGCCGGTTACGGCACCGGTGCTCTGATGCCGCTCATCCTCGTGCCGATGGTCGGCGCCGAGAACGTCGTGCCGATCATCGCGATCGCCGGACTCATCACCAACACCGGCCGGATGATGGCGTATCTGCGCGACGTTGAGTGGCGCCGCGCGGGAATCGTTCTGGCCGGCGGCGTGCCGCCGTGCCTCGTCACCGCCTATGGCTACACGCTGCTCACCGGCATCGGCGCGCAGATCGTCATCGGCACCATGCTGATGCTCACGGTGCCGCTGCGCTATGCGTTGCGGCGGCGCGCGATCGTGCTCGGCGACCGCGGACTGCTGATCGGCTCGGTCGGCTACGGCGCCGCGGTCGGCGGCACAGTCGGCGCAGGCGTCATTCTGCTGTCGCTGTTGATGGCGGCTGGCCTGTCTGGCACGGCCGTGATCGCGACCGACGCGATGCTGTCGATCATCATCACGGGCGCTCGCGTCCTGGTGTTCGGGCTCGCCGGCGTGCTCAGCAGCAAGGTGATCGCCTTCGCGCTGTTGATCGGTTGCGTGGCGTTTCCCGGCGCGTTTCTCGCCAAGGCCTTCGTCAAGCGGTTGCCGCTGCATGTGCACACCGCGATCCTCGACGCGGTGGTGCTGTTTGGCGGCGGCGCCATGGTGTTCGGCGCTGTCATCAAGTGGTTCGCTCACTGAGCCTTGGTTGTTTTGAGCATGATCTTTTCCGAAAACCGCTTCACACTTTTCGGGATCATGCTCTAGGGCCACTTCACCACAGGTGGCATCGAAGACAGGATCGAATCGACATTGCCGCCGGTGCGCAGCCCGAAGATCGTGCCGCGGTCGTAGAGCAGGTTGAACTCGACATAGCGGCCGCGGCGGATGAGTTGCTCGTCGCGCTCGGTCTCGGTCCAGGGCTTTGAGAAATTCGCCCGCACCAGCTCCGGATAGACGGCGTGGAAGGCGCGGCCGACATCCTGCGTGAAGGCGAAGGCCTTGTCCCAGTCGGCCTCGAGATAGTCGTAGAAGATGCCGCCGATGCCGCGCATCTCCTTGCGGTGCTTCAGATAGAAATAGTCGTCGCACCACTTCTTGTATTTGTCGTAGAGCGCAACATCCGGATGCGGCTCGCAGGCGCGCTTCATCGCGGCGTGAAAGCTTACCGTGTCGGGATCGTCCTGGGTGCGGCGGGCATCGAGCACCGGGGTCAGGTCGGCGCCGCCGCCGAACCAGGCCTTGGTCGTCACCACGAAGCGCGTGTTCATGTGCACGGCCGGCACGTGCGGATTGTGCAGGTGGGCGATCAGCGAGATGCCCGACGCCCAGAATCGCGGATCGGCGTCGGCGCCCGGAATGTCCTTGCGGAATTCAGGGGCGAACTCGCCATGCACGGTCGAGCAGTGCACGCCGACCTTCTCGAACACCCGGCCATTCATCAGCGACATCACGCCGCCGCCGCCTTCGCCGCCGCCATGGTCGCTTCGCTTCCAGGGCGTGCGCTTGAAGCGGCCCGCTGCGCGGTCCGCAAGCGGGGCGCCGGCCGGCAGCCCGTCTTCGAGCGCCTCGAAGGCCGCGCAGATGTCGTCGCGCAGCCGCTCGAACCAGGCGCGGGCGCGCGCCTTGCGATCCTCGAGCGTGGCGGGGTCAGGGAGGGGCGGTGACATAGGCGTTATCTTGGGCGTGATCTTATTCATGGGGAAAGCCCTTCGTCTGCCTCAAGGCCTCACCCAATGCCATGGCGGCGGTCATCGCCACATTGATCGAGCGCAAATGGGGCCGCATCGGGATTTTCAACCGGGCGTCGGCGGCCTGATGAACCGCCTCGGGTACGCCGGCCGATTCGCGGCCGAACATCAGGACGTCGCCGGTCCGGTAGGCGCAGTCCATGAAGGAGGTCGCGGCCGCCGTCGTGAACAGCAGGAGCCGCAGGCCGTCCGACTGCCGCCATGCGTTGAACGCCGCCCAGGACTGGTGTCGGCGCAACGACACCTGATCGAGATAGTCCATGCCGGCCCGGCGGAAGGCGCGGTCGGAGCTTGGGAACCCGGTCGGCTCGATGATATGGGCCTCGACGCCGAGGCAGGCAGCGAGTCGGAGAATCGTGCCGGTGTTCTGGGGGATATCAGGCTCGTAAAGCGCGATCCGCATGGCCGGTGTTTCGGCCTACCGCGGGCGGCCGTCAATGGCCGGAAAGCCTGATGGATAAAGGATTTGTGCGAGTCTCTGTGTGATCTTGGCGGTTCGGGCCTTGGCGGGCTTGCGCTCTCTTTACAAGGGTGCCAATAAACGCCGCCGGATAGCCGCTTTTCGTCCTCCCCCAGGACAGGAGCGGCCGGCTCGACCGCCACCGCGATGAAGACGTCTGCGGAATGCCGCGCGGAAGGGCTGACCGGCCAAAGAGGGTATGAACACCGTGACAGCAATTTCGGCCGAGCCGACTCGACGCGATTTCCTCTACATCGCAACCGGCGCTGTGGGCGCCGTTGGTGCCGCGGCCGTTGCGGTGCCGATGATCACCCAGATGAACCCGGATGCTGCGACCATCGCGGCCGGCGCGCCCGTCGAGGTCGATATCAGCCCGATCACCGAAGGCCAGGTCATCAAGGTGTTCTGGCGCGGCAAGCCGATCTTCATCAATCACCGCACCAAGAAAGAGATCGAGGAAGCCAAGACCGTCAACCTGGCGGACCTTCGCGATCCGCAGCCCGACAGCGCGCGCGTGAAGGCCGGCAAGGACCAGTGGCAGGTGCTGATCGGCATCTGCACCCATCTCGGCTGCATTCCGCTCGCCCACCAGGGCGATTTCGACGGCTACTTCTGCCCGTGCCACGGTTCGCAGTACGACACCTCGGGCCGCATCCGTCGCGGCCCCGCGCCCTTGAACCTCGCCGTGCCGCCCTACGAATTCCTCTCCGACACCAAGATCCGGATCGGCTGACCCGCCGCTAACGACACCCTTTTAAGGCCTTCTCATGAGCGGACCCTCGACCTACCAGCCGCAAAATGCGTTCTTGAAGTGGCTGGAACGCCGCCTGCCGATTATCGGCTTGGTGCATTCCTCGTTCGTCGCCTATCCGACGCCGCGCAACCTGAACTACTGGTGGACGTTCGGCGGCATCCTGAGCTTCATGCTGGCGGCCCAGATCGTCACCGGCATCGTGCTGGTGATGCACTACACGCCGCATGCGGACATGGCCTTCAATTCCGTCGAGCACCTGATGCGCGACGTGAATTACGGCTGGCTGCTCCGCTACCTGCATTCGAACGGCGCCTCGATGTTCTTCGTCGCCGTCTACATCCACATGTTCCGCGGCCTGTACTACGGGTCGTACAAGGAGCCGCGCGAGGTGCTCTGGATCCTCGGCGTGATCATCTATCTGCTGATGATGGCCACGGGCTTCCTCGGCTACACGCTGCCTTGGGGCCAGATGAGCTTCTGGGGCGCCACCGTCATCACCAACTTCTTCTCGGCCATCCCGGTGGTCGGTGACTACATCGTGACCTGGCTGTGGGGCGGCTATTCGGTCGGCAACCCGACGCTGCAGCGCTTCTTCTCGCTGCACTATCTGCTGCCGTTCGTGATCGCCGGCGTCGTGGTGCTGCACGTCTGGGCGCTGCACGTGGTCGGCCAGAACAATCCGACCGGCGTCGAGCCGAAGACCGAGAAGGACACTGTCCCGTTCACGCCTTATGCGACCGTGAAGGACAGCTTTGGGATGGTGTGCTTCTGCATCGTCTTCGCCTGGTTCGTGTTCTACGTGCCGAACTATCTCGGCCACGCCGACAACTACATCCCGGCCAATCCGGCGCAGACGCCGCAGCACATCGTGCCCGAATGGTACTACCTGCCGTTCTACGCGATCCTGCGCGCCATTCCGAACAAGCTGATGGGCGTGATCGCGCTGTTCAGTTCGATCGGCATCCTGGCTTTCCTGCCGTGGCTCGACACCTCGCGGGTGCGCTCGGCGAACTATCGGCCGCTGTACCGGCAGTTCTTCTGGATCTTCGTGGCGGTCTGCCTCGGCCTCGGCTGGCTCGGCAGCAAGCCGCCGGAGGGCGGCTACACGATCGCCGCGCAACTTCTGACCTTCTACTACTTCGCCCACTTCATCGTGATCATGCCGTTGCTGGGCTTCATCGAGAAGACCAAGCCGCTGCCGAACTCGATTTCGGAATCGATCCTGGCCAAGACGTCGGCCACGGTATCGCACTGAGGGCAGGGGAGAACATCATGTCGCGAACCGTCCTCGCCCTTGCTCTGGCCTGCTCGCTGCTCGGCCTGAGCGCTGCGTCCGCCGTCGCCGAAGAAGAAGGGCCGGTGCCGCCGCGCCAGAAGTGGTCGTTCTCGGGTCCGTTCGGCACCTGGGACAAGGCGCAGCTGCAGCGCGGCTTCAAGGTCTATCGCGAGGTCTGCGGCGTCTGCCACGGCCTCAAGTACATCGCGTTCCGCAACCTCGAGGCGCTTGGCTACTCCGAAGGCCAAGTCAAGACCATCGCGTCGGAATACAAGGTTCAGGACGGCCCGAACGATCAAGGCGAAATGTTCGAGCGGGACGGCCGTCCGGCCGACTACTTCCCGCCGCCCTGGCCGAACGAGAATGCCGCCCGCGCGCGCTACAACGGCGTGCCGCCGGACTTCTCGGTGCTCGCCAAGGCGCGCAGCTACGAGCGCGGCTTCCCTTGGTTCATCATCGACATCTTCACCCAGTTCCAGGAGCAGGGCGTCGACTACATCCACGCGCTGATGACCGGGTACAAGGACAAGGCGCCGGCGGGCTTCACCCAGCCGCCGGGCACGTTCTACAACGAGTACTTCCCGGGCCATGCGCTGGCGATGCCGCCGCCGCTCAGCGACAAGCGCGTCGACTACACCGACGGCTCGCCGACCACGGTCGACCAGTACGCCAAGGACGTCGCGGCCTTCATGATGTGGGCGGCCGAGCCGAACATGGAAACCCGCAAGCGGATCGGCTTCCAGGTCATGATCTTCCTGATCGTGTTCGCCGGCCTGCTCTACTTCACCAAGAAGAAGGTGTGGGCGGACGCGCACTGAGCGCGATTTGCCGGGAAAGACTTGACGAAAGGCCCCGGGGCTTCAAAAGCTCCGGGGCCTTTTCCATTGTGGGCGTGAGGACAGCGACATGGCCAAAGCGGTGTTGGGCATCATCGGCGGCTCGGGCATCTACGACCTGCCGGGCCTGCAGAACGTGCGCGAGGAGCGCGTCGCCTCGCCCTGGGGCGAGCCGTCCGGCGCGCTGCGGATCGGCGACATCGCGGGCCTTCCGGTCGTGTTCCTGCCGCGCCACGACAAGGGGCATCGGCTGTCGCCGTCCGACATCAACTACCGGGCCAATATCGACGTGCTCAAACGAGCGGGCGTCACCGATCTGGTGTCGCTGTCGGCCTGCGGCTCGTTCAAGGAGGAGCTGCCGCCCGGCACCTTCGTGCTGATCGACCAGTTCGTCGACCGCACCCACAAGCGCGAGAGCTCGTTCTTCGGCAAGGGCCTGGTTGCCCACGTCTCGATGGCGCATCCGGTGTCGCCGCGGCTGCGTATCCATCTCGCCAGCGCCGCGATGGCGGAGGGCATCACGGTGGTGCGCGACGGCACCTACGTGTGCATGGAAGGACCGCAGTTCTCCACGCTCGCCGAAAGCCTCACATACAAGCAGCTCGGCTATTCGGTGATCGGCATGACCAACATGCCGGAGGCCAAGCTCGCCCGCGAGGCGGAGATCTGTTACGCGACCGTGGCCATGGTCACCGATTTCGACTGCTGGCATCCCGACCACGACGCCGTGACGGTCGCCGATATCATCAAGGTGCTGAGCGCCAATGCCGAGAAGGCCAAGCGTCTGGTGGCGCGGATGGCCAAGGACTTTCCGCGCGAGCACGAGGCCTGCCCGATCGGCTCCGACCGCGCGCTCGACAACGCGCTGATCACCGCGCCCGAGGCGCGCGATCCGGAGCTGATCAGGAAACTCGACGCGGTGGCAGGACGGGTCCTGAAGGGCTAGCGTACCGAAGGCCTGAACACGGGAGGACCCGATGCAAGTCTTCGACCTCAATCGGCAGCCGCGCGAGGAGTGGCGGCAGGGCGTGCTGACCCGGATGCTGACTTCCGCCGCCAACGGCGGCGGCCAGCTCTGCATCTTCGAGCAGTGGTGCGAGACCGGCCATGGCGCGCCGACGCATCTCCACGCGGTGGAGGAAGTCCTGCACGTGCTCGACGGGCAGGCCGAGGTCTGGATCGGCGACGAGCGGGCGACGCTGACAAAGGGTCAACTGACGGTCGTGCCGGCCGGCCGCAAGCACGGCTTCTCCAACACCGGCACGTCCGTGCTGCACATCCAGTCGACGCTGGCGTCCCCGGTGTTCGAGGCGGCCTACGACGACAAGCGCGAGACGCCGCGCCGCTACCTGCCGGGCTAGCATGACGCGGGCCCCGATGCTGTGGCGTGCTCTGTGCCGGCGGGCTAGTCTCGCGCCGGATCGCACCGGGGGAGCAATGCCGTATTTTCTCAGTCTCGTTCTCAGGGCTTGCGCGGCGCTGGCGCTGCTTGCGGCCGCCGCATTCGCCGCGGAAGCTGACACGCCGCTCAAGGTCGGCGTGGTGTCGCGGACGATCTTCTACCTGCCGGCCTGGACCGCGATCGAGCAGGGCTTCTTCAAGAAGGAAGGCCTCGACGTCACCGTCCAGGTCTATGACGGCTCGGACAAGATTTCCGACGACCTCCGTTCTGGCGTCGACCAGATCGGCATGGTGCCGCTCGAGGGCCTGATCGCCGAGGTCTACAAAGGCGGCAGTCTCGCAGTGGTTGCCGGCAACGCGCAGCGGCTGCCGCACTTCATCATCACGCAGCCGCAGATCAAGTCGCTCGCCGGCCTGAAGGGAAAGACCATCGGCGTCGTCTCGATGAACGAGGGCACCACGTTCTTCGTCAACGACATGGCCAAGGCGGGCGGATTCACGCTGGCCGACGTCAAGGTCGAGGCGGTCGGCGGCTCGCCGACGCGGCAGCGCCTGCTGAAGGAAAAGAAGATCGACGCGGCGCTGCAGCCTTATCCGCTGAGCTACGAGGCCGAGGCGGCGGGCTTCACCAATCTCGGTCCGATCGCCAACCTGGTGCCGGAGTATCTGTTCACCGGAACCATCGTCGACCGGAACTGGGCCAAGACCAACCGCGCCGCCCTGGTTGGTTTCCTGCGCGCGCTTCGCCGCGGCACCGAATACATGTTCGCGCATCCCGACGAGTCGGCGGTACTTGGCGCCAAGGAGCTTCGCACCTCGGTCGCCTACGCGCGGCGCGCACTCGACGACACCGTCAAGATGAAGGTGATGGAGCCCGATCTGGGGCTGCCCGCCGCAAGCGTCAGCCGCGTGTTCGACAACGTGAAGGCGGCGAAGCTCATCCCGGTCGATGCGCAACTCGACCGCAGCAAGTTCATCGACGAGTCTTATCTACAGGAAAGCCGCCGTTAATGTCCGCACACGACCTTCAGTTCGATCTCCGCTCCTCGATCCGCACCATCCGGGACTATCCCAAGCCCGGGATTATGTTCCGCGACATCACCACGCTGCTCGGCGACGCGCGCGCCTTCCGCCGCGCGGTCGATGAGCTGGTGCAGCCCTGGGCCGGCTCCAAGATCGACAAGGTTGCCGGCATGGAGGCGCGTGGCTTCATCCTCGGCGGCGCGGTGGCGCATCAGGTCTCGGCCGGCTTCATCCCGATCCGCAAGAAGGGCAAGCTGCCGCACAAGCGGGTCAGCATCGCCTATTCGCTGGAATACGGCCTCGACGAGATGGAGATGCACGAGGACGCGGTCAGCAAGGGCGAGAAGGTGATCGTGGTCGACGATCTGATCGCCACCGGCGGCACCGCCGAAGGCGCCGTGAAGCTTCTCAAGCAGCAGGGCGCCGACGTGCTCGCCGCCTGCTTCATCGTCGACCTGCCGGAGCTCGGCGGCGCCGACAAGATCCGCAAGCTCGGCGTGCCGGTGCGCACGCTGGTCTCGTTCGAAGGACACTGAGCGCGTTCAACGCCAGCGGGAGCGCCGCGCGCGCGACCGGTCGTGCGAGCCGTGCCGGTCGGTGCTGTTGCGCGGATCGCCGCTCGCCGGCAGCGTCGGCGCGGGCGGCAGCTTCGGGATCGGCGGCACCTTCGGCATGTCGCCGAGCAGGAGCCGCACCTCGAGATCGCGGAACGACACGAAGGTGCGGCGGATCCAGCCCCACAGCTCGGTGGTGCCGTCCTTGGTTTTGACGGCGTAATCGATGAACGAAAAGGTGCGCTTCTCGATCGCGCCGCGCACCACCGGCGACAGCGACGGGATCACCACCGCGGGTCCGCCATGCCGGGTCGGCGGGAAGTTGTCGCCGTAGGTGACGGTGGGCGGCACCGCCTCGTTCAGGATCGGCACCACCGCCATGTCGGGAAACCGGCCGACCAGCATCGCAAAAGCGCGGCGGGAGCGTTCGTCGGGATCGGCCACGAACAGCACCATCATCGCGATGTTGCGGCGGTGCGCCTCCTTCAGGAAGTTGAGATGGCGCACCAGCCCGAAGAACTTGTCGAACAGCATGTGGCTGAGATCGATGACCTTGGGCGCCTCGTCGGCGACGATCAGCCGGTCGAACAGCGCCATCTCGCCGCGTACGTCATCGATGCCGGCCGCGAAGGTGCAGCCCGGCAGGTAGTCGATCAGCTTGAATTCGCCCGGATTGACGTCGAAGGCGATGACCGGCTTGCGCAGAGCCAGGAAGTATTCCGTCAGCGCGCGCGCGACCAGCGTCTTGCCGACGCGCGGGCGGGCTGAGGCGATGATGAAAATCGGTGTCTGCCGCGGCATGACACCGTCTCAGTTCAGGAGGCTTGCTTGGCCGAGCTCTTGCGCTGCTGTCCGACGTCGACCAGATCGATCAGCTTGATGCGGTCGAATTCGGCCCAGACATTGCCGAGCCAGTGGCGGATATAGCCGCGCAGCACGAACGAGAACGCCGCGTTCTGGCCGTCGGCCGCCTTGTTGGCGACGAACGACACGTACGGCACCGAGGCCAGCTCAACCTGCTCGCAGGCCATCTCGTTGAGCTTCGGGATGGTGATCTCGTGGGCGTCCTTGATCTTGCGGAAGTAGGAGTTGTAGGTCGCCGGATCCCACTCGAAGAACGAGGTGTTGTTGATGAAGTTCTTCACCAGGACGTAGTGGGCGTCCTCCATGAAGGCCGCGGTGTCGCGAATCTCGTCGAGCGAAGCGATCGAGGGGCCGAGCACGTGGAACACCGTGAAGGTGAGCTGCGTCTTGGCTGCGGCGTCGAGGAAGCCGATGTTGCGGAGCGACTCCAGCGTCTTGGAGAGGAGCCCGGCCCGGATGTCGATCACGGTGATCTGGGCTTCGGCGCTGGCCAGCGTGTCGAAGATCTTCATCTGGTCCGACGTCGACGTGATGTCGACCACGTCGACGATGTTCGGATGGAAGCGCTTCAAGGTGCCTTTTGGCGTCTCGGTGTCGAAGGCGCGTGTCTGGATGTTGTGTGCGACGAAATAGTCGAGCAGGGCACGTGAAACCGTCGTCTTGCCGACGCCGCCCTTGTCCGCTCCGACCAGAACCACCGCAGGTTTTGCCATGAATCACCTCTGCCGCGAATCAACGCGGTATGTACGTAACGATGGCCGGAAACGTGGCGAACATGCCATTTGAATTTGGTCATGCCTGAGCCGATATCCCCCAGCTTTTCAGGAGCCGTGTCGTCAGCGCATCACCGAATCAGTTTCGGTGCGGACCCCAAGGACCCGGCAACGGGGAGCTTGTCGCTGGAGCCGCGGGCTCCGGCTCGGCGCGGCCGCCGCCGAGCACGACCGGTGGCTGCGATGGCAGGAACGGCTTTTGCCCAGGCGCTGCGGGCTCGGTCTGCTCGTCCGAGGTCTGCTGATCCTGCTCGCTCGTATCACTCGGCGGCGGCAGCTCGAGCGGGCCGGGATCATGACCGCCGGCGAAGTCCACCAGGGCCTTGATGCGGCTTTCGATCGACGGATGGGTCGCGAACAGGTCGGCGAAGCCTTCGCGCGGGTTGTCGAGGCACATCTCCATGACGGCCGAGGTCGCGCCTTCCAGCTCGCCGCGGTTTTCGATCTTGCGGAGCGCCATGATCATGGCGTCGGGATTCTTGGTGAGTTCCACTGCGCCGGCGTCGGCGAGATATTCGCGCTTGCGCGACAGCGCGAAACGGATCGCGGTGGAGAGCAGCCACGCCACCACGACCAGCGCGACGGCAATGAGGATCGCCCATCCGCCGCCGCCCTTGCCGCGGTCGCTGTCCGACGACGAGCGGCTACCGCCGCCCCAGCGCCAGCCGCCCTGGAAGAAGATGCGGAACAGCAATTCTGCGAAGAAGCCGATCACGCCCGCGATGATCACGGCGATCACCAGCATCCGCACGTCGCCGTTGCGGATGTGGGTCAGCTCGTGGCCGAGCACCGCCTCGAGCTCCTGGTCGTTGAGGCTGTCGAGCAGGCCGCTCGTCACCGTGATGGAGTACTGCTTCTCGTTCAGCCCGCTGGCGAAGGCGTTGAGCGCCGGGTCGTCCATCACCTTGAGCTTCGGCATGCTGATGCCGCGGGAGATGCAGAGGTTTTCCAGGAGGTTGTAGAGCCGAGGCTGCTCCGTCCGGGTCACTTCGCTGGCGCCGGTGACGGCGTCGACCAGCGACTGATTGAAGAAATACGCGATGACGATCCAGGCCGCGGTGCCGGCGGTCGCCCAGGGCGCGGCCCAGATCAGGTCCTGCAGCGCCTTTTGCAGCAGCCAAGGGAGGCCCGCGTCATGGGTCAGCCCTTCGGCGAGCAGCGCGCCGGCATAGACCATCACGTAGACGAGGAAGAACAGCCCGATCAGCAGAGCGATCGAGCGCCGCCTGTTCGACTGGATGTGGGTGTAGAGACCAAAGGCGGCAGCCATGCTCCGCTCCCGCCGTCAGTCCTGTGGCCTAAAACTTCACCTGCGGCGCCTTCTCGACCACGGCGCGCTCTTCGCCGACGTCGAAGAAGGTGCGCTGGCTGAAGCCCAGCGAAGCGGCGAACAGCGCCGCCGGGAACTGCTGGATGCCGGTGTTGTACTCCTGGACCGCGTTGTTGAAGAAACGCCGCGCCGCCGCGATCTTGTTCTCGATGTCGGAGAGCTCCGACTGCAGCTGCTGGAAGTTCTGGTTGGCCTTGAGGTCCGGATAGGCCTCCGATAGCGCGAACAGCTGGCGCAGCGCGCCGGAGAGTTGGTTCTCGGCCTGGGCCTGCTGGGCCGGCCCCTGCGCCGTCATCGCGGCGTTGCGGGCCTTCACCACCTCTTCGAGGGTGCCGCGCTCATGGGCGGCGTAACCTTTTACCGTTTCGACCAGGTTCGGGATCAGGTCGTGGCGCTGCTTGAGCTGCACGTCGACGTCGGCGAAGGCCTGGCCAACCCGCTGCCGCATCGCGACGAGCTGGTTGTAGATCATGATGATCCACAGCACGAGGACGACGATCACTCCGAGAACGATCCAGCCGGTCGTGGACATCGGGGGGCTCCTGAGGGGCGGTTGGAACTTGCCGAAAGGGCGGTACGCCGTTTGGTCGCGGCCACCAAGAGGTAGGTTCGCGGTTCCACCGAAAAAAGCCCCGGAATCCAGGACCATCGGCAAGGCGATCGGCAGGCAACGAAAAAGACCCCAGGCCCGGGGAGGCCTGGGGTCGATTGCCGAACGGCTGTCGGGGGGAGGGGGGCGCCGCCCGGCGTTTGCACCCCATCAACCAGCAGGTGGCGTTGCCGTTCCGCCTCAGGCGAAAAAAATCGCAAAAAAGTTTTCCACAGGTCGCCGGGTGCTTGAGGCCGCCTTTGTCACGGAACCGTCGCCTGCAACGCCAAAGGCGGCCCCGAAGGCCGCCTTTGGAATTTTCCTGCAGTTTTCGTGGCTTGGCCGCGTTACGCCGCCGAGTCCCGGATCCTCACCGCGGCCTCGAGATCGACCGAAACCAGCTGCGAAACGCCGCGCTCCGCCATGGTCACGCCGAACAGCCGGTTCATCCGCGCCATGGTGATCGGATTGTGGGTGATGATCACGAAGCGGGTGTCGGTCGAGCGGCCCATCTCGTCGAGCAGGTCGCAGAAGCGCTCGACGTTATGGTCGTCCAGCGGGGCGTCGACCTCGTCCAGCACGCAGATCGGCGCCGGATTGGTGAGGAACACCGCAAAGATCAGCGCCAGCGCGGTCAGCGCCTGCTCGCCGCCGGAGAGCAGCGACAGCGTCGCGGGCTTCTTGCCCGGCGGCTTGGCCAGGATCTCCAGGCCGGCTTCCAGCGGGTCCTCGGCCTCGATGAGCTGGAGTTCCGCGGTGCCACCGCCGAACAGCTCGGTGAACAGCCGCTGGAACTGGGTGTTCACGTTGGCGAACGACGACAGCAGGCGCTCGCGGGCCTCCTTGTTGAGGCTGATAATGCCCTGTCGCAGCCGCTTGATCGCCTCGACCAGATCGTCGCGCTCGGCGGTCAGCGTGTTGTGCTGGGTCTCGATCTCGCCGAGTTCCTCCTCGGCGCGCAGGTTCACGGCGCCGAGCCGCTCGCGGTCGCGGCGCAGCCGTTCGAGGTCCTGCTCGACGACGGTGACGTCGGGCAGCTCGGTGTTCGGCTCGATGCCGGCCAGACCGGCGACCGCGTCGGGCTCGACCTCGAGCATCTCGTGGATTTCATGCGCCACGTCGGTGAGGCGGCGCTTGGCGCCTTCGACGCGCTCCTCGGCGCGGGCGGCTTCCTCGCGCGCCGCGCCGAGCGCTTCGAGCGCCGCGCGCACCGCGCGGTCGCAGGCAGCGAGCGCGTTGTCGGCCGCGGCCAGGCGATCGGCGGCCTCGCGACGCGCAGCCTCCGCGGCCTCGACCTCGGTGATCATCGCGCGGCGCTTCTCCTCGAACAGCGCCGGCGCATCGGCGAGGCCTTCGCGCTCCTGCCGGGCTTCAGAGCCGCGGGTGTCGAGCGTGGCGATCTGGGTGTGGGCGCGCTCGCGCCGGTCGTTCCAGGCCTGCCGGTCGGTGCCGATGGCGTTGAGGCGGCGATCGGCCAGCTCGGCTTCGCGCGCCAGCGCCTGGGCTTCGGCACGGATCTCGGCGAGCTCGGTGCGCTTGCCCTCGATCTCGGTGCGAACGCCCGCAAGCTTCGCTTCCAGTTCGGCCGATGGCGGCAGCTCGGCGAGGCCCGCTTCGGCGACGTCGGCGCCGGCCTGGGCCTCGTCGCGGTTCGCGACCAGCCGGGTCTTGGCCTCGGTCAGCGCCGAGATGCGCGCGGCGTTGCGGGCGAGCTCGCGCTCGGCCGAGGCGTGCAGCTCGCGGGCGCTGTCGGCCTCGCGCTGCGCTGCGCGCCACTGCTCGCGGGCGGCGGTTTCGGCCGCACCCGCGGTCGCCAGTTGCGACTGGGCCATGTCGACGGTGGCGCGTTTGACGTCGACGGTGGCGCGCGCCATGGCGAGCTCGCCGTCGATGTCGGCAAGGCGGCTGCGCTGCGCCAGCCGGCGCGCCGCGCCGGTCGGGGCATGGGCGTCGGCAGCAAAGCCGTCCCAGCGCCACAGGTCGCCTTCGCGCGACACCAGCCGCTGGCCGGGCTTCAGCTGCGCGGCAAGCCGCGCGCCGTCGGCGGATTCGACCACGCCGATCTGGTTGAGGCGGCGCGCCAGCTCCGGCGGCGCCTGCACGTGCTTGGCGAGCGGCTCGACGCCCTCCGGCAGCACCGGATCCGACGGATCGACCGCAGCACCGGCCCAGCGCATCGCGTTGCTCTGGTCGACCGGCGCGTCGAGATCGTCACCCAATGCGGCGCCCAGCGCCATCTCGTAGCCCTTGCCGACCGTGATGCTGTCGATCACCGGCGGCCACATGCTCTGGGTCTCGACCGCGAGCAGCTTCATCAGCGTCTTGGCTTCGGTGTCGAGCCGCTGCACCGCGCGCTCGGCGTCGGCCAGCGGGACACGTGCGGCCTCGAGCTTCTGGCGCGCCTCTGCGTGGGCAGTTTCAGCGGCCACCGCGTTCTCCTCGCCCTGCGCGACGGCGGCCTGCGCGGCCTCGACCGCTTCGGACAGCGCCACGATGTCGGGACGGCTTTCGGCGGCGGCAGTCAGGCCCGCCTCGATGTTGGCAAGCTCGGCGTCCATGCGCGCGATGCGCTCGCCCTGCTCGCGGGCGGTCGCGGTGAGCTGGTTGCGGCGTGCCGTCAGGTCGGCGAACTGGCCGGTCAGTTCGCCGAAGGTCTTCTCGGCTTCGGAGACGATGACATCGGCCGCGATGACGCGGGCGTCGACGCCGGAACGCCGGTCGGCGCTCTCATGGGCCTCGCGCCGCAGCGTCTCTTCTTCCGCGGCAAGCTGCGCCAGCGCCGCTTCGGCGTCGGCGACCAGCGCGCGCTCGCGGGTGACGTCGGCTTCGAACTGGGCGAGCCGGCGGTCGAGCTCGGCGAGCCGCTCACGGGCGCGAGTTTCTTCGGCGTCGAGCGCGTCGCGCGCCATGATCAGGCGCTGCAGCGCGGCGCCGGCGCGGGCCTCGGCCTCGCGCAGCGGCGGCACGGCTTCGGCCGCGGTCTCGCGGGCATGGCCGGCTTCGGTCTGTGCGATGGTGGCCTCGGCCACGGTGCGCACGCTCAAATCCTTGGCGCGGTCGGATTCGATCACCTCGGCATTGGCGCCGAGCCAACGCAGATAATACAGCGTGGCTTCGACCTTGCGGATCTCGGTCGCGAGGTTGCGGTAGCGGATCGCCTGGCGCGCCTGGCGCTTCAACCCGTCGATCTGGCCGGCGAGCTGCTTCACTACGTCCTCGACGCGCAGCAGGTTCGCTTCCGCGGCGCGGAGCCGCAGCTCGGCCTCGTGGCGGCGGGCGTGCAGGCCGGAGATGCCGGCGGCTTCTTCCAGCACGCGGCGGCGCTGCTCGGGCTTGGCCGCGATGATCTCGCCGATGCGGCCCTGGTGCACCATCGACGGCGAACGCGAACCGGTCGAGGCGTCGGCGAACAGCGTCATCACATCGCGGGCGCGGACCTCGCGGCCGTTGATGCGGTAGTTCGAGCCTTTCTCGCGCTCGATCCGGCGCGAGATGTCGAGCGTGTCGAATTCGTTGAACTGCGTCGGCGCCTCGTGCTTTTCGTTATCCATCTGGATAGCGACTTCGGCGGTGTTGCGCGGCGGGCGGTTGTTGTTGCCGGCGAAGATGACGTCGTCCATCTCGGCGGCGCGCATCGACTTGTGCGAGGTCTCGCCCATCACCCAGCGCAGCGCCTCGACCAGGTTCGACTTGCCGCAGCCGTTCGGACCGACCACGCCGGTGAGGCCCGGTTCGATCAGAAAGTCGGTTGGCTCGACGAAAGACTTGAATCCAATCAGGCGCAGTCGCGTCAGTTTCATTTCAATGCGCTTCCCACGATTGCCCCGGCATGATGCCTGTCTTGGGGCCGCCCCGATGCGGTCCGGATGACCTTGGCTCCCGTCACGTTCAACGTTCGTACCAGGGCTTTGGGCCCGGCACAGCCGACAAAGGACTGAGCAAAAGAGCGATACCGCATTGGCGCGGAGAATGAGATCGGAAGAG
>CAKZHN010000572.1 GCA_936924235.1 uncultured Rhodoplanes sp. | reverse complement strand
GGCTGTCGGAAGTCTAGTATTCTTCAGCCAGCATGATCGTGATGACACGGCGTGTGACTGATGGATCCGACGGATCCGGCGAGTGGCCCGACAGGCTGAGATCGTAGTAGTCGATCTTGAAGAAGATCGTGTTGCCGTCAGCCTCGAACGACCCGAAGTCGTGTTCTTCATGCGGGTCGTTGTCGTGGCAAAAATCATCATAGACAGCCAAGGTCCTGACGATGCGCTGGACAGCTTCCTGTCCGAGTGCCGCAACGCCTGGCGTCATGAACGCCAGCTCGGAGTTGCGGCTGAGGTTTTGGCGAAGCTGGTCGTTGAGAGAACGGATTTGATCGGTCTTGGTATCCACTGGATGTCTCCACGAGCAAGAATCAAGGCAGCCGCGCTCGCTCCGCCGAGACGCGGCTGCGGGATCAGAGGTGAGATCGGAGGTTGGTTAGAGTGGCCCGCCGGCTTGGAGCACGAACGGGTCAGAAACGGGTCTCGATGCAGTGGGCGGTCAACGTGGGCGCCGGGTCGAAACCTTGGAGTCTGCCATCAAGCCTTGAACGATGGCGACGGGTTTAGCAGCGCGACGGCATCGGCATGAACGGTAAACGGCTTCCATCTGGGATAGTCGCGCCACCGGACCGTCAGCATGTCATCTTTGCGTTCGACGACGATGCACTCCCACCACCCGTCGCGGAGCGTCTCTTGCACCAACACCAGGTGGTCTTTGCCAATGTCCATCCAGGTCTTTGGCAAGCCCTCGGACCCAACCGAATTGCCTTCCTTGCCAGCTTCATTCAGCGGAATCTTGGTAAAGCCGTTGGGAGCCGCTGAACCTTTGGCCGCCGTCGATGTGGCCATACCGCCGGCTACGGCTAGCACCTGGTCGTATAGAGCTTGCTTTACGTTCGGCACCAGGCCCTTGCCGGTCGAGTTGATGCGCCCGACAGGTAGCCGCCCAGCGACTTGAGCAAATTCTTCGGTCGTCACTTTCAGCACATTCAGCTTGAGCTGCTGTGCTGCCTTGATGGCGAGGTCGCACAGGCGTTCGGGAAAGCGGCCAGCCTGTGGCTTGTTATTGGCGTCGAGGCCGTACAGCACGATCGGAACGGCGAGAGTGACTTTTGGCTTGGCCTTGGCAGATTGATTCATGGTGGGTCTCCGGAATCAAAAAGGAGGCCGAATGGCCTCCTTGCGTGGGTTGAAGTGCGGCGCGGATTGAGATGGCTGCGGTTCGAAGGTCGAAGCTGATCTTCGAAGACGTGGCCTATCCGGCCGGCAGCAGTCACACTATAAGCTGCATTTTTATCATAATGCACCTATTAGGTGTAGTCAAGCCTCTAAAATCACGTGATTTGTCTGTGTTTTATGCAATATCGCGCACTCGCAGCGGCTGCGCAGCTGACAATAAATGTTGTCGCAGGGGTGACGATCGTCGATCCGGTTGCCGTTGCAAACATCGAGGCCGCTCTCGCTGCAGTACCGCCAGATTGCAAGCTGCACGAACCGCGGGAAAACCCTCGGGAAGGTCGGATTGAATGTCTGCGCGTCGATCCGCTGTGCCATGCGCTCGATCAGCTCAGCGCAGCCGTTGGGTCGATAGCACGCCGTGCCATACGGGTGGTCAGCGCCAAACCGAGCCAGAATGCCGGTCCGATGCAGAAAATTGTGTACGAGCGTATCGACGACGATGAAGCTTGCTCCGACCTCGAGCCAGTACGCGCGGCGCCGACCGGCGCCCAGCAACAATGATGACAGGGCCATTGTCGTGACTTTGTCCGAAATTCCATACACACCCCGCAGCGGGTCAACGAGTGCGGCGCGCATTGCGGCCAAGCGCTCGTGCTCCGGGAGAGCCACGCAACCAGCCAGCTGACGATCGATCCATCCCACGAAATCGTCGCCGGCGACATCGCGCATAAACAGAAACAGGCTATAGGCAGTCTGGTTGAGCCGCCCATTTCGCAGGTCGTGCTTTGGCAGGGGGCAGGCAACCACATGGCCAGGCTCAGAGCACGCGCGCGACCCCTTCTCGTACCGACAGTCGTCGAACAGCCAAAAGCCACCGAGCTTGGGGCAGCCCGGTCTGCGTCTTAGGGCGCGACCGACATCTGACCAGGTGGCGTTGCCGTGTGTCCGCAAGTACTGCTTAGCGACACGATCAGCGATACCCTGGAAGCTCAGCACCTCCATGAACCAGTCGAACAGGGCCGGGGTGTCGTGTCGTCGCACTGCTCCGATAACGCCCCGGCGAGAGAGCTGGGCGCGGCTTTCGTCGACGAAGCCAAACGGCCCAGCCAATCTGCAAGCACACTGCACCAGGGGCAGCGTGTGGCCCATTGGGTCGTCGGCCTTCAAGATTGAGCGTTTGGTCAAATCAGAGACACCAATTTGCGTTGGGCATCGGAATCGCCGTCGATGTAGCGTTGGGTTGTCTGGATCGACCGATGGCCGGCGAGAAGTTGCACGTCGCGTAGCGATCCGCCCGCCTTGTGCACCATTCTTGCCGCGCGAGTGATGAATGTGCGCCGTCCGGAATGGGATGAGCAGCCTTTCAAATTGAGCAAGGCGTACGCTCGATGAAACCAGATGACGACACTGAGAGCAGTCATCGGACCGCCGCGCTCGGATCGCACGACATGCGCAGAGTCGGCGGACCACCGTCGCCAGTCGATGAGTGCAGTTCGAAGGGCAGGGTGGATGGGGATTCGGCGCCCGCTGCGTTTTTTTGCGACGCTGTCGTGCAGTTCGATGACTGTGCCCACGCGGCCTTGAGCGTCGGCGAGCATTTCCCAGGTCAATCCTGCGATCTCTGCAGCACGCAATCCTGCCTTAGCCGACAGTAGAACGATGCAGCGATTGCGAAGTGGATTGCGGGTCTGGTCGGCGAGGCGTAGGAGTTGCTCAATTTCTGAATCTGAAAGTATCTTGGCTTGCTTGCCTGCCATGACCGTAGTCGATTGACGATGAATCGAATCATACGATCAGTTGATTCAGCTCCGCCAGCGCTATTTTGACGTACGCCGAAGCCCAACTGATAAGCATTTCAACAAAGCTTATCAGCTGGCGGCTGATTAGCGATGAAAGAGCGAAAAGCTTATCAATTCTTCGAGGCGCCAGGCGAAGCTATTCAAGAAAGTGAATGGTCGTTTGCATGCGCAAATTCGCATTTTAAACGTCATGACAACACCAGGTTGAGTTCCCACATACCGCTGGCATCGACGCTCGGCGGTCCATTGGGGGGTGAGCAATGCCCAAGAATATCGTGGTGTATTCGGACGGCACCGGCCAGGACGGCGGCACCCGGCCGGAGCAGCGCATCAGCAACATCTACAAGATGTATCGTTCCAGCCGGACGCATCCCGACAACCCGATCGACCCGGCCCGCCAGATAGCCTTTTACGACGCCGGCCTGGGTACTGATATCGGGACGACCGCGATAACCGCCCCCGTGCGGTTTGTGCAGAAGCTGCTCGGTTCGGTTACGGGGCAGGGCATCAAGCGCAACATCGCGGATTGCTACGAGTTCATCATCAATCACTGGGAGCCAGGCGACCGAATTTATCTGTTCGGATTCAGCCGCGGCGCTTACACGGTTCGCTGCGTCGCCAATCTCCTGATGCTGTGCGGTGTCCCGACCAAAACGCCCGCCGGGCCGCTCATGCGCTTTCGCAAGTCGGCGCGTGACATTGCCGACGAGGCTGTCGACAAGGTGTTGGAGCACGGCGCCGGGCATCCGCGTGGCGTATACGAAGCGGAGCGACTGGAATTGGCTCGGCGGTTTCAAGTGGCGTATGGCTCTGGCGATGGATCCGATTCCAACGCCGCGCCTTACTTCATCGGAGTGTTCGACACGGTGGCAGCGTTGGGCGCGCGGGGGATGCGTCGTTTCATTATCCACGTCGGCCTGACCATCGCCGTCGGCGTCATTGCCGCGCTCTTGTCAGTTATCCCGGCGCTGGCCTTGGCCGCGAGACCGGGGGTAGGACGCGCATAGGAGGGTCCGAATGCGGACCGGCGCGGCTCCGCGCGAGGGTCTGCGCGAATGCGTGGATACGGGTGGATGCGGCGGGACGTGTTTGGATGCCTTGCGCGTCCGAGGGGCGGAGCCCCTTCAACTTCGGCGAGGGATCGTCACCGGATGGCCGAGACGCGGCGCGGCTCGGGGCGCAAGCCTAGAGCCCGGTTCGAAGAACGCCGCTGTCGCCGTGACCACGAGCCCGATGCTTCTGGCAACCGGCTCCCGCTCCCGGTGGCGCTGAGCGGAGGTGTCCCACCGAAGCGCTAAGCCGTTCCCGGAAGTGGTTTGTCAACGGGTGACGTGATGCCGTGTTCCTGACGAACCTCGCCAATCAATTTTTTTACCTCGAGGATCACTGTCTCTTCCGGCGGCATGCCGTGTTCGACATGCATGATCACACGCTCGACGCCGATGAGAAGCTGTTCGAGTTTTCTATCCATAAGGACGTAACGCGGCCGGGCCGCGAGTGTTTCGACGGAACTCGCTCTTAGAGCGTAAGGAGAAGAAGGCAGCGTGATAACCCCGTGCACTTCGAGGCGCCGGCTCGTCCGGGACATTGTCGCGTAAGGAACGGAGGGGCGGGACGGGGGATTTACACGCGCCGCCTTGGAGATGGCGCAACATGCAAGAAAACCCTACGTGTCCCAATTTGCGGACGAACGATGAATCGCTGCGAGCGCACGAGAACAATAACGACCGGCACGCCTTCCAGTGTACCGCGTGCCACCTCGTTTTCATGACCCCCGACCATCAGCCGGTGCACAATCAGCTCAAATGAATCAGTCTGGCGACGCCTTTTCGATAGGATGAATTAGCGGGCCTTCGTGAGCAATCATAATTCCCGGGTTTCGCTTTTTCAGCTCACCGCTGGCGGGTGTAAAGACCGCGCGGAAGACGTGAACGTGCCAGCGAAAGTACAACCTTAAGCCAAGCCGTCATAGGGGTTAGACAAGCGGGTCTGATAAACAAAACGTAACCCGCCGAAGTGCTGCCACGCAGCCTTGGGGTGAAGACGCGAATTCAGACCACGCAGCGGCAACGACTCAACATGGAGAGGAAGTGCGCGTTCCTACTTAAAATCCAAAACGCCCGCGTGGTGTGATGCTGACCTTGACGCCCAGCTCCCGCGCACGCTTCTTGATGCTGCTCTCCGAACGTTTGAGCCTAAGTGCGATGTTGCGGAGGTAAACGCCTCTCTCCGCCAGCTGCTTGAGCTTGCCTTCATCCTCTGGCGTCCAGGCGTAAACGAGCCTTTTAAGCATAGGGCAATACGCAGCTCTAACTCGCTCGCCGCACCAATCTCAAATAACGGGCTTCCATCGCTGTCGCCTCTGCCTCCAAAGCCTCCCGCTCGTTTGCCGTGAGCAGCGCTGTGCTTCCTGGCGGTATGCCTCCGCAGCTGCGCGATACTCTTCCGCAAGTTCGATGTGGCCTGACATGTCGCACCTCCCAGTTCCCAAACTGCGATGCAGGGAACTTCGCTGCCGGCGCCATCTTCAGCAACGTGGTTGGCTGGGAGGCTCGCCTAACGGACCAATGTCAGGCGGCTTTCACCGCGTTCATAAATTGCGTTCGCCCTACCAACCAGCAACGGGTCGACCGGTCCAATATGCTTTTCATCTTTCTGCGCGTAGGGCAAAGCGTGGAGGACATAACGCATGGCGTTCAGACGCGCACGTTTCTTGCAGTTTGACTTTATCACTGTCCAGGGTGCGTCAACGGTGTCTGTGTGATGGAACATCACCTCTTTGGCCCTTGTGTAGTTTTTCCACTTGTCGAGCGATGCAAGATCAATCGGTGATAACTTCCATTGCTTTAGTGGGTGGTCCTTGCGTTCGGCAAAGCGAAGACGCTGTTCGTCGCGGCTAACTGAGAACCAGAATTTGAAGAGGTGCAAGCCGCTGCGCACCAGGTTGCGCTCAAACTCCGGCGCTTGACGCATAAACTCATCATATTCGTCATCGCTGCAAAAGTTCATCACGCGCTCGACGCCTGCGCGATTGTACCAAGAGCGATCAAACAGCACGATTTCCCCAGCAGTTGGCAGCTCTTTTACGTAGCGTTGGAAGTACCATTGCCCGCGTTCGGCCTCGCTCGGCTTTTCGAGCGCCACCACACGTGCGCCGCGCGGATTGAGGTTTTCCATGAATCGTTTGATTGCACCTCCCTTGCCGGCAGCGTCCCGTCCCTCGAACAGGATCACCACCTTCTGGCGTTTCTCCTTGATCCAAGCTTGAAGCTTCAAAAGCTCGACTTGCAAACCGTATTTTTGCTTCTCGTAGGTCTTACGTTGCATCCGGTTGCGGTAGGGATAGCCGCCCTGGCGCCAACCATCGGCCAACTCATCATCTAGCGCGGGCAAATCGTCGTTCGGCTGCGGGCCGTCAGCCAGCACTTTGCGCAACGTCTTACGCAGCGCCCTGGCGTCGTCGGATGAAACACCTTCCATCACCACTCGCAACGCCTCAGCAAGTTCGTCTACATGGCCCGGCAGCATTTTGGTGATGAGATCGCGAACCACCATTTCCTGCACGGTACGGGCGGCTTCAGTCGCTTCGCGAGGCACCTGCTCAGCGGAGGACTCACGCGGCGCATCGGAGACAAAGTCTGCCTTAGCGACGCGGCGCGGCCGGGTGTTAGATTTGCGCGGCTTTCCGGCTGCAGATGGATGATTGACCCCATTTTCAGCCACATGTCCCCCCTCGGTCAGATCCAGTTGGTAGCATGCCAGGATTGGTCGCCTGAGCAATCCCGTTCGCGCCTACCAACCATGGGTCAGTATTTGCAGGGCAGCAACTGCACCTACGTATAGCTCCTGCTAAATCGCCGCCTGGCTTGCGCGAATCGTCAGCGGAATCAGGCACAGCAAGCTTGCGCCGGTGATCTTGCGTGGCGGGCCGCACAGAGCCAAGCAGGCTTTCAATCTTCCCGCGCGGACACGCGATGGATCACCAGGCGTCGGTCAGCCTCCGAACTCGACTCGGGATCTGGATCATCGCCCCCGACCCGCCCGACTTATCTTTCAAGCGCAATCGTGCTGCCAGCTCTGACGGGTGATCGAGCGGGCCGACATCCGCATTTTACTGAACGCCAGGGCGACATTTATACGTACATTTCCTGAATGGTGCGTGCGTGCGGTTTACTATACTATTTAGGACGCGAACCGCCCGATCGAGCTTGAGGGGGATCGATCAACGGGACGGCCATGACCAACTCAAAGCGCTGTCTTTCCTACTTCCTGGGTGCGCCACCGAACACGTTTTGGGAACGGCACTCTCATTCAATTTCTCTCGACTCATGTGCTCGGGATGAACAGAGGGCACGTGAACAACTGGTCCGATACTGATCCAAACCGTCTGCCTCTACAAGGCTCGGTGTGTCCCTGCGCGGTCAAGCCCGCCGACCGTGAACAGCGGTCCCCGCGGACTCTTGGTAGCGCGTCCAGGAACCACCGGAACCTCAAAACGTTGTCGGTGAGACGCATATGATGGAGGAAGAGTGATGGACAAAGAACATCTAAAGGGCGCGGCGGACAAGGCCAAGGGGGCAATCAAGGATGCGGCCGGTAAATTGACCGGCGATCAAAAGCTGCAAGCCGAAGGCAAAATGGACAAGCTAAAAGGCGATGCCCACAACGTAGCCGGCGACGTTAAAGACGCCATCAAGGACGCCCAAAAGCAGTAGTCAGATTTATCGCAGCGAGAGCGCCGCCCTATTGGGGCGGCGTTTTCTTTTGATCTCCTCGAGCCCATACAACCGCGCGGATCGGGGTAATTCCACCTTTCTTCGGACTGAACATCTAGATCACGTGGAGGTCGGCCGAAGACAACGCCCCGATGCCGTTGAGCTTTCCGATCAGGACAGCATCCCGGCCGCTTCCGCCGGTGGCGTCCCAGTAGAGATTCTGCGCGCCGCCCCCCGCATTGTCGAAGATGAAATAGCCGTTGGAGCCCGCGTGGGTCGCTGAACCCGGCGATGCAGCGTTCACAACATCGACCGCGGCGCCAGGCGTCAGGCCGTGCCCGAACTCGGCGGCAAGGATTTCGAGCGTGTCGGTGCCTTGTTGGAAGTCCAGGATGCGGGCATAGCCCGAGGGGTCCAGCACGAAGGAATCCGCCCCCGCACCGCCGGACAGCACGTCGATGCCCCCGCCACCGGACAGCGTGTCGGCGCCTGCCCCCCCGTAGATGGTGTTGTTGAACTCATTGCCAGTCAGGATCAGTCCTGTAGTGCCGGCATTGGCCCTGAGCACCTCAACTTCGGATCCCGTGCCAAGCGTATAATTGACCGACGCGTAGACGGTGTCGTTGCCTCCGCCCACTGCTTCGGTCACCACGTCGTCTGTATTGTCGACATAGTATCGGTCGTCACCGCCGCCGCCGATCATCGTGTCGGCACCACCCCTGCCGTCCAGCGTGTTGGCAGAGTCGTTGCCGGTCAAAGTGTTGTTGAGATCGTTGCCGATCGCTTTGGTGGCGACCGTGCCGGTCAGGATAAGATTTTCGACGTTCGCGGCGAGCGTGAGGCTGACCGACGACATGACGGTATCGGTACCTGCGTCCTGAGCTTCGATGATGCGCACCCCTGCCTCATCGACAAAGTAGGTGTCGTCGCCGGCACCGCCGTAGAGATAGTCGGCCCCGCCGCCGCCCTTGAGAGTGTCGGCTCCGGCGCCGCCGTAGATGCGGTTGGCGAACTCGTTGCCGGTCAACGTAAGGCCCGTGGTGCCCGCGTTGGCGCGCAGGAACTCGACTTCCGAGCCGGCCTGAAGTGTGTAGTCGACACTGGCGAAGACCGTGTCGCTGCCGCCTCCGACCGCTTCGGTCACCACATCGTTGGAGTTGTCGACATAGTATCTGTCGTCACCCACGCCGCCGATCATTGTGTCGGCGCCGGCGCCGCCATCAATTCTGTCGTCGCCGCCATTGCCATAAATGGTATCGGGACCGGCGGTCGGGCGCGGCTGGCCCGCGACCGAGTGCGCGGGCGTAATGACGTCATTGCCGCTTGTGCCCTGAATGGTCACTCCTGCGAGTACCGTCAGGTCTAGTTGGGCCGTCGCATGACTGCCGGTAACATCCCACGCGTCGCGCATCGTGTAACTGAAGATGTCGTGGGCGTTCGAGGTCGGTGCGTTGGTGACCGCATAGGAGTACGACCCGTCCTCATTGAGCGTCAGGTCTCCATAGGTGCCGTGGAACGTGCCCGTGCTTACGACGTACACGCTGTCCCCGTCGGGATCCGTGTCATTCGCCAGAACGCCGTGCGCTGCATCGACGGAGAAGGATCCAGAAGCCGTGGCGGTATCATTGGACGGCGTCGGGGCGCGATCGATGTAAAAACTGAACGTCGCGGCGTCGTTGCCGCCATGGCCGTCGCTGACCGTGAAATCGAAACTGTCGGTGGAATGACCGCTGATCCCGGTCAAGGTCGAGGCGTTCTGGCTATAGCTGTATGTGCCGTCGCTGTTCAGCGTGAGCGTGCCGTATGCGCCCGCCACGTCCACGGACCCGCCTGAGGCAATCTGCTGCGCGGCATCGGAACTGCTGCTCGGCTTGACGGCGACGACCGCAAGCGTGTCACCGTCAGCATCATGGGCGCCCGACAGGAATGTGAGGTTGAGGCCATAGGACGTCGGTGTGGTGACAGTTCCCGCGATCGCCAGTATCTCCCCGTCCGTGACGACAGGCGCGTGGTTGTTGTCGACGGCAAGCCCTGTCGCGTTGGTGACCGAAAGCGGGGCCAAAGCGTTGCCGGCTACGTCCTGAAGGACTGCGCCGTGCGGGTTGATGCCGGTGACCTGAAGCTGGCTGACGGTGTGGTCAGCTGCCGCCACGGTGTAGTCGTAGACTGCCGTGGTCGCCGTTGACGCCGACGCCACAAAGACGGCGTTGCCGCCATCGTTCAGCGTCAGCGTCGCGGCATGAGGTGCCCCGCTCGCCGCATCCCTCACCGCTTCGCTGTAATGCACGGTGAATGTGACCTGATCCCCGACATGAAGGGTGCCACTGCTGGGCGAAACGTCGATCGACGTGACCGTCGGCGCCGTGGTGTCCACCACGATGCCTTGTGGTCCCGTTGCGTTCTGAACATTGCCGGCCGTGTCGGTCGCCGTCGCGCTGACCTGGGTATAGTTGCCATCCGCCAGGTTGACCGACAGGCTCCAGGAGTGGCTGGTGTTGTTCACCGTCGCGTGGCCGATCAGGTTCGAAGTGCTGAACACGTCCACCGAAGCAACGCCAAGATTGTCGGACACCGTGCCCGAGAAGGTCACACTCCCGCTCTTGGTGATGTGATCTCCGGTCACGCCTGTATCGGTGAATGTCAGATTGTCGAACGTGACTGCGGGCAGCGTCCGATCGACGGTGATAACCGAAGATTCGGTCGCGGCGTTCCTGGCATCCTGCAGCACCTCGACAGTGCCCGCCCCGACGATGATGTCGTTGCGTCCGTCTCCGTTGAGGTCGGAAAGAATCACGTCATAGGGTTCGGCGGTGCCACCTAGCGCATAGCTTGTATGGGTCTGGAAGGTGCCATCGCCGTTTCCAGCCAGAACAGATACGGCGTAGTTGTTGACCGTTCGATCGACAACCACGAGATCAGGAATGCCATCCCAAGTGACGTCGCCGACCGCAAGATTTCCAGAATACCCACCCCCGACGTCATACAGAACCTGGGATTGAAATGTCCCGTCGGCATTGCCGAGCATAACCGAGACGCTGTGTGTATTCTGATTGGCAACCGCCAGATCCAGAATGCCGTCGTTGTTCAGGTCTGCGGCGACAATTTGTTGGGGGTCATTGTCATTCCCATTTGCAAATCCCGTCGTGTATCTGCCGGCTGCCTGAAACGTGCCGTCGCCGTTTCCGAAGTACACGGCTGTCTTGCCGGTGCCTTCATTGGCCGTTGGCAACACCACCGCGAAGTCGAGCTTGCCATCGCCGTTGAAATCTCCCGTGGCGATGCCACTGGGAATCCCGTTGACTGCGATCTTGCTCTGCGAATTGAAAGTCCCGTCGCCCTTTCCGAGCAGAACAGAGACATCGTTCGAATTCGAATTTGAAGCGATGAGATCCAGCTTCCCGTCGCCGTTGAAGTCGCCAGTCGCGAGCGCTTGCGGGCCAGATCCCACAGCATACGATGCCGGCGATCCGAAAGATCCGGTTCCGGTGCCCAGTAGGACTGTCACCGAAGATGTCCCCGGCGTATCGACTGCGACGTCTTGTTTGCCGTCGCCGTTGAAGTCGCCGACGACGAGACGCGTCGGCGACGAGCCGTTGGGCGTGGAGCCTGTGGAAATGCTCGTCGCGGGCCCAAACGTTCCGTTTGATTGGCCCAGCGAAACCGAGATGGTGTTGGCAACGTTGTGCGAAACTACCAGGTCGGCAATACCGTCTCCGTTCAAGTCGGCAAGCTTGACGTTGGACGTAGACCCGCCCACGTCGGTATCGGTGTGGGTGGGGAACGTGCCGCTCGGCAGGGAAAGCGGATTGCCGGCCAAGTCGGTAATACCGGCCCCGTTGATGTTGAGCTGGAGCGTTCCTCCGGTCGAGTAGCCGCTCACCGCCACGTTGTATTGCGAGCCACTGACGGCCGTCACCGACGAGATGCTGGCTCCCGTGAGACCCGACGTGGTCAACGAGAACTGGCTGGCGTTGACACCAGTGACCGCCTCCGAGAACTTCACCAGGAAGTGGACCGTGCTCGCGTTCGTGAGGCTTGGCTCGACCGGTGCGATGCTCGTGAGCGTCGGCTTGGTGAAGTCCGTCGTCACCATGAAGCTGCCCGACGGCGAGCTGGTGCCGTTGGCGTCGTTTGCAACCGCAGTCAGGATGTTGCTGCCTTGTCCCAGCAGTATCCTAACGGACCAGAGTCCGTTCGAGCCAACAGTCGTTGTGCCGGCGAGGTTTGCGCTGTCATAGACGCTGATGGTGGCTCCCAGCGATCCCGTGCCGGTGACGGTGACACCCTTCGAACTGGTCAGTCCGTCGTTTGAACTGACGCCTTTATCAGGCGTGATGCCGGTGATGGCGGGGGTCAGCGGAGGGACGCCGACGACTAGGCTCGAAGCACCAAGCTCCCAGGTATATAGCGGCACCGCCCGGGTGCCGGCACTCGTACCGTCGCTGATCCAATATTGCGTGTTGTTGCCGACACCGGCCGTGAAATAGAAGTTCGAGCCGACGACTTCGAATACGCCAAACTGTGTCCCGACGGTGAAGCCGAGGCTCTTGACCAGCGCTGTTCCCGAGGCCGTACCGTCGCTGGCGTAGAGGCCCTCGTTGCCTGCGGAGTCGTTAGCAAAGAAGATGAGCTTGCCGTTGAGAACGGTGAGATCGCTTGGGTTTGAGCTGAATGCGCCGGGAACGATGTCCTTGACGAGCACGGTCCCGGCAGCGGTGCCATTGGTCTTCCAGAGCTCACCGCCGTTGGTTCCGTCAGCGGCCGAGAAATAGACCGCTCCGTTGAACGGCGTGAAGTCTCTGGCTGTGCTTTCGCCAGAACCCGGCCAAATGTCTTTGACCATGACTGTGCCGGCGGCGGTGCCGTCGCTTTTCCAAAGCTCACGGCCATGCGTGCCATCATCTGCGTCGAAAAAGATCGTCGTACCGATGGAAGCGAACGTGTTGTGATCATTGAATGCATCTGGATATGAACTGCCACTTCCGGGATTGATGTCTTTGACCAGGACTGTTCCGGCGGTGGTGCCGTCGGTCTTCCAGAGCTCTATCCCGTGACTGCCGTCATCGACGATGACATACGGTCCGCCAACGCCGGCTTCGATAAACCCGATATTGCCCTGCACATACGAATTGCCGGTGTCGGTCGGATTGAAGTCCTTCACAAAGACAGTGCCGGCCGCGGTGCCGTCGGTCTTCCACAGCGAGTATCCGTGAACGCCGTCCTCGGCGAAGAACAAAAGGGTGCCGCCCGGCCCAGCACTAAAGCCCTGAATCCCGGAATCGTAGCCGTCGGTCGGATTGATGATCTTGAGAAGGCCCGTACCTGCGGAGGTGCCGTCGCTCTTCCAGAGTTCGTAGCCGTTCACTCCGTCATCACCGACGAGAATGAGGCTGTTGCCGAGTGGGGTGAGTCCATAGACGAAGTGGCCTCCGTCGATGAGCGTCTTGGTGCCACTCACGTCCACTTTCCAAAGCTCGCGACCATTCGGCGCGAGGTTGGTCATGTAGTACAATGCACTGTTGAAAAGTACGGCGTTGTTCACGAAGCCGCCGGTGCCAGCATCTTCGATATGATCGACGAGATGCGTCCCTGCCGCGGTGCCATCAGTGACATACAGATTCGTTCCGACGGCGGAATCGGTCGTCTCATAAAATGCGATCTTCATCTGTGCCCCCCAAAAAACCTTTGCTTTCCGAAGCTCCGTCAGCAGTAGGGTATTATGTTACTGACTCGAGCAAGTGGATACAGCCAAAAGGCTAGGCGGCGAGACTAATGCCGGTTTATGTTGCCTATTGCGGGCTTGAATATTGATTTTCCGAAGAAATTTCTCAGACGTTTCCTAGCTGCTCGGCCTTGACCTGAGGTCAAAAAAGCCCCGCGCACACAGGGTGAACGAAACATCGCACGCGCTGGGTTCGCTATGGGTCGTGATGCTGTCCGCGAGACTTAATTCGGACACATGGTCTGTTCTTCGAATGCGACGAGAGGCCCTGATATTTGTCGAAGCTTCTTTCTTTTCGCTAATCCTGGTGCGGCGTACGGCATCCTGCCGAGGGCAGTCACGGTAAGACGGTTGCAGCGCGGCAGGACGCGCTGTCGAGCTCGTTGAGATGCGCCCGAACGAAATCTCGACCGCCGGGCTTGAAAATCACGGGGCGGAAGGCCGCTCTTGTGTCAATCGATGCAGCCCCGCGTCAGATCATTGAGTAGTGTCGGGTCGCAGACATTGGCAGGCCCCCCTGACTATGTTGATTAAAGCCACAGCCCCCGCCAGCTCAGGTCCTGGCGGGGGTTGCGCTTCCAAGTGGCCGTCAGACGAACGCGCGGTCAGTCCCGTGATGCGCCGACGACTGGAAGCAGTCGTGGCAACCCGGGTCACGTGACCGGCCTTTCACCAAACATCGTCAGGAAATCAGCCGCCCGTTGGGCGTGCGCGGCGGCCGTAAAAATCGCCCGCCGATCCTCTTTCAGCACCTTGAGCCAATGCGCCAGGTAGCTGGCGTGGTCGTCACGCAGCTCAGGCGTGAGCTCCAGGTTGGCGCACACGAACGCTGCGCCAAGCTCAGCCACGAGTTCTTCCATGGCATAGCCTTCGTCTCCCCAGCGCCTGCGCCCGAAATCCCGGTTGAGCCGGCTCTGGTGCTTGGTCCAGTGGGTATGGCCCGAGCCCTGCTCAAGCAGTTCCAGTAGCTACTGCCAGGAAGTCCTGCCATCCCGGCCGAGGTCTCTGGCGCCGTAACGAGGGTTCGACTTCAAGGCGACCCCGATTTCTCTTGCGCGTTTTTTGATGCTGCTCTCGGATCGTTTGAGCCGAAGTGCAATTGCACGGAGGTGCAAGCCCTGCTCGGTTAGTTCTCGGAGCTTGGCTTCGTCATCGGGGGTCCAGGCGTAGACACGTCGCTTGAGCATGTTACCGAAACTTATGCGGGCTCGCGCTTCACCACGGCGGCATAACGCTTCTCGCACCAATTTGCCTGGGCCTCCAGCAGCTCCCGCTCTTCGGGATGCGGGCAGACCGCTGCGTCGTGCCGGAAAGCCTCTGCCGCCAAGCGATACTCTTCTGCCAAGTCGCTTTTCTTCATCATTTGGGCCTCCCGCCGGCGAAAACGGAACTGCCTCAATTTTGTTCCGTCTTGACTCGTTGTTCATGGTTTGTACTCTACGCTACTTCAGCGGCGAACCGTGAAAGCAGACCCCATCGCCTCCAAATATCTTGAAGCGGGCTCGCCCGTCTCCTGTTTCTATTGTTACCAGCCGTTCCGAGGCAGAACGGTCCATGCGAACGACGGCCACTTCTACTGCTCGCCTGCCTGCGCGGCGGAAGGACAACAACTGGATCTGTCGAAGGTCGTGGAATTGAAGCGTGGCTGATGCCCTCAAACGCATCCAGGAGTCCGCTCGCAAAAGCCTCGAAGAGGCCTTCTGGGACTGGGTCGCGATGTACCACGATCGCATCGTCTCGGTGACGGGGATTCCGCCGGACACCCTCGATGGTGACGGCGATGAAGAGATTATGGACGAGTATTACCGCGTGCTCGCGAAGGTCTTCGAGACCGGAATCGATCCAGTTGATGCCGCCGATGAGGAGATGAAGAGCTGGAACGTGAAGAAGGGCACGCAGAGCGCTGAGGAATTCCGCCGCGAGTGCCAGGAGAACCTTGCTCGCTTCGAGGAGATGTGGGGCTGTGGATGAAGACGGTGAAGCCCATACCCTTCGGCTGCTCACAGAGCTTCGAGAACTCGCGGAGGAAATTGCCGAGGGGCACGAGGACTACGCCCACCGCTTCCACGAACTCTTACAGTCGGTCCACAACCCCAATCTTCCGGATGTAGCCAAGGACTTCGGGTTCACCGTGCAGTCGATTGGCAATGGGGTTCGAGGAAGAACTGTTGCGGTCTGCGCCAACGCCACGTCGCGGTCGCGGCGTGGGAGTGCGCCTGCAAGATCTTCCCCAAGGACCGATGGATTATGGCCTGGGGCGGGACGGTGCAGTACGATTCAGCGAAGAGGTGAGGAACGAATTTTTCGGAGACGCGTTTTCGAGTCCCATGGAAGATAAAATTGAGACCGCACGGCAGCGTGTCGCGAGTGGCAAGGCGGCTGTAGAACGACAGAGAGCCTTGGTTGCCGAGAAAAGATCTCAAGGCGTAGAGAGCACCGCCTCGGAGCAATTGTTTGAGACCTTAGAGCGCGCGTTGGTCGTATTCGAGGACGAACTCGCCGCAACGATCAAGAGGTCTCGACCGGTGAAATAAGGCACCTGCTTCAATCTCGGCGGTAACAGATCGACCCGACACGCCGATCACAGCAGCCGCAGCCAAGCGGAAAGGCCCGGACTGCTCCGGACCCTTTCAAGCGCCACGTCAGTGTCGCTAATTCGTGGTGCAGGCCTTGACGAACTTCATGCTGGTCTGCCGGCGACGCATCACGTACTGGCGACGACTTTGACCAGTTCGACTATCCTGCGCCGCAACTCGGCATCCTTGATTTTCGTGAACGCAGCGGTCAGCGCGAGACCGTCTGAGGTCCCAAGGAATTCTAAAACGTACTCCGGGGTCGGAGCCTGCCCGCCGGAGGCTTTTCCTAGTGCCAGCGGCGTACCTTCAAAGAAAAACGAAACAGGCACTTTCAGAACTTCCGAGATTTTCTGGAGTCGGCTGGCGCCAATCCGGTTGGTGCCCTTCTCATACTTCTGGACCTGTTGGAAGGTGAGTCCGAGCGCGTCGCCCAACCCTGTTTGGGTCATGTGGAGCATCATGCGGCGCATCCGCACCTTAGCGCCCACATGCTTGTCGGTCGGCTTGGGCTCTTTCTTGACAGAGCCGATCGATCTTTTCTTCATCCGACTGACCTCAGCCTCATGATTGTCCACGAACTGACATTATAGGACCTTGCGATCAATGCAGGTAGCTCGCCCGCGTCTCGGCGCGCCAAGGCTTCTTTCCTCTGGCTGGGAGAGAGTTTCGGTGGTCGTCCGAACCTGACGCCATTCGCCCGTGCCCGCTCGCGACCGGCCGTTGTCCGGCGGATGATGTCCTCGCGGGTCTTGCGGGCGATATAGCCAACCAGCGCCGCCAGCACCTCGCCAAGGTCGTGCGTGGTGTCGGCCCATGGCTCAGCCAGCGATTTGTAGCTCGCGCCACGCGACGTGATCTCTTGCAGGACGCTGAGCATCTTGAACGGCCCGCCGCGCGTCAGCCGATCCAGCGCGGGAACAACGACGGTGTCGCCAGGCCCTAGAGTATCCATGAGCCGTCTCAGTATCAGGCGGTCGTCCTTTGTACCGCTTTGTTTTTCACAGAACACCTCGATGCAGCCGGCACCGCGTAGCTGGGCCAACTGGATGTCGAGCTCCTGCCCACAGGTGCTCACGCGGGCGTAGCCGTAAACAGGCATGTGCGGTCATCCGGAGCGCGACCGGAAATCGGCCGAGCATTAGTCCTGATTTTTGCAATATCGAAAAGGCCAATCCGCCAGGGGTGCCCAGCACTAAGCGCGATCAAAATTGCTAAACGATTCATCGGACTCAATTTTCTTCGTTGCCTTCACTCTGCGCTTAGACCTGCCAAGCGCAAATCAGGATTTTCGCTAGCCTATTTGAATTCTGATGCATTCACGTGCAGCGCCCGTCAAGGCGAGCACCTTCGCTTTCAAGTCCATGCGGGGTCATCATGTCCATCCACCGTATGAACGCGCTCGGCGCCGTGTTGGCGATGGGCTTGGTTCTCACCAGCTGCGCGCTCGCCTCCGCTGCCGCTCCCTGGGAGAGATGGCGAGCACTTTCGGATCGGGAGAGGACGTTCCTGACAACCGTCTTCAAGGGCGACGAAGCGAAAGCCGTCGAGTACGCGCAGGTTGCGGGCATCAACGTCAACTCGATTGGCGGCGAACCACTGTCGGTGTGGTTCTATCGGAACGTCGATCTTGGCAGCAACTCGCCGCACTATCGTAACCTGAGCGTTCAACGGATCGTATTCGAGCGCTTCAAGCAGAACGCCAACCCCAAGATTGCTGACGAAACGACGCTGATGTATTTCTGCAGCTCAGCACCGAGGGCGGATCGGGACGAAGGCGCGCGCAAGTTTCACATCGATGCCATGGCGTCCAGCTTTGAATCGCTCGTACGCTACGGGCTGCGAGACAAAGCGATCATCAATGAGATCTTCGGCGGCTGTTTTTTCCGGAACGCGACAGGTCAAGTGAATGAATACACCTACGACACACTCATCACCAAGCTGCTGAAGGCCGGTGCTGACATCAACTACGTCGGCCCACCCGAGCATGCACGCCCAATCGAATACGCGGTCAAAACGCTGAACGCGCCGGCTGTCGAACGCCTGGTGCGTGACGGCGCACAAGTCAACTTCCAGATCAAGGCGCAATGCGGGATGCAGGTGGCGCCCACCAATCTTAACGGCTGGGTGCTTTCGCGGCTCGATGCCAGATATGCGGAGTCGCTGATCCGGATCGTCGCAGCGCTCGCGCGTGCAGGGTTACCACCAACCACCAAGGCGACCTACGTCACCATGAACGGCTACGGCAGTTGCGTGACCAAGTCGCCCTATGATGCGGCGGTGGATGCCGGAAATCTCGAACTTGCCAAAGCGTTCAAGGAAGCCGCGGCGTCGTCCGCGCAAAGCAAGACCGCCGCGTCACCTCCAAGTGCAACGGCCGTTGCGTCGGTGGCGCCAGCTCAAGCGATACCAGCGGCTCCCACAAACATCGGCCAGTGGCGCATCGTCAACGAGAACGGTCGCTTGGTCGCGATGGCAAACGCCTCCAAACATCGGGGCGACCAGCTTGCCGGGCTTCGCCTGGAATGTGTGAGCGGACGGCTCGAATACGTCCCGGTCGCGCTCAAACTCGACGGAATGAGATCGCTGTGGGTCAACGTGGCAGGCGACGTATACGAGATGAAACTGATCAACGGCCGAGCCTCGGGCGCCTCGGCGGCAACCCTCTCAAAAACATTCCTGACCGAGGATAAGGGCGGGGGTGATGACCTCAGGCTCGAGATGAGCGTTCACACCGAGAACGGCCCCATGTCCGAGATGCTGCTCGGCGGGTTCACGAAGATGCGCGCTTACATGCTGGCCGCCTGCAAGGGTTAACGGGAGGGGACATCGCAATGCGCTACGCTTGGACTGGATTCCACATTCTGATGCTCGTGCTGGTGATCGCCGCATTCTCAGGCGCATTCTCAGCAAAACCCACTGGCAGCCTGACGCGCGACGCGGGCAGCAACGTCACGGCGGTCATCGGCGTGATAACGATCTGGGTTATCGGGACGGTTATTTTCCGGTTCGCGCGTCGTTTCTCGAAGTACTGACTCGGGCGTGGACTGATTAAGGTTCGAGCACAGCTCATTTTTATCGCCGTGTCATGAGCGGCGCTAGCGCGTTCATCTTTCCCTCAAGACGGCCGCCCGTCGCCGGCACTCGAAGCGATTGTAGGAGGTGATATACGGGCCGACAGATCCTGCCACGGTGACGTGCTTGAGGTCGGTTTCGTCCCACGATCCGTCATCGCGCTGGCTATTCGACCACCTCATCGGCGCGGGCCAACAGGGTTGGCGACACGGTGACACCGAGTGCCTTGGCGGTTTTGAGGTTGATGGCGAGTTCGTATTTCGTCGGTGCTTGCACAGGAAGCTCAGCCGGCTTCTCGCCATTCAGGACGCGACTGACGTAGCCTGCCGCGCGGCGATACAGCCCGACTAGATCGGGCCCATAAGAGATCAAGCCGCCGTGGTCGACGAAAAATCGATAGGGATAGACGGTGGGGAGCCGATGGCGGGCCGCCAGCCTGATGATCAGCTCGCGATGAATCTGCGACGCCGTGCTGACAATCACAATCAATCCGCCGTTCGGCTCGTCGGCAAACGCGCTCATGTCCCGTTCGATTTCGCCGGGGTCACGCAATTGGATGGGGATCACCTCCACGCCCAGGGGTGATGCCGCCGCCTGGATCACAGCCCATTGTCCGACCGCCGCCACGCCCGATTCCCGCAGGACGCCGACACGCGTGATACCGGGCGCGGCTTCCTTCAGGATCTCGAGCCACTTTGCACTCAAGCCGTATTCGAACTGGGTAAAACCCGTCGCGTTGCCACCGGGTCTTGCCAGGCTTGCAACCTGAAACGACCCAACCGGATCAACGCCCTGCGCAAAAACGATTGGCACGGTGCGGCTTGCCTCCAGCAGCGCCACAGAAGTTGCGCCGACACCGGCCAAAATGACATCCGGCTCCGATTTTACCAGCGCTCCCGCTTCCTCCCGCAGGCGCGCGATATCGTTTCCGCCGGCCCATCGCGTGTCGATCTGCACGTTGCGACCGATGGCCCATCCGGTTTCCTGCAATCCCTGCAGAAAAGCCGCGAGGCGGACCTGTGATTCCGGTTCGTCTGGCGTGGTGTGCATGAGCACCCCGATGCGCCGCATACGCCCGGGCTGCTGGGCTCCCGCCACGACCGGCCAGGCGATCAAGCTGCCGAGAACCCCGAGAAATTCCCTTCGCCTCATGCGTGCGCCCGCACTTAAGAGATGGCTATGTTAGCGGCTTGGAAGCGTGCAGTGGAGGCCACAAGAGCGCTGGGCGACGGCTGTTTCGAGGCAATAGCAACATCGCACGAACCGCCGGATTCGGTCCAAAATGACCCGAAGCGAACATCGGACGGTCTTCCGGAAGTCCATGCCGAACGATACGATGCCGGCTCCAAGGACTCGCGGAGGCGCGATTTCAAAATGAGGCGACGCGAATTCGTTCTTGGCAGCGTGGCCAATGCTGGCGCAGGCGCAACAGACGCGCTTGGTTGGCGTCCTAATGAATGGCAACGCGAACGAGACCCCGTTGCAGGCGAACATCGCGGGATTCTCCAACAAGCTGCGCCAGTTGGGCTGGGTGGACGGCAAAAACCTGCGCCTGGAGATACGCTGGAACGGTGGCAACGCGGAACGCGCGCGCAGCTTTGCGTCCGAGCTCACTGCGCTTTCGCCTGGGGCCATCATGTGTGCCTCAACGACAAATCTCCTGGCGCTCAAGAACGCAACAAGCGCGATTCCGATTGTATTTCTTCAGGTCTCCGATCCTGTGGCGCAAGGATTCGTGACAAGTGTGACGAAGCCAGGCGGCAATATCACCGGCTTCTCCATTTATGAGTTCTCTGTCGCGGGGAAGTGGCTTGAGTTGCTCAGAGAGATCGCGCCTAAACTCGAACGGGTGGCGATGATGGTCAACCCGGACACATCGCCGCAATCCCGGTATTTCCTGAAAGCAATGGAGAGCGCTGCGTCCACTTTTCAAGTTAAGCGTGGAGTCGGCGCCCGTACACACCGCAGACGAGATCGAGAGCGCCATCGAGCGTGTCGCAAGTCAGGCAAACGGTGGCATTATCGTTCCGACCGACAGCTACACCCGTGGTCGCGGTGAACGAGTTGCTGAAGCGGCGCTAAAGAGGCGTGTGCCAGTTCTTTTGAAGTTCGTCCCACTCGTCGTTCATTGACTGAACATCGGTCTCATCGCCCAGGATGTCGCCAAGGTTTACCCCGAGCTGGTGTTCACCGGCAGCGACGGCATGATGGGTGTGGACTACGCCAAGCTGGTGCCGCCGCTCATCGGCGCCATGCAAGAGCTTGAACGACAGAATAGGGGCCTTGAGCGCCAGAACGAAGACCTTGAGCACCGCTTGATGATGATCGAGCGCAAGCTGGGGCTTCCGCAGCCTGCTGCGTCGACAAGACTGCACTAGGCCTATGTCTCATTGACGCGCAGGGGCCACCCGGCAACGCACGCGGGCCCCTCTTGAGGACGCGCCGGTCGTTGACCCGTGGTACGCGACGCGGCTTGTTCGGCAGCATCGGCCTGTTGGCCGACCATTCGTGGTCGGTGAGTTCATAGCGCATGATTCGAGCCCTCGCGTTCGAGGCTTGAATCACGATCCAAAGGCTGGCCTCAACGGGCCTTCAATCCGCCTTTGACATTCCAAGGTCGCTTTTGGTGCGAAGCGGACATGCGAATAATTCGCAAATGGAGCGAGTGACCCAAAGCCGACATTGGCAGGCCTTCCAGTCAGACGTCGTGACTCGCTACGATGGTCGCTTCGAAGGCGGGGGCAAGGATGAGGCGGCGGGAATTCATCTCAATGATTGGCGGTGCCATGGCGAGCTTGCCAGTGGCGGCGCGTGCGCAGCAGGTAATGCCGGTCATCGGGCTGCTGGGTGGTGCCCCCAACGATGCCGAGGGGCAGTCCCGCATCAAAATATATCGGGATGCTCTGCAAAATCTGGGATGGGTTGACGGGCGCAACATCCGGCTGGACGTCCGATTGATGGGGAGCGATCTTGTCCGTATACGCGCCAGTGCAGCCGAGCTGGTTCAATCCGGCCCTGCGATGATTCTTGCGGTTGGAACGCCGGCGTTGGTCGCTCTGCGTGAATCAACTCGAACCATTCCAATCGTATTTGGGAATGTCTCGGACCCGGTCGATGGTGGTTTTGTCGATAGTGAAGCCCGTCCAGGGGGCAACATCACGGGCTTTACCAGCTTCGAATATTCTGTCGCTGGCAAGTGGCTGGAGCTTCTCAAAGAAATAAGCCCCCAGCTCGCGCGCGTCCTGGTTCTGCTCAATCCAAGCAATTACACCTCACGAGGCTTGCTGCGATCGATCCAGGCAGCCGGCCCGTCGGCAGGCGTACAGATCGTAGCCGGACGCGTCACCGTGGCCGGGGAGATAGCGCCTGCCATCACCGAATTTGCCCGTCAGCCCAATGCCGGATTGATCATTGCACCGGACGCGTTAACTGCCGCCCACATGAGCCAGATCGCAGCGCTGTCCAATCAGTTCCACCTCGCCGGGATATTTGCATTTCGATTTTTTCCTGAGATGGGCGGCCTTCTGTCCTACGGCACGGAAATGATCGACATTTTCCGTGGAGCGGCCGCATACACCGATCGCATCCTCAAGGGTGAAAAGCCCGGCGATCTTCCGATTCAGAATCCCATAAAATACCGTCTGGTCATCAATCTCAGAACTGCAAAAGCACTTAGTTTAAACCCGCCGCCTATGATGCTTGGGCGCGCCGACGAAGTTATTGAGTAAGGCGGTCCCGCAGCCAAGAAACAGCGCCCCAAGAATCACATGAGGCTTGGCGTTGTCACACAGCCAGGACCCAAAGCGGCATCATCGCCCCCTTCCGTTGGCCTAGCCTCAACAATACGATGCCTTCGGGGGCAGGCATGCGGCGAAGAGAGTTTCTCGGCGTACTGGGAGTGGCGACGGCTTGGCCGCAGGCCGCATATTCGCAATCCGGCGGCATGCGACGGCTTGCCATCCTGTTCGGATCATCGACAAAGGTCGCTACGCCTTTTTTGGTTGCCGTACGCAAGCGCTTGTCTGAGAGTGGCTGGACCGACGGACGAAATCTGCGGATTGACGTCCACTGGGGTGAAGGTGATCCCGACCGCCTGAGTGCTCTTGCCGCAGAGATCGTCGGGAGCGCACCGGACGTCGTCCTGGCTCAAAGCACGTTGGCGCTCGATGCGGTTCGGCGGGCGACCGAAACAACTCCAATCGTTTTCACCCAGGTCTCCGACCCTGTGCGTGGTGGATACGTTTCCAACTTGGCGCACCCCGAAAAGAACATCACCGGCTTCACCAACTTCGAATACGAAATGAGCGGAAAGTGGCTCGAAACGCTCAAAGAAGTCGCGCCCCGGACCTCGACAGTTCTCGTTCTTGCCGACCCATCTGTGTCCGGCACCGGTCACCTTGCGGCGCTGCAAGCTGTGGCTAGTCGGGCTGCCGTCCAGCTTACTTCAATCGTGTTTAGTGATACCGCCGCTGTCAAAGCCGCCTTAGATGTTGCGGCAAAAACCCCGGACACCGGCGCGATTGCCCTGCCCGGCACCTCGGTGGGAGTGCACCGCAAGCTGATCATCGACTGGGCCGACCGCGCTCGTGTGCCCACCATCTATGGCTATC
>CAKZHN010000571.1 GCA_936924235.1 uncultured Rhodoplanes sp. | reverse complement strand
CGGTGGTCGCAGTTTCACCGATATCGGCAACCTGTATTTTCCGGGCACGCTTGATCCGCACATCTACGCCATCGTCGGCATGGGGGCGCTGTCGGTGTCGGTGATCGGCGGCCCGCTCACCATGACGTTCATCGCGCTCGAAACCACCGGCGACTTCTGGTTCACCGCCGCGGTGCTGATCGCGATCATCTTCTCGGCGCAGGTGACGCGCCAGCAGTTCGGCTATTCGTTCGCGACCTGGCGTTTCCATCTGCGCGGCGAGGGCATCCGCAGCGCCGCCGATGTCGGCTGGATGCGCGAGCTGACGGTGCGCCGCATGATGCGGCCGGACGTCGCGACCGTGCCGGCGCACACCACCATCGGGCGCTTCCGCCGCGTCCATCCGCTCGGCTCGACCGGGCAGGTGGTGGCGCTCGACGAGGACAAGAACTACGCCGGTATCGTGCAGGTCGCGGAGGCGCATGCCGAGGACTACGACGAGGCGATGCAGGTGCGCGAGATACTGCATTTCACGGACACGATGCTGCTGCCCACCATGACGGTGAAGCAGGCGGTGGCGCTGTTCGACAAGGCCGAGGCCGAGGCGCTGGCGGTTGTGGAGGCGTCCGACAATCGCGAGGTGATCGGCCTCTTGACCGAGGCCTATGCGTTGCGACGATACTCCAGTGAGCTCGAACAGCGGCGCCAGGAAATCCTCGGCGAGTGATTGCATGACTCTCATTCTGTCCAACGACGACGTCGGCAAGCTTCTGACGATGCGCGACTGCATCGACGTGCTCGAAGACGTCTATGTCGAGCTGAGCGCGGGCCGCGGCGTCAACCGCGTTCGCTCGGACTGCCTGGTGCCGTCCGGCCAGGACGATGCGCTCTACAGCCTGAAGTCGATGGACGGTGTCATTCCGAAGCTCGGCGTCGGCGCGGTCCGCATCGACTCCGACATCGTCACCTGGCCGAAGCAGGGCAACAACATGCGCCGGGTCAAGGTGCCGGCCGCGCCCGGCAACCGCTATGTCGGCCTCGTGCTGCTGTTCTCGTCGCACACCGGCGAGCCGCTGGCGATCATGCCCGACGGCGTCATGCAGCGCATCCGCGTCGGCGCCGCCAACGGGCTGGGCATCAAATATCTGGCGCGCAAGGATGCCGCCTCGGTCGGCATCCTCGGATCGGGCTGGCAGGCCGGCGCGCAGCTCATGGCGGCCTGCGCCGTGCGCGACGTCAAGACCATCCGCTGCTTCAGCCCCAACCGTGAGCGTCGTGAGGCGTTCTGCCGCGAAATGACCGAAACGCTGGGCATCGAGGTGGCGCCGGTGGCGCAGCCGGAGGAGGCGATCGGCGGCGCCGATATCGCGCTCTGTGCCACGAATTCCATCGACAACATCTTCTTCGAGCGCTGGATCGAGCCCGGCATGCACCTGAGCTCGATCAAGATCACCGAGATCGAACTTGCCGCGATCAAGCGTGCCGACCGGCTGGTGCTGCACACCCACGACGACAAGCCGATCCACGTGACGACCGCGGGCCTCAAGGTCGCGGAAAAGGCCGACGACAAAGGCTGGGGGCTCGGCGCCGGGATCGATTTCGCGCGCACCTTGACGCTTCCCGAGGTGATTGCCCGCGGTACGCCGATGCGCGCCGCGGAAAGCGACGTGACCTGCTTCATCAACAATCTCGGTCTGGGCTACCAGTTCGCGGCGGCCGGTGCGGTGGTCTACCGCAAGGCCAAGGAGGCGGGCCTCGGCCATGACCTGCCGACCGACTGGTTCACCCAGGATGTGCATCCCTGAGCGCCGGCGGCTGCACCAACGGCCGCGCTGCTAGATCGGCTCGGCAAGCTTGCGGAACGTCGATCCCATCAGGTCGAAATGCGCCTGGATCGGGATCGACGTGTCCTTCTCCATCTCGCCGAGCTTGACGGCCGTATCGACCACCAGCTTGCAACGCGCGAAGCGGCGCTCGGCAAACCGTTCGAGGATATCCGGAACGGCGCCATCGCCGGCCAGCATCTCGGCGAGCACCACCGCGTCCTCGATCGCGATGCCGGCACCTGTCGCCAAGTGAGGCGTCGTCGTGTGCGCGGCGTCGCCGATCACCACGACACGGCCGCGATGCCAGGGGCGCGGCAGCAGGAAGGCGTTCATCGGCCGGTAATCGACCCTGGCCGGATCGGTGATATGGGCGCGCGCGTGTTCCATGACCGGTCCGCTGAAGTCGGCCAGCTGCTCCGACAGCAGAATATGCATCCGGTCCGGCGGCAGGCGCTCGCCGCTGCGAATGGGCTGCACCAGGAACAGGAACATGTTGTCGCGCGAGTGCGGATTGACGCCGGCCTTGGTGTGCGGGCCGTAGAACATCTGCATGCACTCGACCTCGGGCAGCCGCGGCATGGTCGCGCGCCACACCGCGAGGCCGGTGAAGTTCTCGCTGTCGAGGTTGCCGAACACGAGATTGCGGACGCTCGAACGCAGGCCGTCGCAGCCGACGACGGCGTCATAGCTGCCGCGGCGGCCATCGGAGAACGTGACATCGACCGCGTCGCCGCTCTGGTCGAGTTGCGACACCGACGCGCCGAGCCGCACGACGGCGCCGAGACGCTCCGTCGCGCGGATCAGCACGTCATGCAGCGCCGGCCGTCCGATCGCGACGGTCGCCGGATACTCAGGCCCGCTGAGCTTCGGCAGGCTCAGCGCACCGAACTCGCGACCGGTGGCATCGGCGAAGACGATGCGGTTGAAGCCGAACGACACCGCCACGCACGGCTCGATCAGATCGATCGACTTCAGCGCCCGCAACGTCGGACCCGTCAGGCTGATGCCGACGCCGAGCACGTTCCAGCGCGGCTGGATTTCCACCACGTCGACATTGATGCCGCGACGCCGCAAACCGATGGCGAGCGTCAGCCCGGCGATACCGCCGCCGACGACAAGGACTTTTCTGACGCTGGCCACGGTTCGCTATTCCGGCTTCAGCTTCGCCGCCTTGACGACGTCACGGAAGCGGTCCTGGTCGCGGCGCATCCTAGCGCCGAACTGCTCGGGCGTTTCTTTCAGCGGCTCGAGCCCGCCGGCAGCCAGCTTGTGTTGCACCGAAGGATCGTCCTGCATGGCATGAATCTGCTTCACCAGGGTGGCGATGATGGGTGCGGGCGTTCCCTTCGGCGCGACCACGCCGAACCAGGTGACGAACTCATAGCCCGGAAGGCCCGCTTCGGCCGACGTCGGGTATTGTGGCGCCGATTTCAGGCGCTGCGATTGCGCCACCGCCAGGATCTTCAGCGCGCCGGACTCGACGCCGCTTCGCACCGCGCCCAAGCCGGCAAACGCGAGCTGGACATGCCCGCCGATGGCGTCATTCACCGCGGGGCCGACGCCGCGATAGGGGACGTGCAGGATGTTGACGCCGGCCGCGGCCTTGAACATCTCGCCGGCGAGATGCGGCGCCGTGCCCATGCCGCCCGAGCCGTAGGACAACGTGCCGGGTTCTTTCCTGGCGAGCGCGATCAGCTCGGTGAGATTGCTGGCCGGGACCTTGGCGTTGGCGACCACCAGGATGGGAGAGCTGGTGACGGGCGCGACCGGAACGAAATCGGTCAGCGGATCGAAGGTCATGTCCGTGTAGACAAAGGGATTGATCGCGATATTGCCGATCTGCACGAGGCCGAGTGTGTAGCCGTCCGGATCGGACTTCGCGACCGCTTCGCCGCCGATGTTGCCGCCCGAGCCGGACCGGTTCTCGATCACCAGGCGCTGGCCGAGCGATTTGTCCAGGCTCTCGGCCAGGACGCGCGCCGCAACGTCCATCAGTCCGCCCGCCGCGGTGACGACGATCAGCCGGATCGGCTTGTTCGGATAATCCTGCGCGCGAGAAGCGTCGGATATCGTTGCAGCCGCGATCGCAGCTGCCGTGATTGCGCAAAGACGTGCGAGCCGCTGCATGATCATTCCCCCGGTCGGTCTGATCGTGCTCAAGCCTAGCGTCCCGGCAGGACTTCACCAAGACTTCGTGGAACGCATCTTTCGATATTCTCCGGGAGCAACGGAACCAGTCGAGCTCCGGCATTTCATCGCCCCTTACAAACCCCAGCTGTGGCCTTTACGATGAATTCCAAGATACGGGGGCGGAGAAATCATGCGGCGTAGGATTTTTGGACGATGGCTGATTGCTGTCGCCGTCATGTGCGGCGGAATGACATCGGCCTTCGCGCAGCAGCCAAACGCGAAAGTCATCGGATTTCTTCACAGCGCATCACCCGATCCTCAATCGGCCTATTGGTCGGCTCAGGCCGCTTTTCAGCGGTGCCTGGGTCAGGATGGATACGTCACAGGGCAAAACCTGAAGATCGACTTTCGCTGGGCCGAAGACCGGTTCGACCGTCTGCCTGCGTTCGCCGCCGACCTGGTCAAGCGCAAGGTCGCCCTGATTTTCGCGGGCGGCGGCGACGTCGCCGCCTTGGCGGCCAAGAAAGCGACCTCCGAAATTCCAATCGTGTTTGCGATAGGCGCCGATCCGGTCAAGCAGGGCCTGGTGGCGAGCCTCGCCAGACCGGGCGGCAATCTCACCGGCTCGACCTTTCTCTCGGTCGAGCTCAGGCCGAAGACGCTGGAGCTCATCCGGGAGCTCGTGCCGACCGCCAGGGTCATTGGCGTGCTCGCAAATCCCAACAGGCCCAACTTCCAACCGCTGCTCAATGAGGTCCTGAGCCCCGCTCATGCGTTGGGGCTGGACGTCCACGTGCTGCGCGCCGGCAATGAACGCGAGATTGATACCGCGATGGCTTCGCTTGGGACCACGAAGGTGGACGCGCTGATGGTCCTGTCGGATCCGGTGTTTTTCAACCGGCGGGAGCAGATCGCCCGGCTTGAGATGCAATACAAGGTCCCGACCATTCACTCGTCGAAAGGCAGCGTCACCGCCGGAAGCCTTGCGAGCTATGGAGCCAGTGTCGAAGAGGCTTACTGCCGGGCCGCTTCTTATGTCGCGCGCATTCTGAAGGGCGAGAAGCCAAACGACCTGCCGGTCCAGCAGCCGACCAAGCTTGAGCTTGTCATCAATCTCAAAGCCGCCAGGACGCTCGGTCTCAGCGTGCCGCCAAGCCTGCTCGCCCGTGCCGACGAGGTGATCGAGTAGGCATCTCTATCCGTTGTTGCAAATTCTGAGCGTCTGGATGGCGATCGTGCCTTCCTCAAAGCTGATGAAGGCCTTGCCGTCGCCCGCGATCACGACCTCGCTGCTGGTCGGGCGCCGGTCGACGATGCTGCACTTCCCGGTCTTCACGTCACGGACGATGTAAAATTCGCCGGACCAGGCGGGCGTGAGGAACGCCAAGGTCAGAGCTGCGCCGACGAGGGCCTTCATAAGCGTCTCCTCCGGAGATTCTTATGCCCTCAACCGCACCGGCTGCGTCGTTGTTCCACGGGTGGATCGGCCTGCGCTCAGCGGAACTGGTCGAGCTTCAGCGTCTCGGACGGCCCGAGCCAGATCACGTGCTGGGTGTGATCCCTCAGCGCGTTGCCGGTCTGGGCGTGGGTGAACACCGTGAACTTGCCGCGGTTCAGCACCAGCCAGGGCAGCACCTCGGAAAGCTGCGACTTCTCGATGGTGAGCTGGCAGCTTCCGCGCGGATGCGGGCCGACCGGATTGTCATGCATGCGGCCGACCTTGACGCCGAATGTCTTTCCAGCGGTCTCGCAAAACTTGAGCGCCTCCGCGTGCTCGGGCGGATCGTAATAGACGTGGGCGTGGAAGTTCTCGATCTCGTTCATTCGGCGGCGACGGCCTTCTTCTCGAAGAAACGGTTGCCGGGCCGCGGCAGCCCGAGGTTCTCGCGCAAGGTCTTGCCTTCGTACTCTTTCCGGAAAAGCCCGCGGCGCTGCAGTTCGGGGATCACGCCGCGCACGAAATCATCGAGCCCGCCCGGCAGGTACGGGAACATGATGGTGAAGCCGTCGCTGGCGTTGGTCTCGATCCACTGCTCCATCTCGTCGGCGATGGTCTTCGGCGTGCCGACCATGGCGAGCCCCGAATAGCCGCCCATGCGCTGGGCGAGCTGGCGCACCGTGAGATTCTCGCGCTTGGCGGCGGCGATGGCGCGCTCGCGGCCGCTCTTGGAGGCATTGCTTTCTGGAATCTCCGGCAGTGGCCCGTCCGGATCGAACTTCGAGGCATCGGTGCCGAGCGCAATCGACAGCGACGCGATGGCGTTGGCGTAGTTGACCAGGCTGTCGAGCTTGGCACGCTTGGCCTTGGCTTCTTCCACGGTGTCGCCGACCAGGACCAGACAGGCCGGCTGGATCTTCATGTGCTCCGGATCGCGGCCGAGCTTCTTCATGCGGCCCTTCACGTCGGCATAGAAGGCGCGGCCGGCCTCCATGTTGCTCTGCGCCGTGAACACCGCCTCGGCGGTTTCGGCGGCAAGCTGCCGGCCGGACTCCGACGCGCCGGCCTGCACGATCAGCGGCCAGCCCTGGATCGGGCGGGCGATGTTGAGTGGGCCCTTCACCGAGAAGGACTCGCCCTTGTGGTTCAGCACATGCAGCTTGTCGGGATCGAAGAACACGCCGCTCTCGACGTCGCGGATGAAGGCGTCGTCGGCCCAGGAATCCCACAGCCCGGTGACCACGTCGTAGAACTCGCGGGCGCGGTGATAGCGCTCGCCGTGCTCCATGTGCTCGTCCATGCCGAAGTTCAGCGCCGCATCCGGGTTTGACGTGGTGACGATGTTCCAGCCGGCCCGGCCGCCCGAGATATGGTCGAGCGAGGCGAAGCGGCGGGCGATGTGGTAGGGCGCATCGAAGGTGGTCGACCCGGTGGCGACCAGGCCGATATGGCTGGTGGCCTGCGACAGCGCGGAAAGGAGCGTGAAGGGCTCGAACGAGGTCGCGGTGTGGCTGCGCTTCAGCGCATCCATCGGCATGTTCAGCACGGCCATGTGGTCGGCCATGAAGAAGGCGTCGAACTTCGCCGCCTCGAGCTTCTGGATGCACTCTTTCAGGTGCGCGTAGTTGAAATTCATATCCGGCCAGGCGCCGGGATAGCGCCATGCGCCGGTGTGGATGCTCGCCGGGCGCATGAAGGCGTTGAGCTTGATCTGACGTGTGGCCATTGGCAGTCACTCCATGCGGGGAAGCATCTCCGGCGTCACGGAATATAGGCCTGCCGCCGCGATAGAAAAGTCAGGTCACCGTGAGCCGCAGGGGAAGAAACGCCTGCGGCATGCGGTCCCGGCAACGCTTTCTTATCTGTCCGGCCATTGACCCAAAGAATAGTTTGCGCCGGAGGTATCCGCGCGCTATCGGAGCCCCAGAAAGAACGCCCTGTAAAGACTCCCCGGAGGAACGCCATGTCGATTTCCCGCCGCTCGCTGCTCACCGCCTTGTCGGCAGCCCCGCTCGTCTCGCTGCTGCCGCGCGCAGCCTTTGCCGCCTATCCGGACCGGCCGATCCGGCTGATCGTGCCGTTCGCGGCCGGCGGCAATGCCGACCTCGTGGCGCGGATCGTGGGCGAGGGCATGTCGCCCTCGCTCGGCCAGTCGCTCGTGGTCGAGAACCGCACCGGCGCCGGCGGCAGCATCGGCGCGGCCGCGGTCGCGACTGCGGCGGCCGACGGCTACACGCTGTTCACCGGCTCGAACGGCCCGCTGACCGTCAATCCGTTCGTGCAGGCGAAGCTGCCCTATGACCCGCTGAAGGACTTCGTGGCGATCGGGCTCGCCAACCTGGCGCCGCACTGCATCGTGCTGAACGACTCCGTGCCGGCGAAGAGCGTCCACGATCTCGTCGAACTGTCGAAGAAGCAGCAGATCACGCTCGCCACCTCGGGCGTCGGCAGCGCCTCGCACATGACGCTGGCGCGCTTCAACGCCGCGACCGGCGCCAATATCGTGCACGTGCCCTATCGCGGCGGCGGCGCGCTGGTCGGCGACGTGCTGGCCGGCACGGTCTCGGGCGCGATGACCGAGGTGTCGACGCTTCTCGAGCACCATGGCCGGGGCAAGGTGCACATCCTCGCCGTCGCTTCGAGCAAGCGCATCCCGAAGATCTCCGACGTGCCGACCATGATCGAGTCCGGCGTCAAGGACTTCACCGCGGCAAGCTACGTGGGCATTCTCGCGCCGTCGAAGACGTCGCCCGAGATCGTCGCCCAGCTCGAGAAGGCGCTGATCAAGGCGCTGGCCGACAAGTCGGCGCAGGACAAGTTCATCGCCAGCGGCGCCGAGCTTGTGCCGGACGACCTGCAGACCTCGAAGGGCTTCGCCGCCTATATCCAGAAGGAATACGACAACTCGCGCGAGGCCGCGAAGCTCGCCGGCCTGAAGCCGGAGTAGGCGACATCAGGCGGACGATCCGGGGGAAACGATGGGCATCCGCACCAGTCCCCCGTTTCGCGCCGATCATGTGAGCAGCCTGTTGCGGCCGCTTGCATTGAAGGAGGCGCGTGCGAGCTTCACGAGCGGCGCGATCAGCGCCGCTGATCTCAAGGCGATCGAAGATCGCGAGATCGAGAAGGTCGTCGCCAGGCAGCAGGAAATCGGCCTGAAGTGCGCCACCGATGGTGAGTTCCGGCGCACCTGGTGGCATCTCGATTTTTTCAAAGGGCTCGCGGGCGTCGAAGGCTACCAGGCCGCACAAGGCTCGCAGTTCCAGGGCGCTCAGAAAAAGCCCGACGCGATCAGGGTCGTGGGAAAGATCGGCTTCACCGGTCATCCGCAGATCGAGCACTTCAAATATCTGAAGAGCATCTGCACCGTCACGCCGAAGGTGGCGATCCCTGCGCCCAGCGTGTTTCATTTCCGCCAGGGCAGCGCCGGGATCAGCAAGGACATCTATCCCGACACGGACGAATACTTCGCCGATGTCGCGACGGCGTGGAGGAAGGCGATCCACGCCTTCTATGATGCCGGTTGCCGCTATCTGCAGCTCGATGACGTCGCGTGGGCGCTGCTCTGCGATCCCCGCCAGCGCGAGCAGGCGAAGGCCCGCGGCGACGACGCCGACAGGCTGCCGGCCAGATATTCCGAGACGATCAATGCGGCTCTGAAAGACAAGCCGGCCGACATGACCGTCACGATGCACTCGTGCCGCGGCAACTTCCGTTCGACCTTCGTGGCATCCGGCGGCTATGAGTTCGTCGCCGAGCAGTTGCTCGGCAAGACCAACATCGACGGCTATTTCCTCGAGTTCGACACCGACCGCGCCGGCGGCTTCGAGCCGCTGCGTTTCCTGCCCCGTGGCCGCAAGCAGGTGGTGCTCGGCCTCGTCACCTCGAAGAGCGGTCGGCTGGAGCCGAAGGACGAGATCAGGCGCCGCATCGACGAGGCCACGAAATACGTGTCGCTCGACCAGCTCTGCCTGTCGCCGCAATGCGGCTTCGCCTCGACCGAGGAGGGCAATGTGCTCGCCGAGGAGGAGCAGTGGGCCAAGCTGCGGATGATCGTGGAATTGGCAGGCGAGGTGTGGGGGAGTTAGATTCCGGCCCCAAGAAGTTTCAAGCAAGCTCAAAGCAAAAAGTCTCGGGGGATCATGCGCCTTTTCAGCATCGCGCTTGTAGCGCTTCTTGTTGCGGCATCGTCTCCCGCGCGGGCGGAGTATCCCGATCGCACGATCCAGCTCGTGGTCCCTTACACGCCCGGTGGCACCGTCGACATTCTCGCACGCGCCCTCGGCGCGCGGCTCGCCACCGTGTGGGGCCAGCCTGTCGTGATCATCAACCGTCCGGGCGCCGGCGGCAGTGTCGGCGCCGACGCCGTCGCCAAGTCGGCGCCTGACGGATACACGCTGCTGATCTCGACGAATTCGCCGCTGACCACCAATCTGGCGCTGTATCCGTCGCTCGGATACGAGCCGGTCCGGGACTTCGAGCCGGTCATTCTGGTCGGCGAGAACGCGCTGGTTCTGGCCGCCAACCCGCAGCTGCCGGTGAACACCGTCAAGGAGCTGATCGATCTCGCCCGGCGCAAGCCCGGCGGGCTCGATGCAGCGACGTCGGGCAACGGCTCGACCGCGCATCTGTCGCTCGGCGCGTTCAACAAGCAGGCCGCTGTCTCGATCAACCACGTGCCGTATCGCGGCGGCGTGCCGAGCCTGACGGCGGCCGTCGCTGGCGAGGTGCAACTCGTCTTCAGCGACACAACGCCGGCCTTGCCGCAGATCCGCGACAATCGATTGAAGGCGCTCGGTCTGACCGGCCTGCGCCGCGCCAGCGCTGCGCCCGAAATCCCGACGCTCGACGAGTCGGGCCTGCCGGGGTTCAGCATCACGGCGTGGGTTGCCGTGGTCGCGCCCAAGGGCACGCCGAAGGAGATCGTGCAGAAGCTCAACCTCGAAATCGGACGGGCGATCAAGGAGCCGGATTTCGTCCGGCAGTTCTCGGCGCTCGGCCTCGATCCGCTCGGCAGCACGCCGGAGGAGTTCGCAGCCTATCTCGGCAAGGAAATTCCGCGCTGGAAGCAGATCGTGCAGGATGCCGGAGTCAAGGTCGAGGGTGCGCGCTGATTGGCGCCGCGGCCAATGACTTAACTGAATACTCGCAGTAACCTTGGGGCGGCTGGACGAGGGGGGCGAATGAAGCGACGAAACCTGTTGGCGGCATTCGCCGGGATGGCAGGCGGTCAATTTCTCCAGCCCAGTATCGCGCAGGAAGCCAAATCGCCGCCGGGGCCGCAAAGCCAGCTTCTGGGAGCCTGGACGTTCGTCCAGTCGATTTCCATCAAGGACAGCCGGTCCAGAACAGACAACTGGGGGCCTGGCGCCACCGGGCTCTTGATCTTCGATCCTTCGGGTCACTTTGCGGAAATCATCGATCGCCCGCGATCGGGACTGAGCTTTCGTAAAGCGTTTTATTGCTTCGGCACCTACTCGGTCGAAACGGGCAAGACGATTGTGCTCAAGATCGAAGGCAGCAATCGCCAGAGCATCATCGGAACGCGCACGACGTTTGAAATCACCCGCTTGGATGACTCCGAATTGCACTATCTCAATCCGAAAACCTATCCCGGCGAGCAGTTCGAAGTGGTCTGGCGCCGAAGCAAGTAGAGCTCGCTGCGAGCCCGGCTCGACTACCGCTGCTCCAATCCAGCCTTCACGCGCACGTCGCTCCACTTCTTGTATTCGGCGACCATGAACTCGTGCCATGCCTCGGGCGTGGAGCTCTTCACGATCACGCCGGTCTTGGTCAGGCGCGCCTTTGTCTCGGGCTCCTCGAGGATCTCGTTGAGCACCTTGTTGAGCTTTGCGATGACCGGCTTCGGCATGCCCTTCGGTCCATAGAGTCCGTACCAGGTGGTGACGTCGTAGCCCGGAACCACGCCCGACTCTGTCGCGGTCGGGATATCGGGCACCGCCGGATCGCGCTCCTTGCTGGTGACGGCGAGCGCGCGCATCTGGCCGGACTGCACCTGGCCGAGCAGCGCTGTCACGGTGTCGAAGAGGACGTCCGTGTTCTTCGAGAGCAGCGCAGTGATCGCCTCCGGCGTGGTGCGATAGGGCACGTGCAGCATGTTGACGCCCGCGACCTGCTTGAACAGCTCGGCGGCGAGATGCTGCGTGGCGCCAAATCCGGGACTGCCGAATACGATCTTGCCGGGGTCGGCCTTGGCGGCCGCGACCAGCGACTTGATGTCCTTGTACGGATAGTCGGGGCGCACCACGATGAGCAGGCCCGCCACCGCGATCTGGCCGATCCAGTCGAAGGATTCCACCGGCTCGAAGCGCACCACCTTGGTCATCACCGGCGTGATGATCTGGCCCGCGGTCTGCACGCCGAGGGTGTAGCCGTCCTTCGGCGCATTCGCGACCGCTTCGTTGCCGAGAAGCCCGCCGGCGCCGGGCCGGTTCTCGACCACGACCGGCTGGCCGAGCTTCTCCTGCAGGCGCTGCGCAATGATGCGGCCGATGATGTCGGAGCCGCCGCCGGCGCCGAACGAGCTGATCAGCTTGATGGTCTGGTTCGGATAGTCCTGCGCCGTCGCGGGCGCCGCCAGCCCCGCCGCCAGCAGGCAGGCAGCCGCCATCATCGTGCGTCGATTCATTCATCCCTCCCGGCCGGCGGTTTGGTTTTTGAGCGCGCCGTTGGCCGCATCCTAGAGGCGGAACCGGGGAGGGGGAATATGCGGCGGCACGCCGCGGCCGTTCGACGAAAGTGGCACCCGATCTGACGCGACGCAGCATGCGCCGCGGCTTTTCCTCCTCCGACCGCATGATACAGTTCCGCACAACCAAAAGCCGAAACCTGGGAGTGGAATGCCGATGATTGGGCGCAGAACATTCATCAAACGTGCCGCTGCGGCGGCGGGTGCACTGGGCAGCGGTCTCGTCAGCGCGCCAGCCGTGCTGGCGCAGCCGGGCTATCCGAACAAGCCGATCCGCTTCATCGTGCCGCTCGCGCCGGGCGGCGCCATCGACTTCATCGCGCGCGCGGTCGGCGAGCGGATGTCGGGGACCATCGGCCAGCAGATCGTGGTGGAGAACCGCACCGGCGCCGGCGGCGTGATCGGCATGGACGCCGCGATGAAGAGCGATCCGGACGGCTACACCGTGCTGATCACCAACGACAACGCGGCGAGCGCGCCGCATATCGCGAACCTGTCCTACGACTACACCAAGGAGCTGCTGCCGGTGTGCTATCTCGGCCGCCAGTCGCAGTTCCTGGCGGCGCACTCGTCGCTCGGCATCAGCACCGTCAAGGAGCTGGTCGAGTACGCCAAGGCCAATCCGGGGCTGGGCTTCGCCTCCTCGGGCGTCGGCTCCAACCAGCACGTCGCCGGCGAATGGCTCGCCAAGGAGGCCGGCATCAAGCTCGAGCACGTGCCCTATCGTGGCGCCGGCCAGGCGATCAACGACCTGATCGCGACCCACGTGAAGGTCGCGTTCCTCGGCCCGACCGCGCTGGTGCAGCACTACAAGGCCGGCGTGCTCAAGCTCCTGGCCCACACCGGCTCGAAGCGCTCGCCGATCCTGCCGGAGATCCCCACGCTGGATGAGTCCGGATACCCGGTGGTGCTCGACGCCTGGTATGGCGCCTTCGTGCCGAGCGGCACGCCGCATGAGCTCGTCATGAAGCTCAACGGCGAGATGAACCACGCGCTCAAGGACGAAAAGCTGCGCGACACCTTCCTCAAGGGCGTGGTCGAGGTGATCGGCGGCACGCCGGAGGAACTCGGCAAGCTCGCGCAGGCGGATTCGGTGAAATACGCGCGGCTGGTGAAGGAGCTCAATATCAGGATCAATTAGGCCGCTTTTCGCAATATCGGCGCGCCGCAGCCGGGCCGGTTGCGGCGCAAGTGTTTGCAAAAGCGGCTGTTTGCCCCCATATGTGGGACAACACAGGAGACGATATGGCGAGCCCCCCGAAAAACCCGACCGAAGCCCAGGCCCTGAAGGCCAAGCGGGAAGCGGACGGCAAGAAGGCCATGGCCGAATACGAGGCCAATGCCGAGGCGGTGCGCGCCAAGACCGAGAAGCTGCGGGCGCTCCGGCTCGCCCGTGACGCCGCCATGCCGCCGCCCGCGCCGAAGGCCGCCAAAACCAAGTCGTCGGGCAGCAAGGCCGGCGGCAAGTCGGCCAAGGCCAAGAAGGAAGACCCCGGCAAGCTTTCGGACTGGATCAAGAATCAGCAGGACAGCGGCCGGAACTACTAGAGGGATTTCCGGTCTCGCGCGGCTTCGCGCCCGCGCGGCCAATCCGTGACACCCGCGCAGAACAGCGCCCACCACATCAGCACCGGCTGAAACGCCAGCCGCGGTCCGTGATACCACCAGCTATCCGGGATCGGCGGCAGGTGAATGCCGTCGATCGCGTGCTTGATGTTGGCGGGCCAGACGCACAGCGCGTAGAGCGCCAGCATCACGCCGGCAATCCAGCGCAGCCGGACCGTCAGGAGCGCGACGGCTCCGGCCAGCTCGCACACCCCGGTGCCGAGGATGACCTCCTGCGGGAAGGGCACCCAGTCCGGCATGATCGGCGCGAACAATTCAGGCCGCAGCAGATGGCCTGCGCCGGCCACGCCGTAGAACGCGGCCATGATCCAGCGCATGACGGCTCGGGTGCGGTCCATCATTCGCCGAGATACGCCGTCGCGTCGATCTCGACCAGGCATTCGGGACTGCCCAGCCCCGACACGATGCACGAGACCCGGTGCGGCGGGTCTTGCGTGAAGTTCGCGAAGAACACCTCGTTCATCGGCTGCCAGTCGGCGCGCTCGGTGACATAGACCGTGCATTTGATGATGTCGCGAATGGTGCCGCCGGCCTCCTCGATCAGCGCGCGGATGTTGTCGAGGCACTGCTGGGTCTGCTTGCGCACATCGCCCACCGCGTACTTCCCGGCGCGGTCGAGGCCGACGCAGCACACGAACATGAAGCCGCCCGCGACCGTCGCGGGCGCGAACGGCAGCGAGCCTCGGAACACCTTGTCGGAGTAGATCGCGCGCTTGGGCATGGCCAGAGGTCTCCTTCTTCATGCCAAGCTTGGCGGCTTTTGGGCGGCGAGGGAACCCGTCTTGCGCTCGCGCGTTCTTGAGGCGCGCCGGAATGGAGCCGCCATGTTTCGCTATGCCATTATCTTTCTCGTGCTGTCGCTGATCGCGGGTGGCTTTGGCCTCACCAACTTCTCGGTGCTTTTCAAGCGCATCTCGCTGGTGTTCTTCGCGCTGTTCTTCGCAGGCTTCCTTGCGCTGCTCGGCTTCGCCTATCTGCTGGGCGAGGCGTTCAACGCCGGTGCCCGCGCCGAGCTGATCGCGCCGGTGACGTCCGTCGCCTATTGGCCCGGGATCACGTTTTTGGCGCCGTCCGAGCCGATATAGACCGCGAGGATCCGCACCGGCTCGGTGCCGGTGTTGGCGCCGAAGTGCTCGACGTCCATCGCCTCCATGAAGGCCTCGCCGGCCCGATAGACGCGCTTGCCCTTGGCGCCGTAGTCCACTGTCAGCTCCCCCTGCAGCATGTAGGCGAACAGCGGTACGCCGTGCCGGTGCGCGATGGTGCGCTGGCCCGGCGGGATGTTGATGATCGAGGCCGTGACGTGGGCCGGGGCGCCTGCCGGATACTGGATCGGCTCGCCGACGATGCTGGTGCCGGTCGAGAGCAAGGTCGCTGCCGGATAGCCGTGGTCGTCGGCCGCGGTCGGCGCGGCAAGCCCGATGGCAAGAGTGGCCAGCGCGGCGATGGCGGCACAGCGGTGCATTTTCATGGGAGTCCCTTGGTTTTCGAAATCCGCTATGGTGGCGTCCGGCGACAGCAGGGCGGCACCGTCATGTATCGATCAAGCTTGCGTCTCTTCGCGCCGGCGGCGTTCGGCATTCTTTGCGCGATGCCGGCCGATGCGCAACTCGCGACCGACATGCGCCTCGAGGATGCGGGCTTCGTCATGCGGCGCGCCGACACGCCCGAGAAGATGGCGCAGCTGCGGCGCATTCCGCCGCGCCAGTTCGTCACCCGCACCGGCAAGAGCGGCCGCTATTACCTCTGGGCCGACCCGGATACCTGCCAATGCGTGTTCGTCGGCGGCCCGGGCGCGCTGCAGTCGTTCAAGGATATGCGCAGGGGCCTGCCGCAGCCCGACAACGTCGGCCCGAACAGCATCGATCCGGAGAACATGATCATCCACAACATGGACGAGGACGCCGGCATCAACGTGCCGGACGGCGACGTGCTGGACTATCATGTCGACTGAAGCCCGCCTCCAAGCCCAGCCGGATCGAACATGAGCCTCGAATTCCTGATCACCTCGCTGATCGTCATCGTCTCGCCCGGCACCGGCGTGCTCTATACGCTGGCCGCGGGCCTGTCGCGCGGCGCCCGCGCCAGCGTGGTTGCGGCCTTCGGCTGCACGCTCGGCATCGTGCCGCACATGGCGGCGGCGGTGCTCGGGGTCGCGGCGCTGCTGCATGCCAGCGCGCTCGCGTTCCAGACGCTGAAATGGCTCGGCGTCGCATATCTGCTGTTCATGGCCTGGAGCGCGCTGAGGGAAAAGGGCGCGCTGCGGGTCGAGACCGGCGACAAGCTTGAAGCGCGGTCGGCGCTGGCCGTGACCATCGAAGGCATCCTGATCAACATCCTCAATCCGAAGCTGTCGATCTTCTTCTTCGCCTTCCTGCCGCAGTTCACCAAGGGCGACGAGACGCATCCGCTGGCGCACATGCTGATGCTGAGCGCCGTGTTCATGCTGCTGACCTTCGTGGTGTTCGTCGGCTACGGGCTGTTCGCCGCCAAGGTGCGCGAGCACGTGATCTCGCGGCCGCAGGTGCTGACCTGGATGCGGCGGACCTTTGCGGCGGCGTTCGTGGCGCTCGGCGCCAAGCTTGCGTTGGCCGAGCGATAAACGGAACGGGGTAGGAAATGACCGGGCAACTTCACGGAAAAATCGCGATCGTCACAGGCGCCAGCAACGGCATCGGGCGCGGCATCGCCGAGCTGTTCGCGGCCGAAGGCGCCAAGACCGTGCTGGTGGCGCGCCGCGCCGATCTGCTCGACGAGGTCGCGGCCGGCATCAAGGCCAAGGGCGGCGAGGCGCTGCCGTTCCCCGCCGACCTGACGAAGGAAGACGCCATCGTCGCGCTGTTCAAGAAGACCGTCGCGACCTTCGGCCGCCTCGACGTGCTGGTGAACAACGCCGGCATCGCCACGCACAAGAACACCGAGGACATCACGCTCGACTACTGGAACGAGGCGCTCGCCATCAACATCACGGCGCCGTTCCTCTGCGCGCGCGAGGCGATTCGCGTCATGAAGGCCCAACAGCCGCAGGGCGGCCGCATCGTCAACGTCGGCAGCGTGTCGGCCAAGACGCCGCGGCCGGACTCCTTGCCCTACACCGTGACCAAGTTCGGCCTGCAGGGCATGACGCACCAGCTCACCATGGACGGCCGCAAGCACGGCATCGTGTCGTCGATCGTCCATCCCGGCGCGACGCTGTCGTCGTTCTCGACGCGCCGCGGCCGCACCAAGGCCGGCCGCGGCGAAAACCCCGGCGACGACTACATCATGGCCGCGGAAGACGTCGCCCGGGTCGCGGTGCTGATGGCCTCGTTGCCGGACGAGGTGAACCTCTACGAGGCGACGATCCTGCCGAACACGATGAAGAGCTTCATCGGGCGGGGGTAGTTCGAGTCGGTGTTGCAGCACGCACGGTCACCCTCCCCCTCCAGGGGAGGGTGAAGAAGCACCGCCGGTGTTGCAGTAGATATTGAATTACCGCGCCTGGCCGTCCTCGAATTTGCGATGGAAGATGTCGCCGAGCGTGACGTACTGGAAGCCGTTCAGCCGCCCGATCGGATCGAGCTTCTTCATGTCGATATAGCCGCCGGTCATGCAGGCCGGATCGACATGCATGTAGACCACCTCGCCGATCACCAGCGGATGCCGGTTGGGGCCGAGCTCGATCACCTGGTGCAGCTTGCATTCGAAATGGATCGGCACCTCTTTCACGCGCGGCGGCGCAATCTTCACGCAGGCGATCGGCGTCAGCCCGGTCTTCTCGAACTCGGAGTCGTCCTCGGGAATGGCGTTGGCCGAATCCACCATCTCCTTCCACACCGGCTGCGTGACCACGTTGAAGCAGAACTCGCCGTTCCGCCGCACGTTCTTCAGCGTGTGCTTCTCGCTGCCGTCGGGATTGCGCGCGATGGTCAGCGAGATCATCGGCGGGATGACGCAGACCACCGTGAAGAACGAGAACGGCGCAAGGTTCGCGACGCCGTCGCCGTTCACCGTCGAGGCCCAGCCGATCGGCCGCGGCACCACGGCGCCGGTGAGCAGGCGGTAGATCTGGCGCTTGTCGGTCGTGACAGGATCGTATTCGAGATAATCCGGCATGGATCGCACCTCCCGGCGCCACGAGCCTAGCCTTTCTCCCAAGGAGGCGGAATGCAGTGCAGCGCGGCCCGGCGCTGACGCCGCGGTTCCAGGCTGGTGTCGAACGCGCAGTCGTGGGAATCTCCCTGCCTTGATTCGTTTCAGGCGGTGTAAACTGCCCAAGCACCAGCGTTTCCCCCCAACGCAGACTCAAGGAGACTGAACCACATGCGAAGCCCGACCTTCTTCCGCAGCGTTCTCGCCGCTCTGATCGTGCTGTCCGCAGGCCTCACCCAGGCGCGCGCCGAAAGCGGCACCGTCACGCTGACGGTCTACAAGGGCGGCTGGATCATCGGCGGCTCGGCCGGCGGCGGCACGCTGAACTTCCGCGGCAAGAGCTATTCGCTCGGCGTCGGCGGTATCGACTACGGCCTCGTCTTCGGCGGCTCGAAGACCACCTTCCGCGGTCGCGTCACCAACATCAACCGGCCGTCGGACGTCGCCGGCGTCTATGGTGCGGCCGGCGCGGGGCTTGCGGTCGGCGGCGGCGCGCGCGCCATCGTGCTCACCAACCAGAAGGGCGCGATCCTCGAGCTCTCCGGCCATCAGGTCGGCCTGATGGCCAACGCAGACCTCAGCGGCCTCGCGATCACGATGAAATAAGTCGGCGCGAGCCGACCGGGATTGCAGCGGGCGGGCCCAGGGGCCCGCCCGTTTTGTTTTGCATCCGGCGCCGGTCCGTCGTGCGCGCCGGCCGCTTGCCGCAGGTCCGCCTGCGCCCCATGATGGCGCCAACAAAACGGATATTGGGGAGGGCGGCATGAGGTTCATCGGAGCGATCGCGGCTGCGCTGCTGCTCGCGCTTTCGAGCGGCGACGCCGGCGCGCAGCAGAAAACGCTCAAGGAGCGCATGCTCGGCACCTGGCACTTCGTCGTGGCCGAGATCACCGCCCCCGACGGCACCAAATCGTATCCGTTCGGGCCCAAGCCCCGCGGCATGGTGATCTTCACGCCGCAGGGCGACTTCATGCAGATCCATATCGCCAGCGAAGTGCCGAAGATCGCCAACGGCAACCGCATGGCGGCGACGCCCGAGGAGTATGCCGGCATCATGCGCGGCACCATCGCGCAGTTCGGCACCTACACGGTGGACGAGGAGAAGAAGCAGTTCACGATGAAATTCACCGCGTCGACGTTTCCGAACTGGGACGGCATCCTGCAGACGCGCTCGATCGACAAGCTGACCGACGACGAGTTCATCAACACCAACCCGCAGGTCGGCGCGGGGCGCGGCAGCGCGTATAATCTCTACCGGCGGGCGAAGTAACGGTCAGCCCGAGTGAAGTTGGAGGCGCCATGTCGAGCGAAGCACCTGCCGGCTATCTGCCGGGCGATCCGCGTTTCGGCCTGACCGGGGAGTCGCTGAAGCAGTACTACCGCGGCAAGGCGGCGCAGTGGGCAATCTACTGCTGGGACAAGCCAGGCAGTGGGGAGACGCGGCGCGCTAAGCTCGCGGAACAGAAGGCCTACGTCAAAGGCTTCGGCGAGCGCGTCATCGGCTACGGCCACTTCCTGTCCGATGACGGCCGCGACACGCTCGGCAGCTCGTTCTTCATGCAGCTCGACGACCGCGCCGCGGCGGATGCGTTTGTCGCCAACGAGCCCATGAACAAGGCCGGCGTCTACCAGCGCGTCGAGATCCACCGCTGGTCGAACAGCTTCCAGAAGCGGGCGGCCGACTACCGCCGCAAGGGGATGCAGCAGTTCCTGTGCTTCGGCCCCAAGACCGGCACGCCGGAGTTCTTCCGCGAGCACCTGCACGCCCACGAGTCCTACTTCGCGTCCTATGGCGACAGCTTCATCTTCCGCGGGCCGATCCGCTCGGCCGACGGCGCCGACAACGTCGGCACCGCGCTGCTGCTCGAACTGCCCGACCGCGCCGCGGCGGACAAGTTCTGGAACAACGAGCCGTTCGCCAGGAACGGCGGCTACGCGCACGACTCCCGGATCGTGCGGTGGGCGTTCGGGGATTGATCGTTTGGGATGCGCCACCGGCCCGCGTTGGGGCCGCAACAAAGGATGTCGAGCATCGTGGCGGTGCGGCGACAGGCGACAAGGGAGGAGTCCATGCTGACACGACGAGGATTTACCGGATTTGTGTCCTGCGCGATCTGCGCGGTGGCCGGCTTCATGGCGACCGAAGCATCCGCCCAGGGCGCGCCGCCGCCAGCGCCCACGGGCGTTAAGCGAAAAACCCTGTCGCAGATCGACGGCCCGGTGGCGGGCTACGTCACCATCTGCATGGAGGTCGAGCTCGACCCGGGCACCGCGGTCGGACGGCACACGCATCCGGGAATCGAGTCGACCTACGTGCTGGAGGGTGAGCTCGAGCTGCCGGTGCAGGGCCAGCCGACGCGGGTCGTCAAGGCGGGCGAGGGTTTCCAGGTCCCGCCCGAAACGCCCCACGCGGGCGGCAAGCCCAGCGACAAGAAGGTGAAGCTTGCGGTCACCTACATCGTCGAGAAAGGCAAGCCGCTGGCGACGCCGGCCTGAACAGCCGCGGCGGTTTCCGCGCGAGTCGAAGGCCCTGCGCGGCTCACGTATCGTGCCAACCGCTGTCATGGCCGGGCTTGTCCCGGCCATCCACGCCTTACTTGATAGCCAGGCGTGGATGCCCGCGACAAGCGCGGGCATGACGTGGATAGGCTGGCGCAGGCCAACCAAAGAGCGGGGTTAAATATTCGCCCCGCGGTTATACGCCTCGACCAGCTGGTTGTAGTCCCGCAGCACCCGCTGCGGCGAGCCCTCCACCATCCAGCCGCTGCCGGCGTTGAGCATCATCCGGTCGCCCTGGCTGTACGGCACCTTGTCGCGGATGCGCCGCGTGAGCTGCTTCGCCGAGGTGAGGAACGACTTCGCGTTGCTGATGAACATCGAACCGATCTTGGTACGGCCGTCCGCATCCGGAAGCTGCTCGACAGCCTTCACGATCGCCTCGTACTCGCTCAGCGCCTGCGCCATCGCGGCAAGGTCGGGCTTCTCGGCGTCCTGCGTGCGCAGCACGCGCTTGGCGTCGATCATCAGCGCCTCGACGTGATAGCGCGCCTTGCGGCCTTCCTTCTGCTCGATCTCGGCAAGCTTCTCCAGCGCGCGGCGGTCGTTGATGGTCTCGACGCCGTTGCGCAGCGCCTTGTCGGCGGTGGCGAACGCGTCCCACGCGGCGACGAGGCGCGGATGCAGCGCCTTGCCCTTGGCCATCCGGTCGTCCTTGTAGTCCTCCTGGGTGTAGTAGTCGTCTGCCTCCTTCAGCAGCGGCTCGAGCTTGCCCGCGGCCTCGGCATAGGCCGATGCGGCGGCTTCGAGCGCGCCGTCGCGCGGCTCCAGCGCATTGGCCTTCTCGACGGCCTTCCGGCAATCCGCCGTATCGTAGATCGTGTAGGTGCCGTAGATGATCCGCTCGCGGCCGGTCGGGCCGCTCTGGGCGGCCCAGCTGAAATAGCGTTTGCGTGAATCGTAGGCGCGCTCTGACAGCCGGTTGATGCAGCCCACATAGGCGTTGAGCTTTTCGGTGAGCGAGGAGGGCTGGGCGGCGGCGATGTCGGCTGTGGCCGTCGAGAGGACGGCAGCCGCGCCAGCGGCAATGACCCATGCACGGACCGAATTCATGTGTATATCCCCAATCCAGGCGGTGGCGGCTCCCCTATATGGAGAGCGCCATCCGAGGATTAGTCGGGCGAGGCCCGGCAACGGTTCATTGGCGGTGGGTTCGCGAGGCGGTGCCGATGAATTTTGGGACAGTGACCAGCTCGGGTGCTGAAGTCTTGTTCGTCGGCGCCGAACGCGGAAACTCGATACCTCCGGACGCTTGGCTGGCCTCTGGCCGCTGGAAAATTTCGATGACGGCACTCGAGCGCTATCTCAACGAGGGGCTGAACGGACAGTCCTTCGGGGGCTCGATTGATCTCTTCATGTTTTGCTTCGAAATCGCCGATTTGGAAACATGGGGTGAATGGTTCAAGGCAACAGAGGATTACGTGAGCTATCGGCCGAAGAGCAGGTCGGTCTGGAGCGTCGGGCAGATTCGCTGGTCTGACGTCAAGGATCTGCCGCCTGATGCTCAGTTGCGAGCCCTTCGTACCGCCATACAGACCGCAATTCATCGAATTGCAACGAAGAAGCGGAAGCCGAAGGATTTCGCCTATGTCGACTTTGCGACGGCCGTCGACGCGCTCCTGGAACAGGCACCCAAAGACGCTCTGGTGGCAAAGCCGGCGAGGTAGCCCCTACCGCTTCACCGGCTTCAGCTTCCTCACCTCCGCCGCGCCCGTGGCCGCGTCCATGCTGTTGAACTGATACGAGTTGCCGCCGAACGATCCCCGTCCATCCATGCGCTTGCCGACGTTGCCCATCAGCAGCGCACTGCCCCAGCCCGCGCCGGTCGGCGATGTCGCGACGCCGATCTCGTAGTAGTAGGTCTGTCCGGCGGCGACGGTGACTTCGGTCTCGAACGAATTGGGCAGGAGCTGGATCTTCATTTCGAGGTGAAGTTTGTACCGCCCCGGCGGCCGGTCGATGTAGAGGTATGTGCCGGACTCCACGATGCCGACCGGCTGCCCGTTGACCAGGATGCGCGTGTCCGCCGCGATGCCGCCCATCAATCCGTATTGCCGGAGGAAATAGAGCCGCGCGAGCTTGTGCTCTCGCGGCGCCGTTTGGGTCTGCGCGCTGGCAGCGGTCGCACACGCGAAGCCCGCCAGCAGCAGGCACAGCAGAAGCAGCGCTCGGTAGGCCGATCGCATCGGTGTCCTCTTCACGGTTTCTTGGGGCGCGGGCGGGAAACGCCTGCGGCGGAGAGATTTCAGCGGGTGGTTTCATTGCAGCGATTCTACCGCCAGTTTAGCCGTCCTCGCTCGCCCGGCAACAAGGAACCCCACGCCGGTGGATACCGGGATCGCGTAAGCGGTCAGTGCTCGCGCCACATCCGACCGACCGCGGCGCGCCAGCCTTTGGTCAGCCGCGCGAGCGCGTGCCAGCGCTGCCGCGACTTCATGGCTGGCGGATGAATCGCCGTCTCGGGCTCCGTCGTAGCCACGGTTTCGGCCACGACCGGCACTGCCTTGTCCTGCGCCTCGGGCGCGATCCGCGCGCCGGCGCGCGCTTCCTTCAGCGCGTGGCGGCCGACGCTGCGCAGGAACGATTGCTCTTGCGGCAGGTCGAGCCGCTCAACCGCGGCTTTGAGCGGCAGCCAGTCCACCGCCTTGATGTCCTCCATCAATTCGCCGGCCGGCCCGTCGGCCGCCTGCATGCGCCAGAAGTGCGCGACCTTCGGTCCGCGATTTCCGAGGTAGGAGATCACGCCGAGAAACTCGTGCACGATCACGTCGTGGCCGGTCTCTTCACTGGCCTCGCGCCGCGCCGCGTCGATCGGCTTCTCGCTGCGCTTGAGCTTGCCCTTCGGCAGCACCCAGGCGCCGTCCTTGCGCCGCTGCACCACGGCGACGAGCGGCCGCACGCCGTCGCGCAGCACGATGCCGCCAGCCGCCTGAACGGGGAGCCGCGCCGATTTTCCCATGTCCTCCAATCACCGTTGTCTATGTCGTCGCCGACATCGGCTCGCGCAAAATGCGGCCGCGGGCCGCGCGTTATAGCGCCTTGCGCGCGGCGGACAAGAGAAAGGTGAGGGCAGGTGATGTGTGAGCGGCGATGCGTCGCGCTTGCTTCGGCACGAGTCAGCATGCGTTGACTCTCACTCTGCCCTCGCGAGTCGAGACCGATGCTCGTGCAACTATGTTGACAGAGCTTGCAAACAGGGGTGCGCGATTTGCGTGTTTCCATGCCCTGTGTATCGTCACGCCGCCTTGCTCGACTGAGGGCGCTCTCATGAGGCGTCATGTTGGCGGAAGATCGGAAGAG